>NZ_MEHK01000001.1:4679070-5006105 GCF_001746425.1 Streptomyces subrutilus | reverse complement strand
TGCGCGGCAACTTCAACCAGCTGCGCAAGCTGAAGAAGGCCTACCCGCACATCAAGGTGCTGTGGTCCTTCGGCGGCTGGACCTGGTCCGGCGGCTTCCCGCAGGCCGCGGCCAACCCGGCCGCCTTCGCCCAGTCCTGCTACAACCTCGTCGAGGACCCGCGCTGGGCCGACGTCTTCGACGGGATCGACCTGGACTGGGAGTACCCGAACGCCTGCGGCCTGTCCTGCGACACCAGCGGCCCGGCCGCGTTCAAGAACCTGATGCAGGCGACCCGGGCGAGGTTCGGCGCGAACAACCTGGTCACCGCCGCCATCACCGCCGACGCCTCCAGCGGCGGCAAGATCGACGCGGCCGACTACGGCGGCGCGGCGCAGTACGTCGACTTCTACAACGTCATGACCTACGACTTCTTCGGCGCCTGGGCGGCGCAGGGCCCGACGGCCCCGCACTCCCCGCTCACCTCCTACACGGGCATCCCGCAGGCCGGCTTCAACTCCGCCGACGCCATCGCCAAGCTCAAGGCCAAGGGCGTGGCCGGCTCGAAGCTCAACCTCGGCATCGGCTTCTACGGCCGCGGCTGGACCGGCGTCACCCAGGCCGCACCCGGCGGCGCGGCCACCGGACCGGCCCCCGGCACCTACGAGCAGGGCATCGAGGACTACAAGGTGCTCAAGAACAGCTGCCCGGCCACCGGCACCATCGCCGGCACGGCCTACGCCAAGTGCGGCAGCAACTGGTGGAGCTACGACACCCCCGCCACCATCGCCGGGAAGATGACCTGGGCCAAGCAGCAGGGCCTCAAGGGAGCGTTCTTCTGGGAGTTCAGCGGCGACACGAGCAACGGTGAGCTCGCGAACGCCATCCACACCGGGCTCCAGTAGGAAGACCGAAGCCGGGGAGACGGGTCCGCCCCCGTCTCCCCGGCTTCTTCACGTCCGTGCCACGTCAGGCGACGTTCACCCGTTGCCCGGGCGGCGCCGCCTCGAGCCAGGCCAGGAAGCCGGTCAGCGCGTCCTCGCTCATCGCCAGCTCCAGGCGCGTGCCCTGGTGGACACAGCCCAGCACGACGGCGTCGGAGAGCAGGGCCAGCTCCTCCTCGCCCTCGGGGGCGCGGCGGGCGACGACCTCGATGGAGGAGCGCTCCAGCAGCCGGCGCGGGCGGGGGGAGTACGAGAACACCCGGAACCACTCGATGCGGTCGCCGCTGTAGCGCGCGACCCCGTACACCCAGCCCTTGCCGGAGGTGTCGGTCTCCTCGGGCACTCCCCAGCGCATGCTGCAGTCGAAGGTGCCGCCGGAGCGCTGGATGAGTCTGCGGCGCAGGCCGAAGACAAACAGCCCGATCACCACCAGGGCTACGACCAGGCCGCTCACAAGCAGAGCGAGGAGCATCTTCACCGACCTCCTCGCTCATCGAATACCGCATGCCAAAAAAACGACCTGCATCGCCTCAGCCGCGACCCGGTCTGGAAAATTCCAGAACGGACCGCGGCTGAGGTTTGCCGAGCCCCGGAGGTCGCCCTCCGGCACTCAGCGGTTCAAACTCCGACGGGTGTTCAGCCCGTTACGGCGCGCAGCCGGACATCCGCGCGACGCTCGGCGGCCGCATCGGCCTCCGCCTTCGCGCGCTCCAGTGCCCGCTCCGCACGCTGGACGTCGATCTCGTCCGCGAGCTCGGCGATCTCGGCCAGCAGGGACAGCTTGTTGTCCGCGAACGAGATGAATCCGCCGTGCACCGCCGCGACGACGGTGTTGCCGTCACTGGTGCGGATGGTCACAGGGCCCGATTCCAGCACACCGAGAAGCGGCTGGTGACCGGGCATGACGCCGATGTCGCCGGACGTGGTGCGGGCGACAACAAGGGTGGCCTCGCCGGACCAGACATTGCGGTCCGCCGCGACCAGCTCGACGTGCAGCTCAGCAGCCAAGGTGGCTCCTCGGGTCACCACCCGGCGGGTCAGCCGGGTGTTGGGTCAAATTCTAATGGGCGTGGGGAGAGGGACGGGACATACCCCGCCCCTCTCCGTGAAACCGTCGAACCGGATGCGCCCCGCGAGGAGCGCGCCGGATCAGGAGACGCCCAGCTCCTTGGCGTTGGCCTTCAGGTCCTCGATGCCACCGCACAGGAAGAACGCCTGCTCGGGGAAGTGGTCGTAGTCACCGTCGCAGATCGCGTTGAACGCGGTGATCGACTCGTCGAGCGGAACGTCCGAACCGTCCACACCGGTGAACTGCTTCGCCACGTGGGTGTTCTGCGACAGGAAGCGCTCGACGCGACGGGCACGGTGGACGACGAGCTTGTCCTCCTCGCCCAGCTCGTCGATACCGAGGATCGCGATGATGTCCTGGAGGTCCTTGTACTTCTGCAGGATCCCCTTGACGCGCATCGCCGTGGCGTAGTGGTCCGCCGCGATGTACCGCGGGTCGAGGATGCGGGACGTCGAGTCCAGCGGGTCCACGGCCGGGTAGATGCCCTTCTCGGAGATCGGACGGGAGAGAACCGTCGTCGCGTCGAGGTGGGCGAAGGTGGTCGCCGGCGCCGGGTCGGTCAGGTCGTCCGCGGGGACGTAGATCGCCTGCATCGAGGTGATCGAGTGACCACGGGTCGAGGTGATGCGCTCCTGGAGGAGACCCATCTCGTCGGCCAGGTTCGGCTGGTAACCCACCGCGGAGGGCATACGGCCGAGCAGGGTCGACACCTCGGAACCCGCCTGGGTGTACCGGAAGATGTTGTCGATGAAGAACAGCACGTCCTGCTTCTGCACATCGCGGAAGTACTCCGCCATGGTCAGACCGGCCAGGGCGACGCGCAGACGGGTGCCCGGGGGCTCGTCCATCTGGCCGAAGACGAGGGCCGTCTTGTCGATGACGCCCGACTCGGCCATCTCCTCGATGAGGTCGTTGCCCTCACGGGTACGCTCACCGACGCCCGCGAAGACCGACACACCATCGTGGTTGTTGGCGACGCGGTAGATCATTTCCTGGATCAGAACGGTCTTGCCGACACCGGCACCACCGAACAGACCGATCTTTCCACCCTTGACGTACGGGGTGAGAAGGTCGATGACCTTGACGCCGGTCTCGAACATCTCGGTCTTCGACTCGAGCTCGTCGAAGCGGGGCGCCTTGCGGTGGATCGGCCAGCGCTCGGTGACGTTGGCGTTCTCCTCCGGGTAGTTCAGCACCTCACCGAGGGTGTTGAACACCTTGCCCTTGGTGAAGTCACCGACGGGGACGGTGATGCCCTCGCCCGTGTCGGTCACCGCGGCCTGGCGGACCAGACCGTCGGTCGGCTGCATCGAGATGGTACGGACGAGGCCGTCACCCAGGTGCTGCGCGACCTCGAGGGTCAGGGTCTTGAGCTTGCCGTCCTCGGCCGGGTCGGCGACCTGGACCTTGAGGGCGTTGTAGATCTCGGGCATGGCGTCGACGGGGAACTCCACGTCGACGACCGGGCCGATGACCCGGGCGACGCGGCCCGTGGCGGCGGCCGTCTCAACAGTGGTCGTCATTACTTGTCACTCCCCGCGGTCGCGTCAGCCATGGCGCTCGCGCCACCGACGATCTCGCTGATTTCCTGGGTGATTTCGGCCTGGCGGGCCGCGTTGGCAAGCCGGGAGAGGCTCTTGATGAGATCCCCGGCGTTGTCGGTCGCCGACTTCATCGCGCGGCGGCGGGCGGCGTGCTCGGAAGCGGCCGACTGCAGCAGTGCGTTGTAGATGCGGCTCTCGACGTAGCGCGGCAGCAGGGCGTCGAGGACGTCCTCCGCCGACGGCTCGAAGTCGAACAGCGGAAGGATCTCGCCCTTCGTACCGGTCTCGTCCGCAGCCTGGTCGAGGCTGAGCGGCAGCATCCGGCCGTCCACCGCGTTCTGCGTCATCATCGACACGAATTCCGTGTAGACGATGTGCAGCTCGTCGACGCCGCCCTCGGCCGTTTCCAGCTGGATGGCCTCGATCAGCGGTCCGGCGACGCGCTTGGCGTCGGCGTAGGCCGGGCTGTCGGTGAAACCGGTCCACGACTCCGCGACCTTGCGCTCGCGGAAGCCGTAGTAGGCCAGACCCTTACGGCCGACGATGTACGTGTCGACCTCCTTGCCCTCGCCGCGCAGCCGCTCGGTGAGCCGCTCCGCCTGCTTGATGGCGTTGGAGGAGTAGCCGCCGGCCAGACCGCGGTCGCTCGTGATGAGCAGGACCGCGGCGCGGGTCGGCGTCTCGACCTCGGTCGTCAGGGCGTGCTTGGTGTTCGAACCGGTCGCCACCGCGGTCACCGCACGGGTGAGCTCGGTCGCGTACGGCATCGATGCCGCCACCTTGCGCTGCGCCTTGACGATGCGCGAGGCGGCGATCATCTCCATCGCCTTGGTGATCTTCTTGGTCGCCGTGACGGCACGGATGCGACGCTTGTAGACCCGGAGCTGCGCTCCCATGAGTCAGGTCCCTTCCGTCGTCACTTGGAGACGTTGACGGCCGGCGCGTCCTCGCCCAGAAGCTTGCCGTCCGAGGTCTCGAACTGGCGCTTGAAGGCGGCGATGGCGTCGGCGATCGACGTCAGGGTGTCGTCCGACATCTTGCCGCCCTCGGCGATGGAGGTGAGGAGGTCCTTGCGCTCGCGACGCAGGTGCTCCAGCAGCTCCGACTCGAAGCGACGGATGTCGTTGACCGGGACGTCGTCCATCTTGCCGGTGGTACCGGCCCAGACGGAGACGACCTGCTCCTCGACGGGCATCGGCTGGTACTGGCCCTGCTTCAGCAGCTCGACCAGACGCTTGCCGCGCTCCAGCGAAGCCTTCGACGCGGCGTCCAGGTCGGAACCGAAGGCGGCGAACGCCTCCAGCTCGCGGTACTGGGCGAGGTCCAGGCGCAGACGGCCGGAAACCTGCTTCATGGCCTTGTGCTGGGCGGAGCCACCGACGCGGGAGACCGAGATACCGACGTTCAGCGCCGGGCGCTGGCCCGCGTTGAACAGGTCGGACTCCAGGAAGCACTGGCCGTCGGTGATGGAGATGACGTTGGTCGGGATGAACGCCGACACGTCGTTCGCCTTGGTCTCGACGATCGGCAGACCGGTCATCGAACCGGCACCCATGTCGTCGGACAGCTTCGCGCAGCGCTCCAGCAGACGGGAGTGCAGGTAGAAGACGTCACCCGGGTAGGCCTCGCGGCCCGGCGGGCGGCGCAGCAGCAGCGACACGGCGCGGTAGGCGTCGGCCTGCTTCGACAGGTCGTCGAAGATGATCAGGACGTGCTTGCCCGCGTACATCCAGTGCTGGCCGATGGCCGAACCGGTGTACGGCGCCAGGTACTTGAAGCCGGCCGGGTCGGACGCCGGGGCGGCGACGATCGTCGTGTACTCGAGCGCGCCGGCGTCTTCCAGGGCGCCGCGAACGGACGCGATGGTCGAGCCCTTCTGGCCGATGGCGACGTAGATGCAGCGGACCTGCTTGTTCACGTCGCCCGAGCGCCAGTTGTCGCGCTGGTTGATGATCGTGTCGACGGCCAGGGCGGTCTTACCCGTCTGGCGGTCGCCGATGATCAGCTGACGCTGGCCACGGCCGATCGGCACCATCGCGTCGATGGCCTTGTAGCCGGTCTGCATGGGCTCGTGGACCGACTTGCGGACCATGACGCCCGGGGCCTGCAGCTCAAGGGCGCGGCGGCCTTCGGTCGCGATCTCGCCGAGACCGTCGATCGGGTTGCCGAGCGGGTCGACAACGCGGCCGAGGTAGCCCTCGCCGACACCTACGGACAGAACCTCACCGGTGCGCTGCACCGGCTGGCCCTCCTCGATACCGCTGAACTCGCCGAGGACGACCGCACCGATCTCGCGCTCCTCGAGGTTGAGGGCGAGACCGAGGGTGCCGTCCTCGAACTTCAGCAGCTCGTTCGCCATGGCGGAGGGCAGGCCCTCCACCTTCGCGATGCCGTCGCCGGCAACGCTGACCGTTCCGACCTCCTCGCGCGAGGCCGCGTCCGGCTGGTACGACTGGACAAAGTTCTCCAGTGCGTCCCGGATCTCCTCCGGCCGGATCGTGAGCTCCGCCATCTGGGTTCCCTGCTCTCCTTGTTGGGCCTGAAGCTTCTTAGGGGTCTGGGGGCGACCCCCAGGAATCTTCTGCAAGTTCTGCACGGCCCAACCGGGCCGCTAGGAATGCGTTGTTCTATTGGTGGCTGGTCAGCCGGCCATGCGGCGGGACGCCTCGGAGAGGCGGTCCGCGATGGTGCCGTCGATGACCTCGTCGCCGACGCGCACCGTGATCCCGCCGAGGACCTCGGGGTCCACGTCGAGGTTCAGGTGCATCTGGCGGCCGTACAGCTTGGCCAGCACCGCTCCGAGACGCGCCTTCTGCACGTCGCTGAGCGGAACCGCGCTGGTCACGGTGGCGACCATGCGGTTGCGGCGCTCGGCGGCGAGCGTGGAAAGGGACTCGAGTCCCGCTTCCAGGCTACGTCCACGCGGCAGCGTGACAAGACGGATCACCAGGCGCTCGGTGACGGCGTTCACCTTGCCGCCGAGCAGGCTGCGCAGCAGCCCGCCCTTGGCGGCGGTGGTCGCCGCACGGTCGGTCAGCGCGGCACGCAGCTCGGTGCTCGAGGAGACGATCCGGCCGAAGCGGAAGACCTCGTCCTCGACGTTGTCGAGCGCGTCCGCCTGCTGGGCCGCGGTGAGGTCGGCGGTGTTCGCCAGCTCCTCCAGCGAGTCCACCAGGTCACGGGACTGCGACCAGCGGGACCGGACCATGCCGGACACCAGGTCGAGGGTCTCCCCGCCCACCTGGCCGCCCAGCAGTCGACCGGCCAGCTCGGCCTTGGCCTCGCCGGACTGCGCCGGGTCGGTGAGGACCCGACGCAGCGAGACCTCACGGTCGAGCAGCGCGGTGACGGCGGCCAGCTCACCGGCGAGCTTCGCCGCGTCGACGGACGTGTTGTCCGTCAGCGCGTCGAGACGCTCACGCGCGGAGGCCAGCGCCTCGCGGCTCGCTCCGTTCATCGGGCGGCCTCGGCCTTCTCCTCGAGCTCGCTGAGGAAGCGGTCGATCGTGCGGCTCTGCCGGGCGTGGTCCTCGAGGGACTCGCCGACGAGCTTTCCGGCCAGGTCGGTGGCGAGCTTGCCCACGTCCTGGCGCAGCGCCTGAGAGGCGGCCTTGCGGTCGGCCGCGATCTGGGCGTGGCCGGCAGCGATGATCTCCTCACGCTGCCGCTGGCCCTCTGCGCGCAGTTCTTCCTTGAGCGCAGTGCCCTGCTCCAGCGCTTCCTGGCGCAGGCGCGCGGCCTCGTGCCGGGCTTCGGCGAGCTGGGCCTTGTACTGCTCCAGGACGCTCTGAGCCTCGGTCTGAGCGGCTTCTGCCTTTTCGATACCGCCTTCGATCGCCGCGTGGCGCTCTTCCAGAACCTTGTTGATGTTCGGGAGGAGCTTCTTCGCGAGGAAACCGAAGACGATGACGAAGGCGATCAGACCGATGACGAGCTCGGGGATCGGCGGGACGAGGGGATTCTGAGGTTCCTCGGCCGCGAGAACCAGGAGGTTCACATCAGTGCCTTTCGTCGATTCGGACTAGTCGTGGAGTTCGTCTTAGTAGACGAACGGCATGACCAGACCGATGAGGGCGAGCGCCTCACAGAAGGCGAAGCCGAGGATCTGGTTGGCGCGGATCAGACCGGCAGCCTCAGGCTGACGGGCGAGAGCCTGCGTGCCGTTACCGAAGATGATGCCGACGCCGACGCCCGGGCCGATCGCCGCGAGACCGTAACCGACGGAGCTGAGGGAACCTTCGACGGCAGCAAGGGTCTGGGACATGCCAGTTCTTCCTTCTCTTTCATGGACCGGTGGGGGTTGGCCACCGGACGATTCGGGGGTGTGCGGAGCGAACTCGCTCAGTGGTGCTCGGCGAGCGCGCCCTGCAGGAAGCTGCAGGCCAGGAGCACGAAGACGTAAGCCTGGACAGCCTGGATGAAGAGCTCGAACGCGGTCATCACGATGACCATGACGAACGAGACACCGGCGTAGGCGATGCCGATCCCGTTCAGCAGGTACCAGCTGGCGATGGTGAACAGCAGCAGCAGGGTGTGACCCGCGAACATGTTCGCGAACAGTCGGACCGCGTGGGTGAACGGGCGGACGATGACGTTCGAGAAGAACTCGATCACCATGACCATCGGCAGGATCGCGCCGAGGGACTTGTCGTAGCCCGTGAGGTTCTTGAAGCCGCCGACGAAGCCGTGGCGCTTGAAGGTCACCGACATCCACATGATGTAGACGATCGCGGCGAGGCCGGCCGGGTACGCGATGACCGCGGTCACCGGGAACTGGGCCAGCGGCACGATCGACCACAGGTTCATGATCCAGACGAAGAAGAACAACGCCACCATGAAGGGGACGTACTTCTCGCCTTCCTTCTTGCCGAGCGTCTCGTAGACGATGCCGCGGCGTACGAAGTCGTAACCGGCCTCGGCGACCATCTGAAGCTTGCCCGGGACGACCTTCGGCTTCCGGAACGCTGCCCAGAAGAAGCCGACGATGATGACCGAGCCCAGCAGGGCGAGCAGCATCGTCTTGTTGAAGTACAGGTTGCTGTCCGCGTCGCCGAAGATCGGCTCGAACAGGAACGAGTACAGGGTCGGGCCCGGGAAGCCGCAGCTGGGAGTGTCTTCGAAATGACAGTTGATATCGAAGGCGAGCGTCATGTCAGCAGCACTCACCGCAGGGCTCCTTCAGCGTGGCGCATAGGTACGGCAACCTCGTTGTGTCGGCGCGGCGAGCAGCCGCGGTTCGGCACTGGACTGGTGTAACGGATGGTGGGGCGGCGTTCAGGCATCGAGCCTCGCGATGGAACAGGCGTCAGCTCAGATGCCCGCGCCCGCAGTGCCGCAGTTGGCACCGGACGATAGCAGGATCTCGAACGCCCACTTATCCCGGCCCTACCCTTCACGACCTCGGCCCCGGATTTTCGGGCTTGTCGCCCTTCATCGAGTCCGGTTCGACGTAAAGGATCTTGGCCTTCATATGAGCACGCGTCTGTGCGCCGATCCACACGAGGGTGGTGGCGACGAGCGTGATCGCGAAGGCCTTGGGGTGGAACAGAGTGGTGTTCTTGAACGCGGCGAGAAAGACGAAGAGCAGCAGAATCTGGGCCGCGTAGAGCATGAGCCCCATGGCCTGGAAGAGATGCGGGAGTGATTTCGCCGTGCGCTGGAGAACGACGAATCCGATGCCCATGAACAAAATCACGACCAGCGTCGCGACGACGGCACCGACCGCCCCCTTGCCGCCGACGACCAGAGCGCTGATCACGGCGGCGAGAGCGCCGGCGGCAGCGGTGGGTACGGCGGCTTGCAGGAGAGATCGGACGTCATCAGACCGCATGGCGGGTTGCTCCGCGTGGTGGTGGGGGCACGGGACTCGTACGGGACGAGCGTAAGCCCGGTCCGAGTGTGGTCCTCGGGCCAATGGACCGTCGCACTACGGTCCTTCGGCTCTGTCGCCGGGTTTAGTGAACGGTATCACAAACTATTTGATGAGAGCTTTACCTGCGAAGTGTGCTGACTGTCACACATGAGAGGGACCCTGCGCGTGTGTGCACGACAGGGCCGCCTCTTGTCTGCTATTGGGCTCGCATATCCGATATGCGTCGCCGCGGTCATCGGGTCGATTCAGCCTTGCGCCGGTCGGGGAAGCGCGAACGGGGGCCGATGGCGGTCGCCCCGTTGACGCCCGAGACCCCCACCGCGATCGGCCTCGCGGGCTCCGGCTCGGTGCCCGAGGCGTCCCTGGCGGCCGCCTCGGCCGCGGCCTCGGCGGCCCGTGCGGCGTGCCGGTAGCGCGGGGGCACCAGGCTCTCCGCCCAGCGCGGGGCGCGCGGGGTGAAGCGCGGCAGGAGCAGCAGGATCAGGCCCACGGCGCTGAGCGCGGCGATCGCCAGCACGATCCACATCGAGGCGGAGTTCACCGAGTACGCCACCGTGCCGAAGGCGATCAGCCCCGACCAGAAGTACATGATCAGCACCGCCCGGCTGTGCGAATGTCCGAGCTCGAGGAGCCGGTGGTGCAGGTGCCCGCGGTCGGCGGCGAACGGCGACTGGCCCTTCCACGTGCGCCGGGCGATGGCCAGGACCAGGTCGGCCATCGGGATCGCGATGATCGTCAGCGGCAGGATCAGCGGGATGAAGACCGGGAACATCGCGTGCGTCGCGTTGCGCTCACCACCCGCGAACAGGGCCAGCGCGTCCGGGTCGACCTGGCCGCTGATCGAGATCGCGGAGGCGGCGAGCACCAGCCCGATGAGCATCGAGCCGGAGTCCCCCATGAAGATCCGGGCGGGATGCATGTTGTGCGGGAGGAAGCCCAGGCACATGCCCATCAGGATCGCGGCGAAGAGCGTCGCGGGCGCGGCCGCCTCGATGCCGTAGCCGAACCAGATCCGGTAGGCGTACAGGAAGAACGCGGTGGCGGCGATGCACACCATGCCGGCGGCCAGGCCGTCCAGGCCGTCCACGAAGTTCACCGCGTTGATGGTGATGACGACGAGGGCCACGGTGAGCAGGTTGCCCTGCCACTGGGTGAGCGCGACCGTGCCGATCCAGGGGACCGGGATCCACAGGATGGTCAGACCCTGCATGACCATCACGCCGGCGGAGATCATCTGGGCGCCGAGCTTGATCAGGGCGTCGATCTCGAACTTGTCGTCGAGTACGCCGACCAGCCAGATCAGGGCGGCGCCCGAGAGCAGCGCGCGCGGTTCGTTGGAGAGTTCGAAGACGCCGTTGAGGTTGTGCAGGTGGTCGGCGACGAGCAGGCCCGCGCACAGGCCGCCGAACATGGCGATCCCGCCCAGCCGCGGCGTGGGCTCGCGGTGCACGTCGCGGGCGCGGATCTCCGGCATGGCCCCGGCCGCGATCGCGAACTTCCGCACGGGCCCGGTCAGCAGGTAGGTCACCGCGACCGTGACACAAAGTGTCAGCAGATATTCACGCACGGGCTGCCCCAGATGTATCGCCGGCCATCTCAGCCCCACACATTAGCTGTGATGTCCCCTCCACCGAGGACGCGAGGGGAGGGTATCCCGGTTCCCCTACGCCCCTCTTGTCCCGTTTACGCCCCGTAAGGGGGAAACCCCATCGTCAGTTCCTTGACCTCCGTACGCGTCCGCGCCGCGTCCCCGTGCAGCGCGGCCGTGAACAGCGCCGCGATCCGGAGCATCTCCGCCTCCCCCATCCCCTGCGTGGTCACGGCGGCCGTGCCGAGCCGTACGCCGCGCTGGTCCCCGTACGGGAGGGCGCAGGTGTCCAGCACGATCCCGGCGGCGGCCAGCCGGCCGCGCGCCGCCGGGCCGTCGACGCCCAGCGCCGCCGGGTCGGCGGTGATCAGGTGGGTGTCGGTGCCGCCGGTGGTCACGGCGAAGCCGTGGCCCTCCAACGCCTCCGCCAGCGCACGGGCGTTGGCGACGACCCGGTGGGCGTACGTGGAGAAGGCGGGGGTCGCCGCCTCCCCGAAGGCCACCGCCTTGGCGGCGATGGTGTGCATCTGGGCGCCGCCCTGGGTGAAGGGGAACACCGCCCGGTCGATCCGCTCGGCGAACTCGGCGCCGCACAGCAGCATCCCGCCGCGCGGACCGCGCAGGACCTTGTGCGTGGTCGCGCAGACGACGTCCGCGTACGGGACGGGACTCGGCGCGGCCCCGCCGGCCACCAGGCCGATGGGGTGGGCGGCGTCGGCGATCAGGTACGCGCCGACCTCGTCGGCGATCTCCCGGAACGCCGAGTACTCGGGGTGGCGGGGGTAGGAGATGGAGCCGCAGACGATCGCTTTCGGCCGGTGCGCGTGGGCGAGCTGCTGCACCTGCTCGTAGTCGACGAGCCCGGTCTCCGCGTCCACGCCGTACCCGACGAAGTCGAACCACCGCCCGGAGAAGTTCGCGGGCGAACCGTGGGTGAGGTGGCCGCCGTACGGGAGCCCCATCGCCAGCACCGTGTCCCCCGGCCGCAGCAGCGCGGCGTAAGCGGCCAGGACCGCGGAGGAGCCGGAGTGCGGCTGCACATTGGCGTGCTCGGCGCCGAACAGCGCCTTCGCCCGCTCCACGGCGACCCGCTCGGCCGCGTCGACGTACTCGCAGCCACCGTGGTAACGGGCCCCCGGGTACCCCTCGGCGTACTTGTTGGAGAGCGCGGAGCCGAGCGCGGCGAGCACGGCGGGCGAGGTGAAGTTCTCGGCGGCGATCAGCTGCAAGGTGCTCGCCTGGCGCTGCCGCTCCCCCTCGAGCACGTCGGCCATCTGCGGGTCCTGCTGTCGCAGGACGTCCGTGGGCTGGGTGATGACGCTCATGGCACGACTCCATGGGTACCGGGTACCAGCCACTGTAGGCCGCGGCCGCGCATCGTGCCCTGCGACGGGCCGCGCGCCGGGCACCGACCCGGACACGGCGGCAGGCTCCGCGGCAGGCGCGGAGGGAGGGCTCAGCGGGAAGCCGTCACGCCCGTCAGGGCCGTGACCACCGGGTCCAGCGCCTGGTTGATCTCGTCGCCGATCGAGCGGAAGAAGGTGATCGGGGCACCGTACGGGTCGTACACCTCGTCCGCGTCCGGCGACGGGGCCAGCAGCCAGCCGCGCAGCGCCGCCGCGGCCCGCACCAGCGCCCGCGCCCGATCGGCCATGCCGTCGTCCAGCGGCGGCAGGGTGGCCGGATCTATCGCCCGGACCAGCCGGGTGAACTCCTTCAGCGTGAACGTGCGCAGCCCGGCCGAGTGACCCATCGAGATGACCTGCGCCCGGTGGTCGCGGGTGGCGGTCAGCACCAGGTCGGCCCGGATGACGTGCTCGTCGAGCAGCTCCCGCCCGGTGAAACCGGAGGCATCGGCTCCGAAGTCCGCCAGGACGGCGGCCGCGTTCGCCTCCATCGGCGCGCCCTCATGGCCCCAGGTACCGGCGCTCTCCACGATGAGGTCCGCGGTGAGCGGGCCCCCGATCCGGTGGGAGAGGGCGTGGCGCGTCAGCCGCTCGGTGATGGGCGAGCGGCACACGTTGCCGGTGCTGACGTGGAGTATGCGGAAAGCACTTCCCCCAGCTATGCCACGCCCGTCAGGGCTCACGGGGCGACCTCGAGGTCGGGTACGACCTCCCGCAGCTGCTCCGCGGTGAGCGCCCCGGCGCGCAGCAGGACGGGAACCTTCCCGGTGACGTCGACGATCGACGACGGCTCGATGCCGGGCGTCGGACCGCCGTCCAGGTACACGGACACGGAGTCGCCGAGCATCTCTCGCGCCGCGTCGCAGTCCTCGGGCGCCGGGTGTCCGGACAGGTTGGCCGAGGACACCGCCATCGGTCCGACCTCGGTCAGCAGCTCGATCGCGACGGGGTGCAGGGGCATGCGTACGGCGACAGTGCCGCCGGTGTCGCCGAGGTCCCAGGCCAGCGAGGGCTGGTGCTTGGCGACGAGCGTCAGCGCGCCCGGCCAGAAGGCGTCGACGAGCTCCCACGCCTGCTCGGAGAAGTCGGTGACCAGGCCGTGCAGGGTGTTCGGGGAGCCGATGAGCACCGGGGTGGGCATACCGCGGCCCCGGCCCTTGGCGGCGAGCAGGTCCTGGACGGCCTCCGGGCTGAAGGCGTCCGCGCCGATCCCGTACAGGGTGTCGGTGGGCAGCACGACGAGCTCGCCGCGGCGCACGGCGGATGCGGCTTCACGCAGACCCGTCTTGCGGTCCGTCGCGTCGTTGCAGTCGTATCGCCGGGCCATCAGCGGGACTCCTCGTGCAGCAGGGGGGTGACGGTGTCGCTCGGAGAACAGGCGCGGATCACGGCAGCGCCTTGCGGGCGGTCGCGAAGCGCGGGCGGTTGTTGAGGTCCGGGTGGTCGGCCGCGTCGGCCCAGCCCCGCTCCTCGGCGAAGATCCACGGCACCTGGCCGCCCTGCGTGTCGGCGTGCTCGATGACGACGATGCCGCCGGGCCGCAGCAGCCGGTGGGCGGTGCGCTCGATGCCGCGGATGGTGTCGAGGCCGTCCTCGCCGGAGAAGAGGGCCATCTCCGGGTCGTGGTCCCGGGCCTCGGGTGCCACGTACTCCCACTCGGTGAGCGGGATGTACGGCGGGTTGGAGATGACCAGGTCGACCTGTCCGTCGAGCTCCGGCAGGGCGCTCAGCGCGTCCCCCTGGTGGACGGTGACCCGCGAGCCCTCGGCGTTCTTGCGGGTCCAGCGCAGGGCTTCCTCGGACAGCTCCACCGCGTGCACGCGCGAACGCGGCACCTCCTGCGCCATGGCCAGCGCGATCGCGCCGGAGCCGGTGCACAGGTCGACGATCAGCGGCTCGACCACGTCCATCGCCCGGACGGCGTGTATGGCCCAGTCCACGACCGACTCGGTCTCGGGCCGCGGGACGAAGACCCCGGGCCCGACCTGGAGCTCCAGGTAGCGGAAGAAGGCGCGGCCGGTGATGTGCTGGAGCGGCTCGCGCGCCTCGCGGCGGGCGACGGCCTCCCAGTAGCGGGCGTCGAAGTCCGCGTCCTTGACGTGGTGCAGTTCCCCCCGCTTGACGCCGTGCACGAAGGCCGCGAGCTCCTCCGCGTCGAAGCGCGGTGAGGGCACGCCGGCGGCGGCCAGCCGCTGGGTGGCCTGGGCCACCTCGGCAAGCAGCAAGTTCACGCTGGTCCTCCGGGCTGCTGTCGTACGGGGGGTGGTACGGGTGGGGCGTACTGCCTTACGGCGTCACCGCCGTACGGCCTTACTGGGCGGCCGCGAGCTTGGCGGCGGAGTCGGCGTCGACACAGGCCTGGATGACCGAGTCGAGGTCGCCGTCGAGCACCTGGTCCAAGTTGTACGCCTTGAAGCCGGTGCGGTGGTCCGAGATGCGGTTTTCCGGGTAGTTGTACGTACGGATCTTCTCGGAGCGGTCCACGGAGCGCACCTGGCTGCGGCGCACGTCGGAGGCCTCCTGCTCGGCGGCTTCCTGGGCGGCGGCCAGCAGGCGCGAGCGCAGGATGCGCATGGCCTGCTCCTTGTTCTGGAGCTGGCTCTTCTCGTTCTGGCAGGAGGCGACCACACCGGTCGGCAGGTGCGTGATGCGCACGGCCGAGTCGGTGGTGTTGACGGACTGGCCGCCGGGGCCCGACGAGCGGTACACGTCGATGCGCAGGTCGTTCATGTTGATCTCGACCTCGACCTCCTCGGCCTCCGGGGTGACGAGCACGCCGGCGGCGGAGGTGTGGATGCGGCCCTGGGACTCGGTGGCCGGAACCCGCTGGACGCGGTGCACGCCGCCCTCGTACTTCAGTCGGGCCCACACGCCCTGGCCGGGCTCGGTGGCACCGTTGCCGCCCTTGGTGCGCACGGAGACCTGGACGTCCTTGTAGCCGCCGAGCTCGGACTCGGTGGCGTCGATGATCTCGGTCTTCCAGCCCACGCGCTCGGCGTAGCGCAGGTACATGCGCAGCAGGTCGCCGGCGAACAGCGCCGACTCGTCGCCGCCCGCGCCCGCCTTGACCTCGAGGAGCACGTCCTTGTCGTCGCTGGGGTCGCGCGGGACCAGCAGCAGGCGGAGCTTCTCGGTGAGCTCCTCGCGCTGCTGCGTCAGCTCCTTGACCTCGACGGCGAAGTCCGGGTCGACGGCCGCGTACTCCTTGGCCGTCTCGATGTCCTCGGCCGCCTGCTTCCACGCCCGGAAGGTCGCGATGATCGGGGTCAGCTCCGCGTAGCGCTTGTTCAGCTTGCGCGCGTTGGCCTGATCGGAGTGGACCGAAGGGTCGGCGAGCTTCTTCTCGAGATCGGCGTGTTCGCCGATCAGTTCCTCGACCGCCTCGAACATCGGGGTACTCCTGGGGTAAAAGTGCGAAGGACTGCAGGGGGTGCTGGACGACGACAAAGGCGCCGGTCCGGCCGCCCCCGAGTGGACAGGGGGCGGCCGGAGACCGGCGCCTGGGTCGCGCTACTTCTTGGCCGCACCCTTGCCGAAGCGAGCCTCGAAGCGCGCCACACGGCCACCGGTGTCGAGGATCTTCTGCTTGCCCGTGTAGAACGGGTGGCACTCGGAGCAGACCTCGGCGCGGATGGCGCCGTTCGTCAGCGTCGAGCGGGTGGTGAACGACGCGCCACAGGTGCAGCTGACCTGGGTCTCGACGTACTCGGGGTGGATCTCGCTCTTCAAGGTGTCTCCTAGATTCGGGAGGGCGCCGGGTCGCAGGAGCCGAATTGCGCACTGCGTGAACCGGGGCCGACAGACCAGTCTGCCAGGACCGGGCTGCCTGTCAAAATTCTGAGGACGCCTCCCTCAACGGCAGGGGGCCGGCATCTATTCCGGACGTTCCCCCGGCCCTGCCGGCGCACTGTCCGCGCTTGGGCGCCGCCCGGCCCCGCCCTGCCCCCGCCCTGTCCTCACTGGACGATCGAGCCGGCCGTGCCCTTGTCGCCGGCCGAGTTCGCGGTGGCTTCCGCGGGGATCGGCTGGTCCGCCAGGAGGGCGTCCCAGACCAGCTTGGACTCCTTCTTCAGCGGGGCGACGCGGTTGGGGTCGAGCGCGTCCGCGGCCACCGGCAGGGTGATCATGTGCATGTCCTGGGCATCGATGCCCTGGAGGCTCTGGGCGAAGCCCATGAGGGATTTCACATCGCCGAGCGCCTTGTCGGTGGTGATCGTCCTGGTCCCGGTGTCGGCGAGGTCGAGCAGCTGCTTGGGGTTGTCGAACAGGCCGATGCTCTTGACCTGCTTGATCAGCGCCTTGATGAAGGCCTGCTGGAGCTGTATTCGGCCGAGGTCGCCGCCGTCCCCGACGGCGTGGCGGGTGCGGACCAGGCCGAGGGCCTGCTCGCCGTTCAGCTTGTTCGGGCCGGCCGGGAGGTCCAGGTGGCTGTAGTCGTCCTTGATCGGCTTCGCGGTGGTGACCTGCACCCCGCCCAGGGTGTCGATGATCTTCTTGAAGCCCGTGAAGTCGACCTCGAGGTAGTGGTCCATGCGGATCCCCGACATCTTCTCGACGGTCTTGACCGCGCAGGCCGCCCCGCCGATGGTGTACGCCTCGTTGAACTGCTCGCGCTGCCCGCCGGGGTCGGTCTTGCCCTTGCCGGTGGTGCAGGCGGGGCGGGCGGTCATCGTGTCGCGGGGTATGGACACGATGTCGGCCTTGGTGTGGCCCTCGTTCAGGTGGACGATCATCGCCGTGTCGGAGCGGGCGGAGCCGCCGTCGTCCGGACCGTAGTCGGCGTTCGCGCCGCCGCGGGAGTCGGAGCCGAGGACCAGGATGTCCATCGAGCCGTTGTCGACGTTCTGCGGGCGGTCGGTGCCGAGCGCCTGGTCGATGTCGACGGTCTTCAGGTTGCCGTTCAGCTTGAAGTAGAAGTAGCCGAGGCCCGCCCCGCCCAGCAGCACCACGCCCGCGGCACTCCACGCGGTGACGACGAGGGCTCTGCGGCGCTTGGGCGGCTGGCGTCGGCGCCGGCCCGCGGCACGGTGGCTGCCGCCGTTGCTGTCCTGGCTCATGCTCTCCTCAGTCCTGAACGCGGTCCCCTGTCCTTTGACACAGACGGGCTGGCGTGCCCCAGGGTTCCACGGCCGCCGTGCCCCGGGCCGGGGCGCTGCGGGGGACGTTCCGGCGCGAAACACCTCGGAGCTGCGCCGTCACCTGCGGTTTTCGCGGGGGCCGCGGGAGGGCGGCACAGGGCTCCGCCGGTGCCGGTGTGTGGTGAAGGTCGCACCGTACGTCGCGCCGTCCTGCCGTACGAAGACGGCCGCCCCCGTCGCGGAGGCGACGGGGGCGGCCGTGATGCCGCGCGGCGGGACTCAGTCGTCGTTCTTGCCCGACGGAGTCGTCTTCGCGATCTGCATCAGGAACTCGGCGTTCGACTTCGTCTGCTTCATCTTGTCGAGCAGCAGCTCGATCGCCTGCTGCGAGTCGAGCGCGTGCAGCACCCGGCGCAGCTTCCAGACGATGGCGAGCTCCTCCGCGTTGAGGAGGATCTCCTCCTTGCGGGTGCCCGACGGGTCGACGTCGACGGCCGGGAAGATGCGCTTGTCGGCGAGCTTCCGGTCGAGCTTGAGCTCCATGTTGCCGGTGCCCTTGAACTCCTCGAAGATCACCTCGTCCATGCGCGAGCCGGTGTCGACGAGCGCGGTGGCCAGGATGGTCAGCGAGCCGCCGTCCTCGATGTTGCGCGCGGCACCGAAGAAGCGCTTCGGCGGGTACAGCGCGGTCGAGTCGACACCACCGGACAGGATGCGGCCGGAGGCGGGCGCCGCGAGGTTGTACGCGCGGCCCAGACGGGTGATGGAGTCCAGCAGGACGACCACGTCGTGACCGAGCTCGACGAGGCGCTTGGCACGCTCGATGGCCAGCTCGGCGACCGTGGTGTGGTCCTCGGCCGGGCGGTCGAAGGTCGAGGAGATGACCTCGCCCTTGACCGACCGCTGCATGTCGGTGACCTCTTCCGGACGCTCGTCGACCAGGACGACCATCAGGTGGCACTCGGGGTTGTTCGTGGTGATCGCGTTGGCGATCGCCTGCATGATCATGGTCTTGCCGGTCTTCGGCGGGGCCACGATCAGGCCTCGCTGGCCCTTCCCGATCGGCGACACGAGGTCGATGATGCGGGTGGTCAGCACGCCCGGGTCGGTCTCCAGGCGGAGCCGGTCCTGCGGGTAGAGCGGGGTCAGCTTCTGGAACTCCGGCCGCCCGCGCCCGGATTCGGGCGCCATGCCGTTCACCGAGTCCAGCCGCACCAGGGCGTTGAACTTCTCGCGGCGCTCGCCGTCCTTGGGCTGGCGCACGGCACCGGTGGTGTGGTCACCCTTGCGCAGACCCGCCTTGCGGACCTGGGCGAGCGAGACGTACACGTCGTTGGGGCCGGGCAGGTAGCCCGAGGTCCGGATGAACGCGTAGTTGTCGAGGATGTCGAGGATGCCCGCGACGGGGATCAGCACGTCGTCGTCGGCGACCTGCGGCTCGCTCGGGGCGAACTCGTCGCGGCCGCGACGGCCACGGCGGTCCCGGTAACGGCCCCGGCGGCCGCGGCGGCCGCCCTCGTCGTCGAAGTCGTCCTGCGGACCGTTGTCCTGACGGTCCTGACGGCCCTGCTGGCCCTGGCCGCCCTGGCCCTGCCCGCCCTGGCCCTGCCCGCGGCCGCCCTGCTGCTGGCGGTCGCCACGCTCGGGGCGGTCCTGACGGCCGCCGCCCTGACCGCCCTGACCGCCCTGGCCCTGGCCGCCCTGGCCCTGCTCGTCGGCCTTCGCGCCGCGCTCGCGGCGGTCGCGCTGGCGTTCGCCGCGCTCGGCGCCGCGGTCACGGCGCTCGCGACGGCCGCGGCCCTCGCCCTCCTGCGCCGGGGCCGAGACGGCGGTGGCCTCGGCCTTCACGTCCGTCTGGGGCGCGGTGGCGGTCGCCGTGACGGCCTCGGCCTTGACGGCCTCGGTCTTCTGCTCGACCTGCACGGCGGCGGGGGCCGAGGCCTCCGGGCTGCCGGACGGGGCGGTGGCCCGACGCCGACGGCGCTCGCCGGCCGGGGCGTCGTCGCTGGCCGGCTGGCCCGGGATCTCGATCTGGGCCTGCGCGGCGGGCTTCTCGGCGGGCGCCGCGGGGGCGTCCTCGCCCGTGCGGGCCTTGCTGGTGGCGCGGCGCTTCGGCTTGGCCTCGGCGGTGTCCGCGGCGGAGGCGGCGGCCTTGGGCGCGGCGGCGCCTCCCGCCTGCGTCTCCTTGATGACCTCGATCAGCTGGCTCTTGCGCATCCGCGCGGTGCCCCTGATGCCGAGGCCCGACGCGACCTGCTGCAGCTCGGCCAGGACCATGCCGTCAAGGCCGGTGCCGGAGCGGCGCCGCTTGGGGGCTGCGCCTGCGGCGGTGGCACTGGCGTCGACAGAGGTGTCGGCAGCGCCCATCAGATCGGTGGTGTCGCTCACGAAGGGTCCTTCCCTGGAGCGGACGTCGGCCTGTCTGGCTCGGCGACCGGTTGTGCTGTCCGACAACAGTCCGTGACCCGATGGGGGTGGACTGCGGCCGGGGCGGTGGTCCGCCTGTAGAGATACGGCGGAGAGAAACGTGCATGGGTGGTTCCGGCGAGAAGCCCCCGAGCTGGAAGCGTGGGAATGTCACGCCGATTCCGGAGCGTGCTCGAAACTGCTGGAAGTGATCAAAGCAGTCGGGGAGGCTCCCGGAAGAAAAGTGGTCCCGAATGGGGACACTGAGCACCGAGCCATGGCGGCTTCGGTTGCGCACTTGAGACTAACACTACCGGATCCAACAGACATTCCCCCTCTCGATCACCGGCAATCACGCCCTTCCGCGCGGGCGGCCTGCCCTGGCCGCCCGCCCCTGACCGGCCTGGCTCAGCCGCCCTGGGTTCCCAGCGGAAGCACGCTCGCACCCGCGGCGTCGAGGGCGAGCCGGTTCGCCGCCCACCCCTCGCCCGCGAGCTGCGCGACCTTGTCGGCCGCGTCGTTGTCGACCAGCGCGAGGACCGTGGGGCCCGCGCCGGAGATGACCGCGGGGATGCCGTCCGCCCGCAGTCGGTTCACAAGGGCGACGCTCTCGGGCATCGCCGGGGACCGGTACTCCTGGTGGAGCCGGTCCTCGGTGGCCGGCAGGAGGAACTCGGGACGCCTGGTCAGGGCCTCCACGAGCAGTCCCGCGCGACCCGCGTTCACGGCCGCGTCCACGTGCGGGACGGTGCGCGGCAGCAGGCCGCGCGCGGTCTCCGTCAGGACGGGCTTGGAGGGGACGAAGACCACCGGAACGATGGAATCGGCCGGGTCCATCCGGATCGCCTTGGCGCTGCCGCCGTCCATCCAGGCCAGGGTGAAGCCGCCGAGCAGACAGGCGGCGACGTTGTCGGGGTGGCCCTCGATCTCGGTGGCGAGCTCCAGCAACGCCGCGTCGTCGAGCTTGGCCTCGCCGCCTATGGTCACGGCGCGGGCGGCGACGATGCCGGCGCAGATTGCGGCGGAGGAGGAGCCGAGGCCCCGGCCGTGCGGGATGCGGTTCGCGCAGACGACCTCGAGGCCGCGCGGCTGCCCGCCCAGCAGGTCGAAGGCGGTCCGCATGGACCGTACGAGCAGGTGGCTCTCGTCCCGCGGGAGGGTGTCTGCGCCCTCACCCGCGATGTCGATGTTCAGGCCGGAGTCGGCCACCCGGACGACTACGTCGTCGTAGAGCCCCAGGGCCAGGCCGAGGGCGTCGAAACCCGGGCCGAGGTTGGCACTGCTGGCGGGGACGCGCACCCGTACGGCGGCGGCGCGGAACGCTGGACCGGCCATCGTCCGATGACACTCCTTGTGACTGTGCGAGATCTTCGCTCTTCGCTGGCTCGCTCTGAATGTACTGGAGAACGTACGACACCCGAAGGCCCGCTGGGCAGCACCACGGTCATATGCGCGGTGGCGGATGTAAGTACAGCGTATCGAAGGAAGGTTCTCATCCGACATAGGGCGCACAGGAGGCGCACGACGCGTGTCGCGCCCTCCGGCCGGCCCGGCCGCGCTCGCGCGGCGTTTTATTGTCGTACGGGGCGAGTTGCCGGGTTCCGGGGGCCTTGAGGACCCCTGGAACCCGGCTCGCGGAACCGCTGCCCGGCCGGTGCGTCAGACGAGGCCGAGGCGGATGGCCGCGGCTTCGGCGTCCACCGGAACGGTGACCGGCTGCGGAGCGCCGGCGATCGCCCAGTCGGGGTCCTTCAGGCCGTTTCCGGTGACGGTGCACACGATCTTCTGGCCGGGGTCCACCAGACCCAGCTCGGCGGCCTTGAGCAGGCCGGCCACCGAGGCGGCCGAGGCGGGCTCGACGAAGACGCCCTCCTGCGCGGCCAACAGCCGGTAGGCGGCGAGAATCTGGCGGTCCGTCACCTCGTCGATGAAGCCGCCCGACTCCTCACGCGCGGCGAGCGCGTAGTCCCAGGAGGCCGGGTTGCCGATCCGGATCGCGGTGGCGATGGTGTGCGGCTCCTTGACGACCTCGCCGCGCACGATGGGCGCGGAGCCGGAGGCCTGGAAACCCCACACGCGGGGCGTACGGGAGGCCAGGCCGTCGGCCTTGTACTCCTTGAAGCCCTTCCAGTACGCGGTGATGTTGCCGGCGTTGCCGACGGGCAGCACGTGGATGTCGGGGGCGTCGCCGAGCGCGTCGACGATCTCGAACGCGGCCGTCTTCTGGCCCTCGATACGCACCGGGTTGACCGAATTGACCAGGGCCACCGGGTAGTTGTCGGACAGCGCGCGGGCCAGAGCCAGGCAGTCGTCGAAGTTGCCGTCCACCTGGAGGATCTTGGCGCCGTGCACGAGCGCCTGGCCCATCTTGCCCAGCGCGATCTTGCCGCGGGGCACGAGGACGGCCGAGACCATGCCCGCGCGCACCGCGTACGCGGCGGCGGAGGCGGAGGTGTTGCCGGTCGAGGCGCAGATGACGGCCTTGGCGCCTTCCTCCTTGGCCCTGGTGATGGCCATGGTCATGCCGCGGTCCTTGAAGGACCCGGTGGGGTTCGCCCCCTCGACCTTGAGGTGCACCTCGCAGCCGGTGCGCTCGGAGAGCACCTGCGCGGGGACGAGCGGCGTGCCGCCCTCTCGGAGTGTGACCACGGGAGTCGTGTCGGTGACCGGCAGGCGGTCCCGGTACTCCTCGATGATGCCGCGCCACTGGTGGGTGCGATTGCTGCTCATGGGTCCTTACTCCCCTTCAACACGCATGATGCTGGCGACACCGCGCACGGTGTCCAGCTTCCGCAGCGCCTCGACGGTCCCGGAGAGGGCGGCGTCGGGTGCGCGGTGAGTGACGACGACGAGGGAGGCCTCGCCGTCCTTGCCCTGCTGCCGCACGGTGTCGATGGAGACCCCGTGCTCGGCGAACGTCGTCGCCACCTGGGCGAGCACGCCCGGCTTGTCGGCCACATCGAGGCTGATGTGGTACCGGGTCACGACGTCGCCCATGGGGCTTACCGGCAGCTGGGTGTATGCCGACTCGCCCGGCCCCGTTGCCTCGGCGAGCTTGTTGCGGCAGACGGCGACGAGGTCGCCGAGGACCGCCGACGCGGTCGGCGAACCGCCCGCGCCGGGCCCGTAGAACATGAGCCGCCCGGCGGCCTCCGCCTCGACGAAGACCGCGTTGTACGCCTCGCGGACGGAGGCGAGCGGGTGGGTCAGCGGGATCATGGCCGGGTGCACGCGCGCGGTGACGGACTCGCCGTCGGCGGCGCGCTCGAGGATCGCCAGGAGCTTGATGGTGCAGCCCATCCGCTTGGCGGAGGCGAAGTCGGCGGCGCTGACCTCGGTCATGCCTTCACGGTAGACGTCGTCGAGGCGGACCCGGGTGTGGAAGGCGATGCCGGCCAGGATCGCGGCCTTGGCGGCGGCGTCGTAGCCCTCGACGTCGGCGGTGGGGTCGGCCTCGGCGTAGCCGAGGGCGGTGGCCTCGTCGAGCGCCTCCTGGTACCCGGCGCCGGTCGAGTCCATCTTGTCGAGGATGAAGTTCGTCGTGCCGTTGACGATGCCCATCACCCGGTTGATCTTGTCGCCCGCGAGGGACTCGCGCATCGGGCGGACCAGCGGGATGGCGCCGGCGACGGCGGCCTCGTAGTAGAGGTCCAGCCCGTGCTGCTCGGCCGCGGCGTGCAGGGCGGCGCCGTCCTGGGCGAGCAGCGCCTTGTTGGCGGAGACGACGGAGGCACCGTTCTCGAACGCCGTGGTGATCAGCGTCCGGGCCGGCTCGATCCCGCCGATGACCTCGACGACCACGTCGATGTCACCGCGTTTGAGGAGGGCGGTCGCATCGGTGGTGATGAGCGCGGGGTCGATGCCCTCGCGCACCTTCGACGGCCGGCGCACCGCGACGCCGGCGAGCTCGACGGGCGCGCCGATCCTGGCCGTCAGGTCGTCGGCGTGCGTCGTCATGATGCGCGCGACTTCCGAGCCGACCACTCCACAGCCCAGCAGCGCCACCTTCAGCGGACGCGTACGCATCATTCGACCTACGCCTTTCGATCTTCCATCAGTACTCCGCGCGCGGCTTGCGCGCGGGGTGTGAACCAGTCTCACTCAATGGACAGCAGTTTCCACCCTCGGTCCATTGAGTGAGACACCTATTTTGGGGGTCTGGGGGCTTCTCCCCGAAATAACCGGATCATCCCAGGTCGAGACGCAGGAGATCCTCCTCCGTCTCGCGCCGGACGATCACCCGGGCCTGCCCGCCGCGCACGGCGACGACGGGCGGGCGCAGGGCGTGGTTGTAGTTGCTGGCCATGGAGCGGCAGTACGCGCCGGTGGCCGGTACGGCGAGCAGGTCGCCGGGGGCGAGGTCGGCGGGGAGGAACGCGTCCTTCACTACGATGTCGCCGCTCTCGCAGTGCTTGCCGACGACGCGGACGAGCATCGGCTCGGCGTCGGAGGTGCGGGAGACGAGGGTCACGGAGTACTCGGCGTCGTAGAGGGCGGTCCGGATGTTGTCGGACATCCCCCCGTCGACGCTGACGTAGGTCCGCAGGCCTTCGAGCGGCTTGATGGTGCCGACCTCGTAGAGGGTGAAGGCGGTGGGCCCGACGATGGCGCGGCCGGGCTCGACGGAGATGCGGGGCGCGCGCAGTCCCGCGCCCTCGCACTCCCGCGCGACGATCTCGGTGAGCGCCTTGGCGATCTCGTGCGGCTCACGCGGGTCGTCGTCGGAGGTGTAGGCGATGCCGAGGCCGCCGCCGAGGTCGATCTCCGGGAGCTCGACCCCGTGCTCGTCCCGTACGGCCGCCAGCAGCCGCACGACCCGCTTCGCAGACACCTCGAAGCCGGCCATGTCGAAGATCTGCGAGCCGATGTGGGAGTGCACGCCGAGCAGCTCGAGCGAGTCGTGCCCGAGGGCCCGGCGGACGGCCTCGGCGGCGGACCCGTCGGCCACGGCGATGCCGAACTTCTGGTCCTCGTGGGCGGTGGCGATGAACTCGTGGGTGTGCGCCTCCACCCCGACCGTCACGCGGATCTGGACGGGCTGGCGTACGCCCAGCTCACGGGCGATGTGCGCGACGCGGGCGATCTCCTGGAAGGAGTCGAGCACGATCCGGCCCACGCCGGCCTCGACGGCCCGCCTGATCTCGGCCTCGGACTTGTTGTTGCCGTGGAAGGCGATCCGGGGGGCGGGCATCCCGGCGGCGAGGGCGGTGGTCAGCTCCCCGCCGGAGCACACGTCGAGATTCAGCCCTTCCTCCTTCAGCCACTTCACGACGGCCTTGGAGAGGAACGCCTTCCCGGCGTAGAAGACGTCGGCGTCCTTGCCGAAGGCGTGCGCCCAGGCCCGGCAGCGCTCCCGGAAGTCCTCCTCGTCGAGGAAGTAGGCGGGGGTCCCGAACTCCTCGGCGAGCCGGGTCACTTCGATGCCGCCGACGGCGACGACCCCGTCGGCCGTACGCGTGACGGTCCGGGCCCAGACCTTCTCGTCGAGGGCGTTGAGGTCGGCCGGGGGCGGCGAGTAGTGCCCCTCGGGCAGGACATCGGCGTGACGGGGTCCGGCGGGGTGCGCGGAACGGCTCATCGGTATCTCTCTTCGCGGGTCACAAGCGTGTCGGTGCGTCAATGCCGAGCAGGGCCAGGCCACCGGCCAGCACCGCCCCGGCGGCTTCGGCAAGAGCCAGCCGGGCACGGTGGGCGGCCGAGGGTTTCTCGTCCCCGTGGGGCAGTACGCGGTGCTGGAACTCGAGCAGCGCGTCCGCCAGCTCGACGAGGTACCGGGTGAGCCGCTCGGGCGCCCGGTGGTGGCCGGCGGCTTCGAGGACGAGGCGGTACTCGGACAGGACCCGCAGCAGCGCGGGGGCGTCCACCTCTCCGGGCTCGGGTCCGAACCCGAGGTCGGCGGCGTTCCTGAGCAGCGCCCGGCTCCGGGCGTGGGCGTACCGCACCCGGAAGTACTCGTTCTCCTCGCCCTGCACGAGGAGCGCGACCGGGAACTCGGGTGTCTCCCGGGCGGGCACGCAGAGCATCGCCCAACGCGCGGCACCGGCCCCGAACCGGGCGACGACGTCACCGTCCCGCTTGGCGACGGGCGCGACGGGCAGCTCCCGGCCACCACCACCCTGGCTGCGCCCGAGCCGCAGGACGCTCTCGCGTACGACGCGCTCACGCAGCCCGGGGCCGGGGCCGGGGTGGAGGTCGAGGTCGCGGTCGCGGTCGACGGCAGGGAGGGTGCGGGCGCCCCCTCCCCGGCCCTCCCGAAGCCCCTCGACGACGCGGACAGCGGAAGGCGCCGGCAGCACGAAATTCACGAACCCTGCCCCGGTGACCTCGACACTCTCGATCCCCGGCTCCTCCCCGAGCCGGCGGGCCAGCACCCCGGCCACCTCACCGGGCGGGCGTCCGGCGGCCTTGGCGACCTGGAAGGCGACGGGCGTGGCGTAGTCCCCCACCCCACCGGGCCGCGTCCGCTCGACGACGACCCGCCCGGGCACGGCCACGTTCCCCGGGATCTCCCCGTCCTCGACGGCGCAGCGCACGGCGCGCACGACGGCATCGGGAAGATCGGCGGGATTCACAAGACCAGCCTAGGCGAGACGACGGCCCACCCCGTGGAGGGTTTCGCCATGTGAAATGGGGCTGCTCAGAACGGGCTGAGGGGGCCACGCGGAAGCCGGCCGGAGGGCGGGCGGGCCCACGTAAAGAGGAGGCGGGCGAGACCGGGGTCGGGACGACGACCGGGGAGGCAGGACGACCGGGGAGGCAGGACGACGACCGGCTACCCCGGAAGCGGGACGACGACCAACAACGGGAGGCGGGACGACAACGGACAACCGGGAGCGGCCTCAGCCCCTCCCCCTCCCGGCGGGCGCGCCCTGCCGCCCGTCACGCCGGTCCTTCCCCTCGACCAGCCGCCGCACGACCCGCACCAGCTCCGCAGGCTCGAAAGGTTTGGCGACGAAGGCATCCACCCCGGCCGCGGTCCCCGTCTCCACCTCGTACTGGGTGCAGGCACTCACGATCGCGACGGGCACCCCGCTGGTCCGCGGATCGGCCCGCAGCTGCGCGGCGGTCGCGAACCCGTCCAGCCGGGGCATGACCACATCAAGGGTGATCACATCGGGGCACACGCGGTGCACGACATCCAGGCACTCGGCACCATCGTTCGCGGTCACGACCTCGAAGCCCTCCAGCTCGAGATTGACCTTGATCAGCTGCCGGATGACCTTGTTGTCGTCGACAACAAGGACCCGGCCCGAGACGCCTGGCACAACTCGAGAGTAGGTCGGCCCGGGCCCCCGCGTCCGGGTTTTCGCCACTTCCACCCCCTCCGGGCGACCGACCCCCTTCTCCCCCGCAAACGGGTTCCTGATCACCCCCGGGAAGCTGGTAGTGTTCAACCCGTCGCCGCACAGCGAACGACACGCCCCCGTAGCTCAGGGGATAGAGCAACGGCCTCCGGAGCCGTGTGCGCAGGTTCGAATCCTGCCGGGGGCACTTCTGCCGGACCAGCGTGAAACACCTGCTGACCTGCACGAGTGCCAAGCGTGAAGACCTGGAACCAGTCCCACTGAGTCCAGGTCTTTGTCGTTGATACGTGCTGCTCGCGACGGATCTGCGCAGCTCCTCCGCCTCGGCAGACTCGCCGGCGACCCTCTCGGCCCCGCGCGGGCGCCGCCCCTGGGGCCACCGGAGCGGCGTCGCGCGGTTCGGTCTCGGCTGGGGGCGGCGTTCAGCGGTCGGTCGGGGTGGTGTGGGGCTGCGCTCCCCTCGGGTGGTCGTCGGGCTGCGGGTGAGCGGCCTGGGACGCCGGTACGGGCGGGCGCGGGGGTGTGCCGGTGCTCTCGCTCCCGTGCGGCCGGTGCGTGCCGTGCACGACCAGCGCCCAGAGCAGGCCGGCGAAGGCCGCCGTGTGCAGCAGGGCACGGACGTTGTTCCAGACGACCCACCTGTTCTCGAAGGCCGCGCGGACCTCTGCCAGATGTCTGACACCGCCGGGATCGCCGGCGCTCGCGAGCCGGTCGTTCAGCGGGACGTTGATGGCGCTGGTGACCGCGAAGGCCACCAGGTACAGGACCAGTGCGGCGATCAGCCAGGGCAGCGCGGGGTGGCCGTGCTCGCGCCAGGCCAGGACGACCGCCAGGCCGAGGAGGGGGATCGAGCCCACGAACGGGAGCATGAAGGCCGGGTTGATGATGGCCCTGTTGATGCCCTGCATGGCCTCGACGAGGGTGTGGTCGGAGGAGCGGGCCAGGCCGGGCATGACCGCGTAGGAGAAGGCGGCGAACAGTCCGGCCATGAGCCCTGTGGAGAGAGTGGCGGCGAGCAACACGACGGTCTGCAGGTTCTTCATACTGCGTCCTCCTGGCTTGCGGATCTCATCGGCGACGCGTCCACGACGTCGTCACAGCTCGACTGTCGGCCACCGCGGGATCGTCGGCAACGGCCTTTTACGGAGCCCGCGTTAACCTGGCGGTTAACGCGGGCGAGGGGCGGCGGCGAGACCGGGGGCAACGTGGAGATCCGGGACATCGAGATCTTTCTGACGCTCGCACAGGAGCTGCATTTCGGCCGGACCGCCGAGCAGCTGCGCGTCTCCCCCGCCCGGGTCAGTCAGGCGATCAGGAAGCAGGAGCGCCGCATAGGCGGGGCGCTCTTCGACCGTTCAAGCCACCACGTCCGCCTCACCCCGCTCGGCCGGCAACTCCACGACGACCCGCTTCCGGTGTACCGCGGTCTGCTGCGGAGCCTGGAGCGGGCCGCGCTGACCGCCAGAAGGGGAACGGCGGTGCTGCGCCTGGGCATGATGTCCAGCAACAGCGAGGACCTGCGGCCCGTCCTCGCCGCGTTCGCGGCCCGACGGCCCGGTTGCAGCGTGCAGATCCGCGCCGTGGGCTACGACGACCCGTTCTCCGCCCTGCGCCGGGGCGCCGTCGACGTCCTGCTCGCCTGGCTGCCCATCCGGGAACCGGGCCTCACCGTGGGTCCGGTCGCCTACACCGAGCCCGTCGTGTTGTGCGTGTCGTCCACCCACCGGTTGGCCGTCCGTGACTCGGTGTCCTACGAGGACCTCGCCGACGAGGCCGTCCCGACGGGCGCCACACCCGACTACTGGCGCGAGGCGCTGATCCCCGCCCGCACCCCCGGCGGACGGCCCATCGACCGGGGGCCGACCGTGATCGACGGCACGCAGCTGCTCGCCGTCGTCGCCAGCGGGGAAGCGGTCTGCCCGGTTCACGCCCACGCCCTGCGCTACTACGCCCGGCCCGACATCGCCTATGTCCCCATCCACGACGCCCCGCTCGCCCGCTGGGCGCTCTGCTGGCGTACCGGCGGCGACACCGATCCGATCCGCGACCTCGCCGAAGTGGTGGATGAGCTCGGCCCGTTGGCCCTGTAGGGGGCCAGCGGGGAGCCGGGAGCGAGGAGTGACGAGCCGGGTCAGGACCGCAGGAAGGCGAGCACCGCCAGCACCCGCCGGTGCCCTTCGGTGGCCACCGGCAGGTCGAGCTTGGAGAAGATGTTGCCGATGTGCTTGTTCACCGCGGCCTCGCTGACGAACAGCTCGGCGGCGATGGCGGCATTGCTGCGGCCCTGGGCGATCAGGCCGAGCACCTCGCGCTCCCGGGGGCTCAGCCCTTCGAGAGGGTCCTTCCGCAACCGTACGAGCTGCTGGATCACCTCCGGGTCCACCACCGTCCCGCCGACGGCGATCCGCTCGATGGCGGCCGTGAAATCGGCCACCGCGGCCACCCGCTCCTTCAGCAGATAGCCGACTCCGGCTCCGCCGCCGGAGTCCAGCAGGCCCAGCGCGTAGGAGCGTTCCACGTACTGGCTGAGCACGAGCACCGGCAGCCCGGGGAACTCCTCCCGGAGCTGTACGGCGGCCTTCAGTCCGTCGTCGCTCAGCGTCGGCGGCATCCGTACGTCGGTGACGATCAGGTCGGGTCGCTCGGTGCGCGCGGCCGCGACCAGGGCGTCGGCGTCGCCGACCGCCGCGACCACCTCGTGCCCGACCCGCTGCAACAGCCCGACCAGGCCTTCGCGCAACAACACAGCGTCCTCTGCCACGATCAGGCGAAGCGACACGGAACCTCCACGTGCAACAGGGTGGGACCACCGGCCGGGCTTGACACCCGCATACGGCCGTCGAGCGCCTTGACCCGGTCGGCCAGCCCGCTCACGCCGCTGCCCGCTTCCGTGTTCACGCCGCCGCGGCCGTCGTCCGTGATGTCGAAGATCAACAGATCGGCATGGTAGCGGCCCCGCACCTCCGCCCTCGCGGCTCCGCTGTGTTTGGCGATGTTCGTCATGGCCTCGTTGATGAGGTAGTACATGGTCGTCTCCACCTGCCTGGGCAGCTCCTCGGGCAGCCGCAGGTCCACCGTGACCGGGATCGGGAACCGCGCGGCGTAGTCCTCGATCGCGGCGACCAGCCCGTGATCGGCCAGTACCGGCGGGTTGAGGCCCCGGATCAGGGCACGCAGCTCCTGGTGGGCCGTGGACAGCTGGGCCTCCGCCTGGGTCAGCAGTTCGGCCTGCGGGGAATCCGGCGGGGTGTCCAGACGCAGCATCCCGAGGGTCATTCCCAGGGACACCAGCCGTTGCTGCGCCCCGTCGTGCAGGTCGCGTTCGATCCGTACCCGTTCCGCGTCGAAGGCGTCCAGCAGGCGAACCTGCGAGGCGCGCACCTCGCGCAGCTCCTCCGCGAGCTCCCGGTCGCGCGGGGCGAGGAAGGTACGGGCCATGGCGGCCCGGGACCCCGCCCACGAGGTCACCGTGTAGGGGGAGGCGAGGAGCACTGGCCGCCGGCGAGACCGCGGTACTGGTGGCCGTCGGCGCGGGCCTCGGTGTCCTGGTGACACTGCCCCCGCTGGCGGGCATGGCCTCCGGCCTCTCCCAGGCCACCTCGTCCGGCGTCGGCCTGCACCTGGACAGCGGGGCCGTCCTCACGGCGATCACCGGGACCCTGGTCGCCGCGGTCCTGGCGGGGGTGATGGTCACCGGGAAGACACTGAGGAAGTCCGCCTAGTGCCGTGGCCGACCGGCGCGCTGCTCGGGCGGCCGGGGGCCGGGGGTCCGGCGGTCCGTACGAGGGGGGAGGGGGGGGGTCTGTGGGTTTGGGGGGTGGGTGGGGGTGGGGAGCGTGCGTAGGGTGGGAAGTGAGGCCGCATAGTGCCGTTGACCTGGTGCTTTGCGGGAAGTGGCGCATACAGGAATGGGGCGGCACCGATGCGTGGGTTGGTGGAGACGGCGCGGCAGTGGGTGGCCGAGGGGCGGGACGGGTATCTGGCGCGGCCCGTCACCGAGCAGGGGTTCGGGCCCCGGGATCCGGCCGGGGCCGTGCTCGTCGACGCGTCGCGGGGGGAGGGTGTCGGGGCGCTGTACCGGGGGGTCTTCGACGCCGAACTCGTCGCCGAGGCCGGGGCGATGGGGGCCCTGGACACCGCGCGGGTGTGCGAGGTGTCCGTGCGCGGGGCCGAGGCCGTGGAGGCGAAGCTGACCTGCGGCGGGCAGGCCGAGGTGCTGCTCCAGCCGCTGAGGGCGATCCCGGCCGAGTGGTGGGAACTGCTCGGCGAGGGGGTCGGGGTGGCGTTGGTGACCCGGCTGAACGAGGGTGCCGACCGGGCCGTCAGCGAGGTCGTACGGGCGACCGGTGCCGCGTTCGACGATGCCGGGCGGCGGGCCGGGGAGCTGCTCGGCACGCGGCGGGCCGGGCGGGACGCCCTGTACGGGGAGACCGGGCTGGTGCTGGTGGAGGCGTATCCGTCGGCTCCGTACGTGGTGATCGGCGGGGGCGGGGAGCTGGCCGGGCTCATCGAGCGGCAGGCGCTGCTGCTGGGCTGGGAGGCCGTACTGGTCGACGATGCCGAGGAGGCCGCGAAGGTGGTCGAGGCGCGGCGGGACGCCGCGTGCCTGGTCATGCTGAGCCATGACGAGGCGTTCGACGTGCCGACGCTGCGCCTGGCGCTGGCCCTGGGGGTCCCGTACGTCGGTGCGCTGGGCTCGCGCCGGACGACCGCGCGACGGCGGGAGGGGTTGGTCGCCGCCGGGGTGGGCGAGGCCCAACTGGCGCGGGTGCACGGGCCGATCGGGCTGGATCTCGGCGCGCGGACCCCGGCGGAGACCGCGCTGGCCATCTGCGCCGAGATCCTGGGGGTGCTGGGCGGACGCGAGCTCGACACCCTGCGGGACACGGACGGTCCCATCAATTCCTGAGGCGGGTGCGGGGGTTCGTGGATGCGTTGACCGGGTGGCTGCGGCCGACTGCCTCCCCCGGGCCGACCCGCTGCGGCACCCCTGCTGCCGCCCTTCGCCCGCAGGCTCGCCTCCCTCGAGTCCGCGCTGCGCGGGCGGGGGCGGCCAGTCGCCCCGGTCAGTCGCGGATCAGCTCTTCCGCAAGGCGCGTCAGCTCTCGCCCAGAGCCCGCTTGAGCTGTTCCTTGTCCATGTTCGAGCGGCCGTGGACGTTGCGGCGCCGAGCCTCCGCGTAGAGCTGGTCGTACGTGGGGCCCTGCGGGCCGGAGTGGGAGTGCAGGCCGCCGCGGCGGGACGAGGACATGTCCTCCAGGGACTCCTTGCTCGCGGTTTTGGACTCGCCGGCCCGGGCGCGTTCCTTGTTGACCGTCCGGGCGGCGATCTCCTTGGCCTTCTCCTCCGGTTGGCCGCGCTCCTCCAGGCCCTCCTTGATGTGCTCGTACTGACGTTCGCGCTTGGGGGAAGATCCGCGGGGCATGACCGGCCTCCTCGGCGGCTCGGGATCGCTTCGGGCTGCGTTCGGCTGTGCCTGGCGCGTACCCCGGATGGCGCACGGTATCCGGGCCAGAACAGCGCATATCGCCCCCAAGTGCGAGAAACTGGGTCCCATGGACACGATCCTCAGCGTGGACTCGACCCTGACCGACATCGCCTGGTTCCTGATCGTCGGGATCATCGTCGCGGGTTTCCTGCTCGCCGGCTTCAGGCTGGGGCAGCGGGTCCGGGCGAAGGAGCCCCCCCCCCCCCCCCCCGAGAGCCAGCCCCACCTGCCGAACGGCGGAGCCGTCTACGAGGTCCGCGAGGAACGCGACCACGTGGAGATCCCCGAGGGCGGTCTGAGGCCGCACGAGATGCAGGGCTACGGGAACTTCGGCTCCACCACCTCCAGCCACCCGGAAGAGGTCCGCAGGGCGCGCGAGTCCGGTCACAAGCACCCGGAGGGCCCCGGTCCGCACCCGCAGCCCGGGGCGCCCCCGGACTCGGGGCGCGGCGCTCACAGCTGACCCCGACACCGGTCGCCCCCGCACTCCCTCTGGCCCGCGCCTCCCGCGCGGGTCAGAGGTGTGCGCATCAGAAGTCTGTACGCAGCCGCAGCACCTCGGGCGGCGGATGACGGGCCGAGGTGTGGCGGACCTCCGCCGTCAGGGGCGGGTCGAGCGGCCGGAAGGGCACCTCGCCGAGGCCGATCGCGGTGACCGTCCCCCCGGACGGACCCCCCGCCGCCCGCGCCGCCACCGCTTCCGCCACTTCCGCGCGCAGGGCCGCCGTCAGCGGGCTCGACACCAGCGGGGTCTCGTCCCCGACCGGCAGCACGAGCACCAGGGCCAGCGGGCGGCGCGGGGTCCCCGTGTAGCCGACCACCGCCGCGTCACGCACGTCCGTGTGCCTCAGCTTCCGCCAGCCGCGCCGCCCGGCCGGGTAGGTCTGGTCCAGCCGTTTGACGACCAGGCCCTCGATGCCGCTGGCCGGCAGGGTCTCGTACCAGGTGGCGGCGAGTTCCGGGTCGGTGGTCATCGGCACCGGCTGCAGCGGCGGGCCGAGTGGCAGCAGGAGGTCCACCAGGAGGGCCCGGCGGCGCTCGTACGCCCGCCCGCGCAGGTCCAGCCCGGCCAGTTCCAGCACGTCGAAGGCGGCGTACGAGGCCGGCAGCGTCTGCGCGAGCACGGGGGCCCGCGCGGCCGTGGCGGCCGCCCGGCGCTGCACCAGCGCGAAGTCGGTGCGGCCCGCGTGCCAGACCACCACCTCGCCGTCGAGGACGGTACCGGCGGGCAGCTGCCGGGCGGCCACCTCCAGATCGGGGAAGGCGCTGGTCACGATCCGGCCGGAGCGCGCCTGGAGCACGACCTCGGCCTCCGTGCGCACGATGACCAGGCGGTGGCCGTCGAACTTCGGCTCGTACGCCAGGCCCGCCCCGCGCGGGAGGGTCCGTACGGCCGTGGCCAGCGCGACGCGGATCACGGCCGGGCTCCTCGCGTCCCGGGCAGCCGGCCCGCGCGGTCGGGGTCGGCCAGCGGGCCGAAGAGGTCCCCGTCGCGCTCCAGCCTCGGCGGGATGTCGTCGGCGAGGAAGACCAGGTCGGAAGGGTGCCGACAGGCCTCGACCTCCTCCCATGACACCGGCGCGGACGCGGTCGGCCGGGCCCGTGCGCGCAGGGTGTAGGGCGCGGCGGTGGTCTTGGCGGCGGCGTTCTGGCTGTGGTCGACGAAGACCTTGCCGGGGCGCAGCGCCTTGGCCATGCGGTGCACGACCAGGTCGGGGAGCTCGCGTTCGGCTTCCTGGGCGAGCAGCTTCGCGTACGCCGACACCCGCTCGGAGGGGGTCGGCTCCAGGGGCACCGCCAGGTGCATGCCCTTGGAGCCGGAGGTCTTGGCGTACGCGTGCAGGCCGTCGGCGGCGAGCCGGTCGCGCAGCCAGAGCGCGGCGGCGCAGCACTCGACGACGGAGGCGGGCGCGCCGGGGTCGAGGTCGAGGACCATGCGGTCGGCGACGGCGGGGCTGCCGGCGGTCCACTGGGGGGTGTGGAACTCGACGACGAGGTTGGCGGACCACATGAGGGTGGCCAGATCGGCGACGACCACCTGTTCGGCGGAGAGGTCCACGGAGCGCGGCACGGGGGTGGTCTTCACCCAGTCGGGCGTGCCGGGCGGCGGGTTCTTGGTGAAGAAGAGCTGGCCGTCCGGGCCGTCGGGATAGCGCAGGAAGGACACCGGCCGGTCGTGGATGTGGGGCAGGAGGAAGCCCGCGACGGTGGCGTAGTAGTGCAGGACCTCGCCCTTGGTGAAGCCGGTCTCGGGGTAGAGCACCTTGTCGAGATTGCTCAGCCCGATGCGACGGCCCTCCACCAGTGTGATCGGCGTCATACGATGAGATTGCCACGAATCAGGAGGAACCGTGCGATCCATTTGGAACGGGGCGATTTCCTTCGGCTTGGTCAGCATTCCGATCAAGCTCGTCAACGCCACCGAGAGCCACTCGATCTCCTTCCGTCAGATCCACCTCGGCGACGGCGGGCGGATCCGCTACCGCAAGGTGTGCGAGCTGGACGGCGAGGAGGTGCCGGGCGACGAGATCGGGAAGGGGTACGAGGAGGCGGACGGATCGATCATCCCGATCACGGACGAGGACCTCGCGCAGCTGCCGATCGCGACGGCCCGGACGATCGAGATCATGTCGTTCGTACCGGCGGACGAGATCGATCCGCTGCAGATGGGCGCGGCGTACTACCTCGCGGCGAACGGGGCCACGGCGGCGAAGCCCTACACCCTGCTGCGGGAGGCGCTCAAGCGGAGCCGGAAGGTCGCGATCGCCAAGTACGCGCTGCGGGGGCGGGAGCGGCTGGGCATGCTGCGGGTCGTGGACGACGTGATCGCGATGCACGGGCTGCTGTGGCCGGATGAGATCAGGGCGCCGGAGGGGGTGGCGCCGGACGCGGACGTGAGCGTGCGGGACGCCGAACTCGACCTGGCGGACGCGCTGATGGCGACGTTGGGCGAGGTCGAGCTGTCCTCGCTGCACGACGACTACCGCGAGGCCGTGGAGGCGATGATCGCGGCCAAGGCGGGAGGGGCGTTCGAGCCGTCGGAGGCCGTTGTGGAGCCGGCCGGGGGGCAGGTGATCGACCTGATGGCGGCGCTGGAGAAGAGCGTGCAGGCGGCGAAGGCTTCGCGGGGGGAGGCGGATGGCGGGGCCGGGGCCGGGGGCTCGGCCGAAGCCGGGGGTGAGGCCGGGGCCGAGGCCGAGGTGACGCCTATCCGGGGGCGGCGGAAGGCGGTCGGGGGCGGGGGGCGGGGCAAGGCTGCCGCTGCCGCTGCGCCGAAGGCTGTGGGTGGGAAGAAGTCGACGGCTGCCTCGGCGGCGGCGAAGAAGACGGCGTCGGGTGCGGCGAAGAAGACGGCGCGTGCGGCCAAGTCGACGGCGAAGACGGCCAAGTCGACGGCGGCGGGCGGGAAGTCGGCGGCTTCGGCCGCCAAATCGACTTCGGCGGCGGCGAAGAAGACGGCCGGGGCCGCGAAGAAGGCTGCGCCCGCGCGGAAGCGGACCTCCGCCTGAGGTTGGGCGGGGCGGGGCGGGGGCCTGCGGCGCTTTCCCCTACCCGCCCCTTCCCGAACTGGGGCTCCGCCCCGGACCCCGCGCCTCACACGCCGGCGGGGCTGGGATGGGCCGGCGTTGGCCGGCGGACTCGGGGTCGGCGGGACTGGACGGGGCATCCGCGCGGCTGTCGGACTCGGGTACCCGCACGGCGCTTCGCGCCCCCGCTTCAAGCGCCGGCGGGCCTGGAATCGGCCGGCACGCGGCTGTCGGGGCCTGCGGGTCAAGCGCTGCCGGAGGCGGGGCCCAGCCAGGTTCTTGTGTCTCGGGCCAGGGTGAACAGGGCTTCGATGTCCGGGGGTTTGAGGGCGGGCGGGGAGGACGTGAGGGCTGCCGGGGCCGTGGGGGGTTGGAGGACGCGGATGTCGCGGAGGGTGGGGGCCACCTCTACGCGGGAGGCGTCGACCACGGCCAGGGCCGGGGTGACCTGGGCGTTCAGGGTGTGGGCGGCGCGGGCTGCCGCGCGGCGGGTCCAGCGGGGGTCCGGGCGGGGTTCCGTGCGGCCGACCGTGAGCAGGAGGTCGCCGGCCACCGCGCGCTGGCGGCGGCCCGGGACCGTACGGACGCAGTAGATTCCGGCGGGGCCGATGAGCAGGTGGTCGATGCGGCCGAACCCCGGGACCGGGACGCAGTGCAGGGTCCGCCAGCCCTCCGGCTCCAGGGCGTCGAAGGTGTCCCCCATCCGCTGCTGGGCCGCCAGGTCCCGGCGCAGGCGTTGGCGGGCCCTCGTCCCGGCCGGGCCGTGTTCCAGTTCGCCCAGGAGGGTTTCGCCGGGGCGGTTGGGGGCCAGGTCCGCGTCCGGCGGGAGGGTGAGGCCGGCCAGGATGGCGGCCGTGGGGACCGGCGGGGGCCCGATCGAGACCGGGCCGGTCAGGTAGGGCCGCAACGCTGCGAGGATCGCCTCGCGGTGGTCGTCCGCGAGGACGCTGATCCGGTTCGCCTGCCGGTCGTACCAGGCCACCGCGCGCCCGTCGGGCAGATTGACATACAACCGGCCCCCGGCGGCCCGGCCGCCCGGCATCACCCTGAGTCCCCTCATGGGCCCTCACCCCCGCCGTCCATGGGAGCAGCCCGGGCGCCGCTCGGCAATCCCCCCGCCGTGTAACGACTCCGACGTGACCCTGCGACATCGCTGTTACAAGAACGGGGCTCTGCCGCAACGGCCGACCCCTAGGTTTGTCCCCACCAGGACCGTCCGACGCCGAAGGGTTTCCCGTGAGCACCGTCAGCCGCCGCACTCTCGTTCGCGCCGCCGCCGTGACCGCATGCGCCGGAAGCCTGCTGGCGCTGCCCGCTGCCGCCGCCCTCGCCGAAGGGGTGCCCGCGGCCTCGTCCGCGCACTCCGCGGCACCGCAGGCCGTGCTGGTCAAGAGCCTCACCCTCGCGGACGGCACCTCCACCGCCCAGGTCTACCGCACCGCCGAAGGCGCGTACCGGGCCGACATCCTGACCGCCGGGGGCCACAAGGCCACCACCCTGACGAGCCGTGACGGGATCACCGGCTTCGGCGGGGCCGGGGACCTGCACCTCGCGCTGGAGTCCGACGGCCGGCTGACGTCCTGGTTGGGCGCCGACGCCGCCGCCGAGGGCCAGGACCGCGGCGTCGCGGGCGAGGGTCACAAGACCGGCACCCGCACCGGGCAGGTCGTCCCCGCGGCGGCGCCGCAGGCGGCGGGCGGCGGGAGCCGGTCCGCGGCCACCGGCCCGGCCGAGTCGCTGCGCCTGGACACCTTGGCCGACGGGCCGGGCGAGGGCGTCTTCCTGCTCGCCGCGGGCGGCGGCATCGCGGCCGTCGGCGCCGCCGGACTCGGCTTCGCGATGCTGCGGCGCGGGCGGACCGAGAACTGACGCCCGGCGCCGCGGTACCAGGGCCCCGCGAAAAGCCTTGAGTGAAATGGGCAAACCTCCGCATAAGGTTGGCGGGACCCGAAGGTCGTACCGCTGCGGACATGGAGGACGCTGGGCTCTGTGAAAACGTTTCCCTTCCGCCCGGCCGCCGCCCGCGTTCCGCGGGCGCTCGTATGCGCCGGCCTGCTCGCGGCGCTGCCCCTGCTGACGGGCTGCGGCGACGCGGGCGGGCTGGTGGGCGCGGGCTCCACGCCGACCGCGAGCGGGCCCGTGCACCTGTGGCCCGACCGCCAGGGTGCCGTCGTACCGCCGGCCGATCCGGGCGGCGCTCCGCCCGAGTACGTCAAGGGAATCGACCCCGTCCGTGGCCAGGACGTGCACGGCGTGGACCCGGTGGCGCTGGTGCAGGCGGAGCTGCGGGCCCATCCCAAGACCGACGTCGGCCCGGACGGGATGCCCGCCGAGACCGCCGCCGCGATCAGGAAGTGCGGCAAGGAGGGCGCGGAGCCCGGGGAGTGCCCGGTGCTGACGCCGTACTACCGGGACCTCACGGGCAACGGCGAGGACGAGCTGATCATCGGCATCGAGTACCCGGACAAGATGATGTCGGTACGGGTGTACACGGCGGACGCCGACGGACGCCTCAACCGCATCATGGCGACGACGCAGACCGTCATCAACGTGGACCTGGCCGGGCGGGACGTGATCCTGCGGGTGCCCAGCGGGAACAACGGCTACGAGCTGATCACCGCCTGGTCCTGGGACGAGAAGCAGTTGACCATGCTGCCGACGCGCGAGCAGATCGTACGGGTTCCGGGCAATCCGCAGGGCTCGGCGAACCCCGGTCACGGCGGCCACGGCGCGGGCGCGGGCAAGGGCCCCGGCAAGGGTCCCGGGACGGGCAGCGGCGACGGCCCCGGCGCGGGGGCCGGCACCGGGCCCGGGACCGGCCCCCGGTCGAAGACCTCGGGCGCGCCCGACGGCCCGGGCACGCCGTGAGACCCCGGCTGCCCGCCTGGACCGCCACGCTGACCTGGAAGTCCGCGTGCTTCATCGTGGTGATGTGCTGTGCGCTGGCGGCCGCGCTGGGCGTGCTGGTGCATGTGGAGGTGACCCGGCAGACCGTGGCCACGGCGCGCGAGAAGGCGCTCGGCAAGCTGCAGGACGCCTCCCGCGCGTACGAGGCCGGGGAGGCCCTGCCCCCCGATTCGGCCCTGGATCCCGAGGGACTGCCGCCCCGGCTGCGGGCGCTGGCCCTCGGCGGGCAGCGCGGGACGGTCGTGGGCGACTACCGGGGCCGCCCGACGATGTGGGCGGCGGCTCCGGCGGACGGGCGGGCGCTGGCCACCGCCATCGACTACGAGCAGAGCGCGCGCACGATCAGCGGGCTGGACAACGCGATCATCGGGTCGTCGGTCCTGGCGATCGGCGGGACGCTGCTGGTCGGCGCCTTCGCGGTGACCCGCGTGACCCGCCGGCTGCACCAGACGGCGACGGTGGCGCGCCGGATCACGCAGGGCGACCTCGACGCGCGGGTCGGCGACCCGCGCACGAAGGACCCCTCGCGGCACCAGGACGAGGTGGCGACGGTGGCCGGGGCGCTGGACACGATGGCGGGGAGCCTGCAGGCGAAGCTGGAGAGCGAGCGGAGGTTCACGGCGGACGTGGCGCACGAGCTGCGCACGCCGCTGACCGGGTTGCAGGCGGCGTCGGAGCTCCTGCCGGAGGGGCGGCCGACGGAGCTGGTGCGCGAGCGGGTGCGGACGATGCGGCAGCTGACGGAGGACCTGCTGGAGATCTCGCGGCTGGACTCGGGCAGCGAGGTGGCGGAGACGGATCTGCACCAGCTGGGGCGGCTGGCGGTACGGGTGGTGCGGGCGTCCGGGACGGACACGGAGGTCGTCGTGGTGCGGGACGCGCACGTGGAGACGGACCGGCGGCGGCTGGAGCGGGTGCTGGGCAATCTGGTGGCCAACGCGCACAAGCACGGGCGGGCGCCGGTGGTGTTGACGGTGGACGGGCCGGTGGTGACGGTACGGGACCACGGCGACGGCTTCCCCGACTACCTGCTGGCGCACGGCCCCCAGCGGTTCCGCAGCGGCGGCAAGGGGCACGGGCTGGGCCTGACGATCGCGGCGGGGCAGGCGGAGGCGATCGGGGCGCGGCTGGAGTTCCGCACGGCGGAGGGCGGCGGGGCGGAGGCGGTCCTCTCCCTACCGGGCTGACTGGCCACAGGCCGCGCGGCCTGCGGCCGGGAGCAGGCCTCCGGCCGGGGCTCGGCCTTCGGACCGGGTGGGTCGGGGCCCGGGTGGGATGTCAGGGGCGTGGCGGCTTGGTCCAGGGCCAGCGGGGCTTGGGCTTTGTGCCCGTCGGGGCGTGGCGGTACTTCCAGCCCTTCTGGAGGCCCAGGCGTTTGGAGTAGCCCGCCGGGACGCGTTCGTAGAGGAGGACCGTCGGCGCGCCCCCGTCCGGCGCCGGGACCGGGATCTCGTACCACTTCGGCGGGTGGCCGGTCGGGCCGAGGAGGATCGGGAGGACCCGGCCGTCCATCGGGCCGCCCTCGAACGGGGTCGGTTCGCTTCTCACTCCACCAGTGTCACAGGAGGTGGGCGGCCTCGGAGACCACCGGGATCACGCGCCGGGCCAGCACCCCGACCGGGCCGTCCGCCGATTCCAGGGCGAGGGCGGCGCGGGCGGCGGCGGCCGTTTCCGGATCCGTGGCCGCGGTGGCCGTGAGCAGCGCGATGAACTGGTCCACCAGCCAGTCGCGCAGCGACCCGACCTGCGGCTGCTTGCCCTCGTCGATCCAGATGAGGGAGGCCGCCTCGACCGCGGTGATCCACGTACGGACCATCATGCGCAGGCGGGGGCCGGGGGCGGGGACCCCCAGGTGGAGGAGGATCTGTTCGGCGGCGGCCCGGCGGATGCCGTCGACCGTCGCCGTCGTGCGCGAGGTCTCCACGACGCTGCCGCCCTGGAGGAGGGCCGCGAAGCCGGTGTCGTGTTCGTCGACGAAGGCCAGGTAGCGGTCGAGGGCCCGGCCGAGGCGCCGGGTCAGCGGGCCCTCCTGCGGTTCCGCGAAGCACAGCTCCAGGAGGTCGGCCGCCGAGCGCAGGGCGGCCTCGTAGAGCTGCTGCTTGCCGCCGGGGAAGTAGCGGTAGACGAGCGGGCGCGAGACCCCGGCGGCCTCGGCCACGTCGTCGAGCGAGATCTCCTCCGGCGCCCGGTGCGCGAACAGCGACAGGGCGGCGTCGAGGAGTTGGGCCCGCCGCTCCTCGACGCTCAGCCTGCGGTACGCGCGTACGGTCATGCCCGCAGAGTAGACGACGTCCCCCGGGCCGTGACCGGAACGCTTCACCGGGTCACGGCATCAGGCCAGGAGGCCCGAGCTCTTCCACAGCCTGCGGCCGACTCCGCGCAGCACGCCGATGTCGTCGAGGAAGTCGGTGAGCCGCTTGGCGCCGGTCTGCATGACCTCGCGGCGGTGGCCGCTCGCCTTGACCTGGGCGACGGCCTCGCGGCGGTCGAGGCCCACGTTCTCGTACACCGCCGGATTCACGAAGGCCAGGGAGAAGACGCGGGCGGCCTCGCCGCAGCTGACGCGGGTGAGCTCCTGCTCCCAGCGCGGGGCCGTCAGCATCTGGCGGCGCAGTTCCTCGCGGGCGTACCGGACGTGCCGGGCCTCCTCGATGACGTGGATCCGGGTGACGCCGCGGATCAGCGGCTGGACGCGCTCGTCCGGGAAGGTCAGGCGCTGCATCCAGTCGAGGATCTCCTCGCCGAGGAGGGTGCAGGCGAAGGAACCGGGGGTGGTGGAGACGGTCTTGAGGACGCGGGCGAGGTTGTGGTTGACGCGGGAGACCGGGTAGGCGGGGGCGCCGGCCTTCTGGATCATGCGGGCGAACATCATCGAGTGGCGGCACTCGTCGGCGATCTCGGTGAGCGCATAGCGCACGTGGTTGCTGGTCAGGGACTTGTCGTAGATGTGCCGGACCAGGAGCTGCATGAGGATGATCTCGAACCAGATGCCGAGGGAGCCGAGCGCCGCCGCCTCGTGGCGGGAGAGGTCGATGCGCTGCTCCTCCCCCATCCTCTTCCAGAGGGGGGTGTCGTAGAGGGAGAGCAGCTCGGGGGGCCAGTAGTACTTGCCCTCGATCAGCGGGGCGTCCCAGTCGAGTTCCTTGTCGGGGTCGAAGGAGTGCTTGGCGGAGGATTCGAGCAGCCGCTCGGCGATCTGCTCGCGGTCCTTGAGCAGGCCGAGGGCGTCCCTCAGCGCGGCTCGATCGGTCACGGTCGTCATGGCTTCGGACACCTCGTCGTCGAGTTACCGGCGGTCACTGGTTATGAGACTGCTTGTCAGCAAGGTCGTCAATCCCCCGCGCACGACTTGTTGACCGCGCGTCTACCAACGTGTGACGCTGCCAACTGACCGGTCCTGTAGGGCAGTAGGCGACAAAGGGGGCGTCAGTGTCGACGCACGAGCGCTACACCACGGACCCGGGCGAGGGCGTCTGGCAGATCCCCTCCTCCGGCTCGGCCCGCTTCAGCTGGGAGTACGACGAAGGCCGCGAACGCCTCCTCGCGCTCTACCAGAAGGGCAAGGACAAGCAGTGGGACGGCGCCAAGCGCATCGACTGGGACACCGAGGTGGACCCGTACGACCCGCTCGGCACCCCGGACGAGGCGCTGACCCTGTACGGGACGCGGCACTGGACCAAGCTCACCGAGCGGGACAAGGGCGAGCTGCGCCGGCACTACGCCTCCTGGCAGTTCAGCCAGTTCCTGCACGGCGAGCAGGGCGCGATGGTGTGCGCGGCGCGGATCGTGGAGTCCGTGCCGGACCTGGACGCGAAGTTCTACTCCGCCACCCAGACCATGGACGAGGCCCGGCACGCCGAGATCTTCGGGCGGTTCCTGCACGAGAAGGTCGGGATGCTGTACCCGATCAACAAGAGCCTCCAGGGGCTGCTGGGCGACACCCTGCGCGACTCCCGCTGGGACATGCCCTACCTGGGCATGCAGGTGCTCATCGAGGGGCTGGCGCTGGCCGCCTTCGGGATGATCCGCGACACGACCGACAAGCCGCTGCCCCAGCAGATCCTGGCGTACGTGATGCAGGACGAGGCCCGGCACGTGGCGTTCGGGCGGATGGCGCTGCGCGACTACTACAAGCAGCTGACGGACGCCGAGCTGCGCGAGCGCGAGGAGTTCGTGATCGAGGGCTGCTACCTGATGCGCGACCGGCTGCGCGGGGTGGAGGTGCTGGAGAACTTCGGCATCCCGAAGAAGGAGGCCGAGCAGTTCAGCGAGCAGTCGGAGTTCCTGGCCCTGTTCCGCAGGCTGCTGTTCAGCCGGATCGTGCCGTGCGTGAAGGACATCGGGCTGTGGGGCGAGCGGCTGCAGAAGGCGTATCTGGAGATGGGCGTCTTCGAGATGGGCGACTCCAACCTGGACCTGCTGATGCGGCAGGACGAGGAGATCGCCGAGGCCCTCGACCGCGAGCGGTTCGCGGCCGAGGAGTCGCAGCGGGTGGCGGAGGTCCGCGCCGCCGTCTCCGACGGGGCGGACGCCTGAGGCCCGGCGCCCCGGCCGGACCGGGCGCTACGGCGCGATCGGGAGCTGCCGCTTGTGCTCGGTGAGCCGGTAGCGGCGGGCGATGATCTCGAAGGCGTGCCCGTCCACCGGCTTGCCCTCCAGGAAGTCGTCGATGTCGTCGTACGTGACCCCGAGCGCCTCCTCGTCGGCCTTGCCCGGGTCGAGGGTCTCCAGGTCGGCCGTCGGGACCTTCCACACGAGCTCGGCGGGGGCGCCCAGGGCGTCCGCGACGGCGCGCACCCGGCGCTTGGTCAGGCCGGTCAGCGGGACGAGGTCGGCGGCGCCGTCGCCGAACTTGGTGAAGAAGCCGGAGACCGCCTCGGCGGCGTGGTCGGTGCCGACCACCAGGCCGTCGTGCGCGCCGGCGACCGCGTACTGCGCGATCATACGCTGGCGGGCCTTGATGTTGCCCTGGACGAAGTCCCGGTGGTGCGCGTCGCGGAAGGCCACCCCGCCGGCGATCGAGGCCTCGAGGGCGGCGTCGCTCGCGGGCTTCACGTCGACGGTCAGGACCCGGTCCGCGCGGATGAAGGAGAGGGCGAGCTGGGCGTCCTTCTCGTCGGCCTGGACCCCGTAGGGCAGCCGCATCGCGTAGAAGGAGGCCGCGTGCCCGGCCGCGCGGGCCCGCTCCACGGCGAGCTGGCACAGCCGCCCGGCGGTGGTGGAGTCCACGCCTCCGCTGATGCCGAGGACCAGGGAGCGCAGGCCGGTCGAGGTGAGCCGCTCGGTGAGGAAGGCCACCCGGCGCTCGATCTCGCGCTCCGCGTCGAAGGTCTCGCTCACCAGGAGTTCCCGGGCGATCTGCTGCTGCAGTGCGGTGGACGCAGGCTCGCTCACGGCTGCTCCTCGGGGTCGTGCGTGGGTACGCGGTTCGCTGCTCCCCCGACCCTAATCGAAGCCCGGCCCGACCCGTGCGGCCCACCCCCGGACGGCCGCCCCGCAAGGCCGCCCGGCAGGGGCCCCCGCACGGCCCCCGTGTGGCCCCCCTTACGGCCCGCCCCGGCGGCATGTCCCACCGCGCGGGCCGGGGTCACCGCGCGGACAGCGCCGCCTCCATCACGGCCCGGGCGATCGGTGCCGCGGCCAGGTTGCCGCTGATGTCTCCCCGGTTCGCCGCCGCGTCCTCGACCACCACCGCGACGGCCACGGCCGGCAGCGGGGCACCCTCGGCCCTCGCCCAGGAGATGAACCAGGCGTAGGGGGTGCCCGCGTTGCCGACCCCGTGCTGGGCGGTGCCCGTCTTGCCGCCGACCACCGCGCCCGGGATCGACGCGTTCTTCCCCGTCCCGTCCTCCACCACCTTCACCATCAGCTCCTGCATCCGCAGCGCGGTGGCCGGGTCCATGGCGCGGCCCAGGCTGCGCTGGTCGCCGCGCCGCACGGGGGACCCGTCGTCCTGCGTGGTGCGGTCCACCAGGTAGGGGGACTTGAGCTCCCCGCCGTTGGCGACCGCCGCCGCCACCATCGCCATCTGCAGCGGCGTGGCCCGGGTGTTGAACTGCCCGATCGCGGACAGGGCCAGCTGGTCCTGGCTCATGTCGGTGTCGAAGTTCGACCGCGACACCCACGAGGGCACCCGCAGCCCGTCCCGGTTGAACCCGAAGCGCTCCGCCGCCTCCACCATGCCGCGCAGCCCGACCCGCACCCCGATCTTCGCCATCACCGTGTTGCAGGACCACTGCACCGCCTCGGCCATCGAGGCGTCCTGGCAGCCCGTGCCCGCGTTCGGCAGCAGGGTGCGGGTGCCGGGCAGCGGGTAGGGGTCGGGGGTCTCGGTGGGCGCGGCCACGTCGGTGACCACCCCCGCGTCGAGGGCCGCCGCCGCCGTCACGATCTTGAAGGTGGAGCCGGGCGGATAGGTCTCGCGCAGCGCCCGGTTGAGCATCGGCCGGTCGGGGTCCGTGTTCAGCCGCGCCCACTGCGCCTTGACCCGGCTGCCCGTGCCGGAGAGCGCGGCGGGGTCGTACGAGGGGCTGCTGACCAGCGCGAGGATCTTCCCGGTGGCCGGCTCGACGGCGGCCACCGCACCCCGTTTGCCCGCGAGCCCGGCGTACGCGGCCAGCTGCACGCCGGCCCGGACGGTGGTGGCCGCGTTCCCGCCGGCCGGGCGGCCGCGCGTCAGGTCGTACCAGAGCGGGAAGGCCGAGAGCCCCGGGTCCGTGCCCGCGAGGACCGGGTCCTCGGCCCGCTCGACGAAGCTGGTCCCGTACGTCTGGGAGGAGAAGCCGGTGACGGGCGCGTACAGGGGGCCGTTGGCGTAGGTCCGCTCGTAGCGCAGCAGTTGGCCGCTGTCACGGGAGCCGGTGACGGGACGCCCGTCGACGAGGATGTTCCCGCGCGGCTGCGCGTAGCGCTCGATCGCGGGGCGCTTGTTGGCCGGGTTCGCGCCGTAGGCGGCGGACTCCCAGACCTGCACGCGGGCGATGTTGACCAGCAGGGCGACGAGCAGCAGGGCGCAGAAGTACCCGCACCAGCGGATGTAGCGGATCACTCGGGGGGCTCCTGCGGTGCGGGCCTGCGGGCGCTGTCGCTGAGCCGGACCAGCAGGGCGACGATGATCCAGTTGGTGACGACGGAGGAGCCGCCCTGGGCGAGGAAGGGCATGGCCATGCCGGTCAGCGGGATGAGGCCGGTGACGCCGCCCGCGATGACGAACACCTGCAGCGCGACGATGGAGGCGAGGCCGGTGGCGAGCAGGCGGCCGAAGGGGTCGCGCAGGGCCAGCCCGGCGCGGAAGCCGCGGGAGACGAGGAGTCCGTAGAGGATCAGGATCGCGGCGAGGCCGACGAGGCCGAGCTCCTCGCCGGCGGTGGCGAGGATGAAGTCCGACTTGGCGGCGAAGCCGATGAGGAAGGACTGGCCGTGGCCGAGCCCGGCGCCGAGCAGGCCGCCGGCGCCGAACGCGAAGAGGGACTGCGCGAGCTGGCCGGGGCCTTCACCGCGCTCGATGGAGGCGAAAGGATTCAGCCAGTCGTCGACACGGCTGTTCACGTGCGGTTCGAAGGTCCCGACGGCGTAGGCGCCGAGCCCGGCGAGGACGAGGCCGATGGCGATCCAGCCGATGCGTCCCGTCGCCGTGAACAGCATGATCACGAACAGTCCGAAGAACAGCAGCGAGGTCCCGAGGTCCCGCTCCAGGACCAGCACGCCGACGCTCAGCGCCCAGATCGCGAGGATCGGCCCGAGGACCCGGCCCGGCAGGAGGCGCAGCTTCCAGAAGAGCCGGCGGCCGGTGAGGGCGAGGGCGGTGCGGTTCGCGGCGAGGTAGGAGGCGAAGAAGACGGCGAGCAGGATCTTGGCGAACTCCCCCGGCTGGAAGGAGAGCCCGGCGAAGCGGATCCAGATGTGGGCGCCGTTGACCGCCGGGAAGAAGACGGGGACGAGCATCAGCACGAGGGCGACGGCGACGGAGAGGTACGCGTAGCGCTGGAGCACCCGGTGGTCGCGCAGGACCAGGACGACCAGGACGAAGAGCGCCACCCCCAGTGCGGACCAGCGCAGCTGGTCCCCGGCGGCGAGGTGGCCGGGGGTGGTCGCGTCGAGGCGCTGGATGAGGACGAGGCCGAGTCCGTTGAGCAGGACGGCGATCGGCAGCACGAGCGGGTCGGCGTACGGGGCCCGGAAGCGGACGGCGAGGTGCGCGAGCAGGGCGGCGACCGCGAGGCCGGCGGCGTAGTGGGCGGCGGGCCGGGGGACGTGGCCGGTGGTGGCGAGACCGACGTGGAGGTGGCCGAGTACGGAGATCAGGACGGCGCCGACGAGGAGCGTCAGCTCGACGCCCCGGCGCTTGGGGGCGCCGGCGTCGGGCGGTGGGGGCGGGGCGGGCTCCGCCACCTGTGCCGTCAGAGCGGTCATAGACGAAACGTAGCAAGCGAACGGATGCTATGTCCGCTTATGTCATAGTGTGCCGAAGAGTCGTCATAAACGGTCGGAATCAGGAGCCGAGCCCTATGGGACCTGTGGAGTTCATCGTCCTCGCCTTCCCGGAGGAGCAGCTGCGGGTGCCGGCCGTCGAGGCGGTGATGGGGCTGCGCAAGACCGGGGTGGTCCGGCTGATCGACGGGCTCGTGGCGACGCGGACGGCGGCCGGGGAGGTCCTGGCGGCGGAGTTCGACGAGTTCGTGGAGCTACGGGGCCTCCTGACGGGCCGGGACGTGGCGCGGCTGATCGGGCCGGAGGACGTACAGGAGGCGGCGGGGCTCCTGGAGCGCGGGAACTGCGCGCTCCTGCTGCTGGTCGAGCACGTGTGGGCCGAGGACGCGGCGATCGCCGTGCGCGCGGCGGGCGGCCGGATCGTGGGCTCGGTCCGCATCCCGCCGGACCGGGTCCCGGTGGACACCCGGACGGGGGCCGCGTGATGTTCATCCGGCCGGTGGGAGTGACGGTCCACGCGGCGGACCGCCCGGCGGGCCGTCCGCTGCTGCGGGGGCGGCTGGCGCGGGCGGCGGGGGTGGTGGAGGGCGCGGCCGGAGCGGCGGACGCGCCGCCCCGGGGCCTGCTGGGGCGGGCGGTCGGCGCGGCGGAGGACTCGGGGCGCGTGGAGTGGGGCCCGGAGCTGGAACCGGAGCCGGAGCCGGAGCACGAAGAGGGCCCGTGGCCACCGGACCCCGGCTCCCCGGAGCCCGGCCCGCCGCCCGCCCCCGCGCCCCCGTCGGGTCTGGCCCCGGACCTCGCCGCCCTCGCCGCCCTGGCCCGCGAAGGCCTGCTCACCCCGGAGGAGTTCACCGCGGCGAAGGCCCGCCTCCTGCGAGGCTGACGACGTGGGGCGCCGACGGGCTCGCGGGCGGCCCAGCGGCCGGGCCGACGGGAGGCGGCCGCCTTGCGGACCAGGACGAGGACGGCCCACACCGGCAGGACGTTCACCACGACCCCTCCGACGAGCGGGCCAGGAGGCCGAAGGGGTTCGCCGCCCCCGGATCCCCCGTCCCCACCAGCGCGGCCGCGGGAAAGAGCACGAAGACGGTGACGAGGAGCGAGCCGGGCAGCGTCGCGAGTACTCCATGATCACACCACGGGATTGAGCCCGCTCAATACATCATTCAGCGCACGCTCACCGCTGTGCCGTCCCCGCTCAGAACTGCTGCGGGTAGCTCTGGCTAGGTCCGGCGTCCGGTGGAGGCGGGCCGGGTGTGCCAAAGCCCTCTGGGGCCCGGCCATGCGTCCCTGATGACCCCGTGTGGAGCTCGATCCCCCGGCCCGTTCCTTTGGGGGCTTCCCTGATGAGGCCCAGCCAAAGCCCGGCCCCCCGAAGCCCCACCACGCCGCCGAGGGGGGCCGGCGGGCAACCGGGGCTCAGGAACGGTGCAGCCGAGGGGGGTGAAGTCCCGCCCCCGTGGCCCCCCACCCCCCACCGGGTGAGCCTGCCCGGCCCGCCGACTCCGTTGGGCGATTTGTCATACCGGGCGTGGCAGCATCGGGCGCCTCGGAGGTGATCCCATTGTCACATCGGCTGCTCCGTGCCGCCTGCATCGCCGCGGTGCTCGTCGCCGCCGGCCCCGTCCCCGTCACCCACGCCGAACCCGACGCACCCAGCGCCGCAGGCGCACCCAATGCCGCAGGCGCGCCCACCACCACGGCCACCACTGCCACCACCACCGCCACGACCACCACCCCCCACGCCCCCACCACCCCCCGCACCTCCACCCAGTCCGTAGCGGCCCTCCTCACCCGCCTCCAAGGCCTGTACCAGAAAGCCGAGGAGGCCTCCGAGGCGTTCAACGCCACCGAGGTCGCCCTCAAGAGGCGGCAGGACGAGGAGCGGCGGCTGACCGCCGAGCTCGGCAAGGCCCGGACCGCCCTGGGGTCCGAGAAGGCGCTGCTCGGGCGGTTGGCCCGCGAGCAGTACCAGGGCGGCCGCGGCATCTCCCCCTACGCCCGGATGCTGCTCGCCGGCAACCCCCAGGCCGCCCTGGACCAGCGGCGCATCACCGCCCGCGAGGGGGCCCGGCAGGCCGCCGTGTTGGAGCGGCTCAGGCGCGGCGAGCGGGAGGCCGGCTCCCTCGCCACCCGGGCCCGCCGGGCACTGGACTCCCAGCAGGCGATGGCCGCGCGGCAGAAGCGGCACAAGGACGAGGTCGCCACGCAGCTCAAGGAGGTCGAGCGGACGCTCGCCGCCCTGACCCCCGAGCAGCTCGCACAGCTCGGCGCGCGCGAGGCCGCGAACACCGCCGGGGCGCAGCGCGCGCTGGTGGACTCCGGCCGGCTGCCCACCCGTACCGGCACGCCCACGGCCGCCGGCGGCGCGGCCCTCAGCTACGCGGCGGCCCAGATCGGCAAGCCGTACGTGTGGGGCGCGGAGGGGCCGGGCTCCTTCGACTGCTCCGGGCTGACCTCGCAGGCCTGGGCGCACGCCGGCCGCACCATCCCGCGGACCAGCCAGGAGCAGTGGGCCACGCTGCCGAAGGTCCCGCTGGACCGGCTGCGGCCCGGGGATCTGGTGGTCTACTTCCCCAAGGCCACCCACGTGGGCCTGTACATCGGCGACGGAAAGGTGATCCAGGCGCCGCGCCCGGGGGCGAAGGTCAAGGTCTCGCCGATCGCCGCGAACCCGCTCCTCGGCGCCGTGCGTCCGGACCCCGACGGCGTCCCGCTCTCGGAGTTCGCCCCTCCGCCGCTGCCCGAGGCCGCGGCGGAGGGGGACGACACCGGCTACTCCGCCGAGGAGTCACCCACGACCGACCCGGACCCCGACCCCGAAGCCGAGTCCGACCCCGAGCCCGGAGCCGCCACCGCGGCCGCCCCCGCCACCGACTCCAAGTAGTCCGCCGCGTCCTCGGGGTCGTAGAAGTACGCGTCGAAGTCGGCCGGGTGGTCGAAGCCGTTGGCGAATCGATCCGCCACCGGCTGCAGCTGCCCGGCCGCCCCGATCAGGTTCAGTACGTGCTCCGGCGGGACGCCCAGCATCGCGTTCGTCCACTGGGTCACCGGCTTGCCCGTGGTGAACCAGAACTTGTCGAAGGTGGCCTTCATCCACGCCTCGTCGAACGGCTTGTCCCCGTGCATCAGGATCGACGACAGGTACGAGGCCGCGCACTTGGCGGCGGAGTTCGAGCCCTGGCCGGTGATCGGGTCGTTGGCGACGACCACGTCCGCGACGCCCAGCACCAGCCCGCCGCCCGGCAGGCGGCCGACGGGGTTGCGGACCACCGGCGCGTAACGGCCGGCGAGGGTGCCGCCCGCGTCCGTCAGCTCCACGTTCGTGGCACGCGCGTACTCCCACGGCGTGTACTGCTCCATCAGCTCCAGCGTGACCGCCAGGTGTTCACCCGGGTCCTTCACGCCCTGGAACACGTCCAGCGGCCCGCCCGGAAGGCCTTCCCAGAACAGGATGTCCGCCCGGCCGGAGGTGGTGAGGGTCGGCATCACGAACAGCTCGCCGACCCCCGGGACCAGGTTGCAGCGCACGGCCTCGGTCTGCGGGTGCTCCGGGCGCGGGCCGAGCCCGTGCACGTAGGAGACGGCGAGCGCCCGCTGCGGGGCGTCGTACGGGGAACGGGCCGCGTCCCGCTCGAACAGCGACACCAGCTCGCCCTTGCCGGCGGCCACCAGCACCAGGTCGTACGTACGGGCGAAGTAGTCGAGGTCGGCGACCGACGCGCCGTGGATGACCAGCTGTCCGCCGCGCTGCGCGAAGGTGTCGAGCCAGCCGGCCATCTTCACGCGCTGGTCGACGGACTGCGCGTACCCCTTGAGGCGGCCGAGCCAGTCGATGGCGCGGCTGCCGTCGGGGGCCGCCACCGAGACGCCGAGGCCCTCGATCTTCGGGGCCTGCTGCTCCCAGAAGTTGAGCTGGAGGTCGCGTTCGTGCCGGAGCGCGGAGTCGAACATGCACTGCGTGGACATCACCCGCCCGGTGCGGATCTCGTCCGCCGTCCGGTTGGACATCAGGGTGACCTCGTACCCCTTGGACTGGAGTCCGAGGGCGAGCTGGAGTCCGGACTGGCCGGCCCCTACGACAAGTATCCTGCGCATTTCTCACGTTCTCTGTTCGGGAGGGCTGTCGCTTTTCGGGAGCGCTGTCGCTGTTCGGGCGGGCCGGCTCTGTTCGGGCGGGCCGGCCCTATTCGGGAGTGCTGTCCAGGGCGTGCCCCACCAGCGTCAGCAGGGATTCGACGACCGTCGCCCGCCGCCGCGCGTCCATGATCACGACGGGCACCTCCGCCGGGATGGTCAGCGCCTCCCGCACGTCCTCCGGCTCGTACGACTCCGAGCCCTCGAAGTGGTTCACGGCGACGGCGTACGGCAGCCCGCAGCTCTCGAAGTAGTCGAGGGCCGGGAAGCAGTCGCGCAGCCGCCGCGTGTCGGCCAGGACGATGCCGCCGACGGCGCCGCGCACCAGGTCGTCCCACATGAACCAGAACCGCTCCTGGCCCGGGGTCCCGTACACGTACAGCACCAGGTCGTCGTCGAGGGTGACGCGGCCGAAGTCCATCGCGACCGTGGTGGTGTGCTTGTCCGGGGTGCCGGTCAGGTCGTCCGTCGGGACGCTGGCCTGGGTCATGACCGCCTCGGTGCGCAGCGGCGTGATCTCGGAGACGGACGAGACGAACGTGGTCTTGCCGACGCCGAAGCCACCCGCGACCAGCACCTTGACGGCGACGGGGGCGCGGGAGCGGTCGTACTGCCACGGCTGGACGGCCTCGTCGTCCGCATCCGGCGCGGACACCGGCCGGACCGGCTGGTCAGAGACGGCGAAGACCACTGAGCACCCTTTCCAGCAGCGCGCGCTCGGGACGGCCGGTGCCGTGGCCCGTGCCGTAGACGCGGAGCCGTCCCTGGTCGGCGAGGTCGCTGACCAGGACGCGGACCACGCCGAGCGGCAGCTTCAGCAGTGCGGCGATCTCGGCGATCGTCCGCATGCGGCGGCAGACCTCGACGATGGCGGGCATTTCGGGCATGCGGTCGGGCGCCTTGGCAGGACCGGTGTCCAGGGCGGCGACGAAGGTCTCCACCAGCAGGACCTGCGTGAAGCGGGTCCGGCCGCCCGTCAGGGAGTACGGGCGGACGCGGGCGGGACGGCGGTCGGCGCCGCGTATCGGCAGCCGGTCGGAGGCCGGACTCCTCACGGGGTTTTCTCCATCGACTGGCGCAGCTCACTGCGGACTTCGGGGGTCAGGACATGGCCGGCGCGGCCGACGAACAGGGCCATGTGGTAGGCGACGACGCCCATGTCGCAGTCGGGGGCGGCGTGCACGCCCAGCAGGGACCCGTCGCTGATGGCCATGACGAAGACGGAGCCGTGCTCCATCGCCACCATGGTCTGTTTGACGCCGCCGCCGTCCATGAGGGCCGCCGCGCCGGTGGTGAGGCTGCCGAGGCCGGAGACGATGGTGGCGAGGTCGGCGGAAGCGCCCCGCGGGCCCTTGGTGCGTGGCCCCTGGGGGGAGTCCGCTCCCGGGTCGGAGGACAGGAGCAGCAGCCCGTCCGAGGAGACGACGGCGACGGAGTTGACGCCGGGTACCTCCTTGACCAGGTCGGTCAGCAGCCATTGCAGGTTGCGGGCCTGGGTGCTCAGTCCGTACGTACTGGGCGCGGTCATGTGCGTGCCTCCTGTGCGGTGTCCCCCCGGTCGGTCTGCCCCTGATGCCGGTCCTGGCCCTGGTCCTGGTCGTGGTCCCGGTCCCGGTCCTGCCGGAGCTCGGCGGCGGCCACGCGCCGGCCGTCCTGGGCGCCCTGGTAGAACCCGCCGAGGCGGCGCCGCAGTTCGTCGGCGTCGACCTTGCGCGCCGGCTCGGGGGGTGCGTCGCCGGAGCCGGGGCGGCCGGCGGCGACGGCGCGCGGGGTGCGCTTGGGCAGGCCCTTGTCGGTGACCGCCTCGGGGTCGGGCTCGGCCGGGTCGGCGGGGTGGCTGCCCTGTCGGGGCAGCCAGTTGTCCTCGGCGGCGGCATGCCGGTGCGGGTCGGCCTCGGCGGCGGTTTCCCGTACGTCGGCACCTGGCGCGGCACCGGGCGCGCCGGCCGGGATCCGCGACTCGGGGTCCGCCGCGGCGAAGCCCGCCCCTTCCGCGTCGGGGACGACCCGCGCGAGCAACTGCTCCTCGGGACCGGGCCCACCCGGGACCTCCGCGGCGGGGGCCGCCACCGGGTCCACGGCCGGAGCCTCGCCCGAAACCTCGGCCTCCGGAGCCGCCTCGGAAACCACCGGAACCCCGGCCACGGGAACCTCGACCGCCTGGGCGGCCACCGGAGCGTCCGGAACCTCGCCCCCCGGGTCGGCCGCCGGCCCGTCCCCCGGACCCTCCTCCGGAGCCCCGGCGGCAGCCGCGGCCGCCTCCGCTCCCGTCCCGTCCTGCGCCGCACTGCGCCGCAGGCGGCTCGGGAGGGTGTTCTCGTTGGCCTCCGCGATCACGCCCGGCAGGTGCAGCGCGGGCGCGCCCGGCGTGGCCAGGGTGTGGACCGGGGAGGCCGGCGGGGTCGCGGGCAGCAGCGCGGCCGGGACGACCACCAGTGCCTCGGTGCCGCCGTGCCGCGCGGCGCGCAGCTCCGCGGTGACGCCGTGCCGTGCCGCGAGGCGCCCGGCCACGTACAGGCCGAGGCCGAGGCCGTGCTCCGCCTCGGGCTCCTCGTCGTAGGCCTCGGGCGTGGACAGCCGGGCGTTGAGGGCCTCCAGCCGGTCCTCGGTGACGCCGATGCCCTCGTCGACGACGGACAGCACCACGTCGCCGGAGTCCAGCAGCCGTCCGGACACCTTGACCTTGACGTCCGGCGGGGAGAACGTCGTGGCGTTCTCCAGCAGTTCGGCCAGCACGTGTGAGATGTCGTCGGCCGCGTGCCCGGCGATCTGGGTGTACGAGGGCAGCGCGGCGAGGTCGACGCGCTCGTAGCGCTCGATCTCGCTCACCGCCGCCCGCATGACGTCGACGAGCGGCACCGGCGGGCCCTGGCCGTGGCCGTGCTCCTGGCCGGCCAGGACGAGCAGGTTCTCGTTGTGGCGGCGCATGACGGTCGCCAGGTGGTCCAGCTTGAACAGGGTCGCCAGCCGGTCGGGGTCCTGCTCCTTGGACTCCAGCTCCTCGATCACGGCGAGCTGGCGCTCCACCAGGCCGAGGGTCCGCAGCGACAGCGAGACGGAGGTCGTCGACATGATCCGGCGGTGCTCTTCCAGCCCGGCCCGCAGCGTGGCCAGTTCCTCCTCCAGCACCTCCCGGCCGGAGGTCAGCGCCTCGTTGCGGCCGATGATGCGGCGCCGGTCGGCGTCGAGCCCGGCGATCCGGGTGTGCAGGGAGACGGTCTGGTCGCGGACCGCGTTCAGGTGGCGTACGACCTCGGCGAACTCGTCGTTGCGGCCGGTGAACCGGACCGGCTCCAGCGAGCCCTCCGGCGTCGCCAGCCGCTGGGCGCCGCGGCGCAGCACGGACAGCGGCCGGGTCAGCGAGCGGGCCACGGCGGTGGAGACTCCGACGGCGACCAGGAACAGCACGCCCAGCAGCGCGATCACGGTCTCGAGCCGGGTCACGTCGTCGTCGCGCTGCGCGGCGAGCGCGGAGGCGCGCTGGCCGGCGAGGGTGGACTCGACGGACCGCATGCGGTCGATGCGGGCGGTGAGCGCGGAGCCCACGGCGGCCGCGTCGGTCCTGCGGTCGGCGGAGGTGAGCGTGGGCCGGTCGGTGAGCCGCTTGAGGTAGTCGTCGGCCGCCTTGACCTCGGGTCCGGTGACGGTGGCGGCGAGGGTCTGGCGCACGTCGGGCCGCGCGGCCCGCGCGAAGTCGTCCAGGGCGGCCTGTTCCCGTACCCGCGAGCGCTGGGCGGCGGTGGTGAGTTCGTCGACGACGGCCGAGCCCGGAAGCTGCTCGCCGCGGGGGACGGCCAGCGCGGCGAGCAGCAGTCCGCGGGTGGCCGAGGCCTGTTCCACGGCCTGGCCCAGCGGGGCCATGGGGCGGGTGGTGGCGAGGGCGGCCGTGGCGCGCGGCGGGGTCAGTTCGGCGAGCCGGTCGCCGGGGGCGAGCAGTTCCGCGAGGACGCCGGCGTAGGCCTGGTGGGCGGCGAGGGCGCCGCCCTTGCCGTCGACGGCCTCGGTGCGGACGGCCTGGACGCGGGCGAGGGCGCGGGCGGTCGCCTCGTCGGCGTCGGCCCGGACCTCGGCGATCTGCCGGTCGGTGCGGGCGGCGCGTTCCTGGACGGGCCCCTTGGCCGTGCCGGGGCGGCCCTTGGCGGCGTACTCGACGACGGCGTCGCGCTCGTCGCCGAGGAGGTGGGCGAGGGTGAGGGTGTGCCGGGTCCGTTCCGCGAGGGTGACCAGGCGTTGGGAGTCGTTCAGTTCCCTCGAGGCGGAGACGACGGCGGGGGCGCCGGCCGCGAGGACGGTGAGGCCGGCGACGGCCACGCCTACGACCAGCCTGCGGCGCACGCGGACGCGGCGTCCTGCGGGGGCCGGGCCGTCGGTGGCGGTGCCGTTCTTCCGAGACCGCTTCTTCTGCACCGGTGCTCGCAATCCTGTACGTGTGCTCTTGCTCGTCTACTCGTGTGGCCGAGGTAACGGCCGGTCAACAAGTAAACGCCTCCAGCCCCCTCGTACCGCCTCAGACCTTTGCAGTGCGATGGGAAGAGAGCCGCACATCGCCCGCCCGGCCACTCGAACGAGTGAACATCAAGGATCAGTTGGCGACCAACTCGGACATCCGGCGTCAGAGCCCGTCCGTGGACAGGCGGTTGAAAGATCGACGCGGGCTTTGGCAGTATGCCCGCCCACATTCCGAGGCCGGGGCGCGCCGGGCCCTCCCGCGCCCTGTGGGGCGGCGCCGGGCGGCCGCCCGGCCATTGGTCCGGACCTGCCCGCGCTCCGCACCCCCTCGGCGGGCAGAATGTCCGCATGCGCATCGACCTCGCCTCCGCCCCCGGCAGTCCGGAACGCCCCAATGAGGACTGGGTGTCGGCCGCGATCCCCGCCTCGGGCGGTGGCGTGCTGGTCGCCCTGGACGGGGTCACCCCGCCGCGCGGCGAGGACGGCTGCGTGCACGGGGTGCCGTGGTTCGCGGCCCGGCTCGGCGGCCGTTTGACCGAACTGTCCGGATCGCGGCGGGACATGCCGCTGGACCGGATCCTGGCGGAGGCGGTCCGCGCCACGGCCGAGGCACACCGGGACACCTGTGACCTTTCTCACGTCCGCACGCCCCAGGCGACGGTGGTCGTGGTCCGCTGGGACGAGGCGTACGTGGAGCACCTGGTGCTCTCGGACTCGGTCCTGCTCCTCCAGGAGCCCGGGGGCGAGGTGACGGCGGTGCTCGACGACCGCCTCGACCGGGTCCCCCGGGAGGTGCTGCGGTCGGTGGAGGCCACGGACGGCCTGCGGAACGCCGAGGGCGGCTTCTTCACGGCGGCCGCGGATCCGGAGGTGGCGGCCCGGGCGGTGACCGGGCGCACCCCGCGCGACCGGGTCCGGGCGGTGGCCGCGCTCACGGACGGCGCGAGCCGGTGGACGGACACGTTCGGGGAGGGCGACTGGGCGCAGTGCCTGGCGGTGCTGCGCAAGGAGGGCGCGCAGGGGCTGATCGGCCGGGTCCGCGCCCTCGAGTCCGACCCGGCGCGCCCGCCGGCCCGGTACAAGCGGCACGACGACGCCTCGGCGGTCTACGCGGAGCTGTAGCGAGGGGTTGCCCGGCCGGAGGCGCGCCGGGCTGCCCTGCCCGCGGGGCTCCCGCGCGCCGCCTAAGGGGTGTCCTCGCCCGCGTTCAGCTGGTTGAGCAGCCGGGCCAGTTCCGCCACTTCGCCGCGGTCCCAGTCGGCGAGTTTGCGCATGTACTGCTCGCGGCGGGCGTCCCGTACCCACAGGAACCGCTCGCGGCCCTCCTCGGTGAGGCCGACCAGGAAGGCCCGCCCGTCGGCGGGGTCCGGCTCGCGGGCGATCAGGCCGAGGACCTCCAGGGCCCGCAGCTGGCGGCTCATGGTGGCCTTGCCGACGCCGAAGTACGCGGCGAGCTCGGTGGCCCGCTGCCGGCCGGCCGCCTCCAGGCGTACGAGGAGCCCGTACGCGGCGGGCTCCAGCTCGGGGTGGAGGGCGCGGGCCATCTCGCCGGAGGAGGCGCGGGCGCGCCGGAGGAAGACGGACAGCTCCCGCTCCAGGGCAAGGAACTCCTGGTCTTCGCTCCCGTACACGTCCTGCTCCTTCGGTGGTGGGTGGGCCGCCAGTATTTCGCAGCGGGCGCGCCGACGGCCCGGGGCCCCGCCGCGCGGGGTCCCGGGCCGTCGTACGGCGCCCGTCAGGCGGCGGCGGTGACCGGCGCCTCCTCCCGCGCCCGGGCCTGCGCCAGGGCCAGTTCCAGCACTTGGCGCACGTCGGTCACCGGGTGCACCTCCAGCCCCTCCAGCACCTCGGCCGGGACGTCGTCCAGGTCGGCCTCGTTGCGCTTGGGGATGATGACGGTGGTCAGGCCCGCGCGGTGCGCGGCGAGCAGCTTCTGCTTGACCCCGCCGATCGGCAGGACGCGCCCGGTCAGCGAGACCTCGCCGGTCATGGCCACGTCCGTGCGCACCTGGCGCCCGGAGAGCAGCGAGGCGAGGGCCGTCGTCATGGTGATGCCGGCGCTCGGGCCGTCCTTGGGGACCGCGCCCGCCGGGAAGTGGATGTGCACGCCCCGGTCCTTCAGATCGGCGACCGGGAGTTCCAGTTCGGCGCCGTGCGAGCGCAGGAAGCTGAGCGCGATCTGCGCCGACTCCTTCATCACGTCACCGAGCTGGCCGGTGAGGGTCAGGCCGGCCCCGCCCGTCTCCGGATCGGCCAGCGAGGCCTCCACGAAGAGGACGTCGCCGCCGGCTCCGGTCACGGCGAGGCCGGTGGCCACACCGGGGACGGCGGTCCGCCGCTCCGCCGGGTCCTGGGCGGACTCGGGGACGTGGTGGGGCCGTCCGATCAGCCCGCGCAGGTCGTCGGGGCCGATGCTGAAGGGCAGTTCCCGCTCGCCCAGTTCGTGCTGGGAGGCCACCTTGCGCAGCAGCCGCGCGAGGGACCGCTCCAGGGTGCGCACGCCCGCCTCGCGGGTGTACTCGCCGGCGAGCTTGCGCAGCGCCTCCTCCTTCAGGACCACCTCGTCGGCGGCGAGGCCCGCGCGCTCCAGCTGGCGCGGCAGCAGGTGGTCGCGGGCGATGACGATCTTCTCGTCCTCGGTGTACCCGTCGAGGCGGACCACCTCCATCCGGTCGGCGAGGGCCTCCGGGATGGCTTCCAGGACGTTGGCCGTGGCCAGGAACACCACGTCGCTGAGGTCGAGCTCCACTTCCAGGTAGTGGTCGCGGAAGGTGTGGTTCTGCGCCGGGTCCAGGACTTCCAGCAGGGCGGCGGCCGGGTCGCCGCGGAAGTCGGAGCCCACCTTGTCGATCTCGTCGAGGAGGACGACCGGGTTCATCGACCCGGCCTCCTTGATGGCGCGGACGATCCGGCCGGGCAGGGCGCCGACGTAGGTCCGGCGGTGTCCCCGCACCTCGGCCTCGTCGCGGACGCCGCCGAGGGCGACGCGGACGAACTTGCGGCCCATGGCGTGGGCCACGGACTCGCCGAGCGAGGTCTTGCCGACGCCGGGCGGCCCGACGAGCGCGAGCACGGCCCCGCCGCGGCGGCCGCCGATGACGCCCAGGCCGCGCTCGGTGCGCCGCTTCCTGACCGCCAGGTACTCGGTGATGCGGTCCTTGACGTCGCCGAGCCCGGCGTGTTCGGCGTCGAGGACGGCGCGGGCGCCCCGGATGTCGTACCGGTCCTCGGTGCGCTCGTTCCAGGGGAGCTCGAGGACGGTGTCCAGCCAGGTGCGGATCCAGGAGCCCTCGGGGCTCTGGTCGCTGGCCCGCTCGAGCTTGTCGACCTCCTTGAGGGCGGCTTCGCGGACCTTCTCGGGGAGGTCGGCGGCCTCGACACGGCTGCGGTAGTCGTCGGACTCCTCGCCGTCCTTCTCGCCGTTCAGCTCGCGCAGTTCCTTGCGGACGGCCTCCAGCTGGCGGCGCAGCAGGAACTCGCGCTGCTGCTTGTCGACGCCGTCCTGCACGTCCTTGGCGATGGACTCGGCGACGTCCTGTTCGGCGAGGTGGTCGCTGAGCGCCTTGACGGCCAGCTTGAGGCGGGCGACGGGGTCGACGGTCTCGAGCAGTTCGACCTTCTGCCCGACGGTCAGGAAGGGCGAGTACCCGGAGTTGTCGGCGAGGGCGGAGACGCCATCGATCTGCTGGACCCGGTCCACGACCTGCCAGGCGCCGCGCTTCTTGAGCCAGCTGGTGGCGAGCGCCTTGTACTCCTTGACGAGCTCGGCGACGGCGCCCGGCAGCGGGTCGGGCACGTGCTCGTCCACGGTCTCGCCCTCGACCCAGAGCGCGGCGCCGGGGCCGGTGGTCCCGGCGCCGATCCGGACGCGGCCGCGGCCGCGGATGAGCGCGCCGGGGTCCCCGTCGGAGAGCCGGCCCACCTGCTCGACCGTTCCGAGCACCCCGGTCCCGGCGTACTTCCCGTCGACGCGCGGCACGAGCAGGACCCGGGGCTTGCCGGTGCCGGCCGCCGCCTGGGCCGCCTCCACGGCCCCGCGCACCTCGGCGTCGGACAGGTCCAGCGGGACGACCATTCCGGGCAGCACGACCTCGTCGTCGAGCGGCAGCACGGGCAGGGTGAGCGTTGCGGACGTCGAAGCCATGATCAACCCTTCGGCAGTGAAGTTGAGCTATGCCGACTCAATGCATGTGCGCCGCCCGTTGTTCCCCACGCTGCGTTCGCCCGGGGCGAACGCAGCGTGGGCGGCTGTCACCCAGCCGGGCCCACGGCCACCGGGCGCTCGTTCGAGGGCAGCCCCCACTCGCTCCACGAACCGTCGTACACGGCCGGCCGCCGGTAGCCGGCGAGGTCGGCGCCGAGGGCGAGGACGCAGGCGGTGACGCCGGAGCCGCAGCTGAAGTAGAGCCGCTCCCGCTCGCCCGCCAACGCCGTGAAGGCTTCGCGCAGCTCCGCCGGGGGCCGCATCCGGCCGTCCTCCCCCTGGAGGTCGGCGAAGGGCAGGTTGAGGGCGCCCGGCATGTGGCCGCCGCGCAGGCCCGGGCGGGGTTCCGGGGCGGCGCCGGCGAAGCGCTCGCGGGTGGGGGCGTCGAGGACGGCGGCGGCCGGGTCGGCCAGGGCCGCGGCGACGTGGGCCCGCATCGCCCTCGGCGAACCGGTCGGCGGTGGGCATGGTGTGCGGGGGCGGGGCGCCGTGGTCGGACAGGTCCCCGTCGAGGTCGAAGGGGCGGGCGCCGGGGATCCGCCGGCCGGCGCCGCGGTGAGCGCGCCCACGGAGGCGTCGAAGACGACCAGCCCGGGCTCGGCGAGCCGCGCGGCCAGCCGGTCGGCGCCGACCAGCGGCCCGGACGGATCGGGGGAGTCGGGGGTCACGCGGCGGCTCTCGGGGTGGTCGGAGCTCGATCCTGCCGCACGCCTCAGGCCGGGCAGCCGCCCGGGCGGGCGTAGAGGGCGACGCGGGCGCCCCGTACCTCGGTGACCGAGCACAGGTCGAACCAGGCGGCCAGCGTCTGCCGCTTCACCGCTTCGCGCAAGTACGGGTCCAGCGGCTGGCCCGCCGGGTCCATCAGGGCGATGACCCGGGGGGAGGCGATGAGCGCCGCGCGGAGGTCCGCCGAGGGCAGCTCGGTGCCCTGGAGTGTGTGGGAGGCCTCCGGGGAGCGGGCCAGGGCCACGTCGCGCAGCCCGTCGTGGACGCCGGGCGAGGACAGCAGCCACTCGCGGCGCCGCGAGGGCAGGAAGAGCACGGCGTCCCCCGGCCGGGCCAGTTCCCGGACCGCGGCGGCCACCGCGAGCGCGTCGTCCTTGCGGCTCTCGGGGGTGCGCAGCCACACCGACCAGCAGCCGGCGGGCACGAGCAGGGCCGCGACCACCAGCCACGGCCACCAGTCGCGCGCCGCGGCCAGCCGGGCCCCCGCCAGGAGGGCGAGCCCGGCCAGCGCGTAGAGCACGTACCGGTCGACGTACCAGGGGTGGACCAGCGAGAGCGTCATCAGCAGCCCGGGCGGCAGCAGCGCGAGGGGCAGCGCCACGCGCACCACGCCGGCCAGGTCGCGCCGGCCGGCGCCCCGGGCGAGGAGCAGCGCGGCGCCCGCGAGCACCGCGTACGCCGCCCAGTCCTGCCACGACGGCCGCCCGAGCCAGCCGAGCTGCTGACCCGCCTGCCGGGCGCTGACCAGGGCGAGGGGCAGCAGCAGGGCCGCGACGGCCCCGGCGGCGATGCGCCAGCCGCGCGAGCGCCAGGCGGTGACGGCGTGCGCGAGCAGCGCCAGTACGGCGAACTCGTGCAGCCAGCAGCCGAGGAGCAGGACCACGGCGTACGCCGTCCACCGCTCGCGCAGCATCAGGTACGTCGCCCAGACCACGGCCGCGGCGACGAGGGCGTAGGAGCGGCCCTCCTGCGCGTACATCTGCACGGGCGGGAGGGCGGCGTACACGAGCCCGCAGAGCAGTGCGGCCCGCTCCCCCGCGAGCCGGTGCCCGATGGCGGCCACTGCGGCGGCGGCGAGGGCGGTGGCGGCGACGGAGGGCAGCCGCAGCGCCCACAGGCCGCCGTCCCAGGCGAGGAACACCCCGTGCATGAGCAGGTAGTACAGGCCGTGCACGGCGTCCACCTGGCCGAGCAGGTCCCAGAGCCCGCCGAGCGGCCGGTGGGCCACCTGCCAGGTGACGGATTCGTCGCGCCACATGCTGCCTTCGCGCTCCAGGCCCCACAGGCCGAGGAGGACGGCGAGCAGCGGCGGGAGCACGCGCCAGGGGGCGATGCGGCGGATGGCTGCCTCCGGGTGCTGTTGTCGCGGGTGCGGGGACTCCATACTCGGGGTTCGGTCGGAGTACCTGCGGAGGTGGGTGTGCGAGCGTTCCGAGTGGTGGCGGTGACGGCGGCGGTCCTGGCCACGATGCTGGCTGCCGGATGCGGACCGTCCGATTCCGATGACGGGGACGAGCGGCCGCCGGCGAGCGGCTCGGAGACGCCGACGGACGCGTCGGCCGGCCCGAGCCCCACGCCCGCCGCTCCGACCGCGACCGCCCCCACGACGGCGGGGCCGGCCCCCACCACGGCAGGTCCGACCCCCGCCTCGTCGCCGGCTCCGGCCGAGACCCTGGTCCGGGCCGGCCGCAGCGGCGGCTACGCCGGCCAGACCCACACCCTCGTCGTCAAGGGCGACGGCTCGTGGACCCGGCTGGGCCCCCAGACCGAGCCGGAGGGCACCGGGAAGCTGCCTGAGGCCGGGCTGGCCGCCTTGCGCACCGCGCTCGCGGAGGCGGACTTCGCGCGCCTGCCGAGGATGGCCACGGGCGACACGACGGTGTACGACGGGTTCACCTACGCGTTCGTGCACGGCGGCTTCGAGGTGGCCGCCGAACAGGAGGCCCTGGCCCCGGCTCTGCGGAAGGTCCTGGACGCCCTGCCCCCGTTCACCCCCTAGGGCATGTCGGGGGCCCTCGCCTTCGAGGGCGCCCGCACTTGTGCCACGTACCGTCTCGACGGTTCCGACAAATCCGGAGCGAATTATTCCGCTCTCCGCGAAGCCGGAGTCGAGGCGCCTCCCGTTCGAGCTCCCGCGCTCCACGGCGGCCGTCGAAGCCTCCCGCCCGAAGGTCCCGGACGACACCGAGGACCCGGTGTCCGCACTCGGCCACGGGCTGTCCCCGTAGGCCGGTACATCCCTCCCCCAACCCGGACCATCAGCACAAATGCCCTGTCCGAACCCCGCATAGCCGCAGGCCGGTGCCTCCTCTACGCTGCACCCCACCACGCAGATCTTCAGGGGCGGACCGGGACATGGAACAGACACACACCACCCACAACGGCGCCTCGGCGACCCCCGGCGCCCAGCGGCGCGTGCTCGTCGTCGAGGACGACCACACCATCGCCGAGGCGATCGCGGCGCGTCTGCGGGCCGAGGGCTTCCAGGTCCAGACCGCCGCGGACGGCCCTGCCGCCGTCGCCGCGGCCGAGAGCTGGCTGCCGGAGCTGCTGGTCCTGGACGTGATGCTGCCGGGCTTCGACGGGCTGGAGGTCTGCCGTCGCGTCCAGGCGCAGCGGCCGGTCCCGGTGCTGATGCTCACCGCCCGCGACGACGAGACCGACCTGCTGGTCGGCCTCGGGGTCGGCGCGGACGACTACATGACCAAGCCGTTCTCGATCCGCGAGCTCGCCGCGCGGGTGCACGTACTGCTGCGGCGTGTGGAACGGGCCACACAGGCCGCGCACACCCCGCGCGGAGCCACGCTGAGGCTGGGCGATCTGGAGATCGACCACGCGCAGCGCCGGGTCCGCGTGCAGGCGGAGGACGTGCACCTGACGCCGACCGAGTTCGACCTGCTGGTGTGCCTGGCCGGGACCCCGCGGGCGGTGCTGTCCCGGGAACAGCTGCTGGCCGAGGTGTGGGACTGGGCCGACGCCTCCGGGACCCGTACGGTCGACAGCCACATCAAGGCGCTGCGGCGGAAGATCGGGGCGGAGCGGATCCGTACCGTCCACGGCGTCGGGTACGCCCTGGAGACCCCGGCGCAGGCATGAGCGGGCGGCACCCCGGGCCGGGGCTGCGGCCCTTCTCGCCGTTCTCGATCAAGACCAAGCTGGGCACCCTCGTGGTGGTCTCGGTCTTCATCACGACGGGCCTGCTGCTGGTGGCCCTGCGCACGGACACCGAACTGCGGTTCATCACCGTCTTCTCGGTGATCGCCTCGATGCTGATCACCCAGTTCGTGGCGCACGGCCTGACCGCGCCGCTGGACGACATGACGCGGGTGGCCCGGGCGATATCCCACGGCGACTACACCCGCCGGGTGCGCGAGGCGGGCCGTCGCGACGAGCTGGGCGACCTGGCCTCGACGATCAACCTGATGGCGGACGACCTGGAGGCGGTGGACCGGCACCGCAAGGAGCTCGTCGCCAACGTCTCGCACGAGCTGCGCACGCCGATCTCCGCGCTGCGGGCCGTGCTGGAGAACGTGGTGGACGGGGTCTCGGCCGCCGATCCGGAGACCATGCGCACGATGCTCAAGCAGACCGAGCGCCTCGGCCGCCTCGTGGAGACGCTGCTCGACCTGTCCCGCGTGGACAACGGGGTGGTCCCGCTGAAGGCCCGCCGCTTCGAGGTGTGGCCGTACCTGTCGGGCGTGCTGAAGGAGTCGGGGCTGGCGGCAGCGGGACGGCCGGGCCTGCTCTCCGGTTCGGGCGGGCACACCCGCAACGACGTGCACCTGCACCTGGACGTCTTCCCGCCCGAGCTGACGGCCTACGCGGACGCCGAGCGGCTGCACCAGGTCGTCGCGAACCTGATCGACAACGCGGTCAAGCACAGCCCCCCGCACGGCCGGGTCACGGTCCACGCCCGGGCCGGCGACGCACCCGACTCCCTGGCGCTGGAGGTGCGGGACGAGGGCCCCGGCATCCCGGAGGCCGAGCGGTACCGGGTCTTCGAGCGCTTCAACCGGGGCAGCGCACGGGCCGGCGACGGCGGCACCGGGCTGGGCCTGGCCATCGCCCGCTGGGCCGTGGAGCTGCACGGAGGGCATATCGGCGTGGCCGAATCGTCACGGGGCTGCCGCATCCTTGTCACGCTTCCGGGCAGCTCGCAGGCGCCACGTTGACGTAGGGTTCGAGTGGGAAGGACATGATCTCGGCCACACGTACCCGGGGTCCGTCAGGGGTGCGAAGCCAAGGGGGCCGCAACCTCGGTGCCCCCTACCCGAACCGCGCTTGTTTCCCGCCATTCCAGGCAGCGAAACCCGCCGTTCGATGTGACCTGGGCGACGGAAGTCCCGCCCGGTCTGCATCTCGCGGCCGAGGAGGCGTAGCCTTTATTCCCGCTGTCCATACCTTGTGAAGCGGAAGAGGGCGGTTGCCGCCGTGTCGCCACAGTCCCCCAGTAACCCGAGCACCACGACCGAAGCAGCAGAGGGCGGGAAGACCCCTGCCTCAGGCTTCGGTGCCAACGAGTGGCTCGTCGACGAGATCTATCAGCAGTACCTCCAGGACCCGAACTCGGTCGACCGGGCCTGGTGGGACTTCTTCGCCGACTACAAGCCGGGGGGCGTCGCCGCTCCGGTCAAGGCCGAAGAGCCGAAGAAGTCCCCGACGACGGACGGCGCCTCCGCACAGGCCGCCAACGCCGTCGCCGCGGCTCCGCAGGCCGTCGACGCCGCCGCCACGGGGGCGGCGCGCGCCGCGGCCCCTGCCGCCCCGAGCCCCGCGCCCACGCCCGTGTCAGCCCCCGCCCCTGCTCCTGCCACCCCCTCTGGTGCCCCTGCTGTGACTGTCCCCTCCCAGGCCCCGGCCGCCGCACCGGCCGCGCCCGCCACCCCCGCTCCCGTAGCCAAGCAGGCCGCGCCCGCCACCGAGGCCCCCGCGGGCCCGGAACTGGTGACGCTCCGCGGCCCGGCTGCCGCGGTGGCCAAGAACATGAACGCCTCCCTCGACGTCCCGACGGCCACGTCCGTCCGCGCCGTCCCGGTGAAGCTGCTGTTCGACAACCGCATCGTCATCAACAACCACCTCAAGCGCGCCCGGGGCGGGAAGATCTCCTTCACCCACCTCATCGGCTACGCGATGGTGCAGGCGATCAAGGCCATGCCGTCGATGAACTACTCCTTCGCGGAGAAGGACGGCAAGCCGACCCTGGTCAAGCCGGAGCACGTCAACTTCGGCCTCGCGATCGACCTGGTGAAGGCCAACGGCGACCGCCAGCTCGTCGTCGCCGGCATCAAGAAGGCCGAGACCCTCAACTTCTTCGAGTTCTGGCAGGCCTACGAGGACATCGTCCGCCGCGCCCGCGTCGGCAAGCTGACGATGGACGACTTCACCGGCGTCACCGTCTCGCTGACCAACCCCGGCGGCCTGGGCACCGTGCACTCCGTGCCCCGCCTGATGCCCGGACAGTCGGTCATCATGGGCGTCGGCTCCATGGACTACCCCGCCGAGTTCCAGGGCACCTCGCAGGACACCCTGAACAAGCTGGGCATCTCCAAGGTCATGACCCTGACCTCGACCTACGACCACCGGGTCATCCAGGGCGCGGCCTCCGGCGAGTTCCTGCGCATCGTCGCGAACCTGCTGCTCGGCGAGAGCGGCTTCTACGACGACGTCTTCGAGGCGCTGCGCATCCCGTACGAGCCGGTGCGCTGGAACCGGGACATCGACGCCTCGCACGACGACGACGTCACCAAGGCCGCCCGCGTCTTCGAGCTGATCCACTCCTACCGGGTCCGCGGCCACGTCATGGCCGACACCGACCCGCTGGAGTACAAGCAGCGCAAGCACCCCGACCTCGACATCACCGAGCACGGCCTCACCCTGTGGGACCTGGAGCGCGAGTTCGCGGTCGGCGGCTTCTCCGGCAAGTCGATGATGAAGCTGCGCGACATCCTCGGCGTGCTGCGCGACTCGTACTGCCGCACCACCGGCGTCGAGTTCATGCACATCCAGGACCCGAAGCAGCGCCGCTGGATCCAGGACCGCATCGAGCGCCCGCACTCCAAGCCGGAGCGCGAGGAGCAGCTGCGCATCCTGCGCCGCCTGAACGCGGCGGAGGCCTTCGAGACCTTCCTGCAGACGAAGTACGTCGGCCAGAAGCGCTTCTCGCTGGAGGGCGGCGAGTCCGTCATCCCGCTGCTCGACGCCGTCATCGACTCGGCCGCCGAGGCCCGCCTCGAAGAGGTCGTCATCGGCATGGCCCACCGCGGCCGCCTGAACGTCCTGGCGAACATCGTCGGCAAGTCGTACGCGCAGATCTTCCGGGAGTTCGAGGGCAACCTCGACCCGAAGTCCATGCACGGCTCCGGCGACGTCAAGTACCACCTGGGCGCCGAGGGCACCTTCACCGGCCTGGACGGGGAGCAGATCAAGGTCTCGCTCGTCGCCAACCCCTCCCACCTGGAGGCGGTCGACCCGGTCCTGGAGGGTGTCGCCCGCGCCAAGCAGGACATCATCAACAAGGGCGGCACGGACTTCACGGTCCTGCCGGTCGCCCTGCACGGTGACGCGGCCTTCGCGGGCCAGGGTGTGGTCGCCGAGACGCTGAACATGTCGCAGCTGCGCGGCTACCGCACCGGCGGCACCGTCCACGTCGTGATCAACAACCAGGTCGGCTTCACCGCCGCCCCGGAGTCCTCGCGTTCCTCGATGTACGCGACCGACGTGGCCCGCATGATCGAGGCGCCGATCTTCCACGTGAACGGCGACGACCCGGAGGCCGTCGTCCGCGTCGCGCGGCTCGCCTTCGAGTTCCGCCAGGCGTTCAACAAGGACGTGGTCATCGACCTCATCTGCTACCGCCGCCGCGGCCACAACGAGTCCGACAACCCGGCCTTCACGCAGCCGCTGATGTACGACCTGATCGACAAGAAGCGCTCGGTGCGCAAGCTGTACACCGAGTCCCTCATCGGTCGCGGCGACATCACGCTGGAAGAGGCCGAGCAGGCGCTCCAGGACTTCCAGGGCCAGCTGGAGAAGGTCTTCGCGGAGGTCCGCGAGGCCGCCACGCAGCCCGCCGCCGGCGCCCCGGCGGCTCCCGCGCAGACCGCGCAGGAGTTCCCCGTCCCGGTGAACACCGCGATCTCCCAGGAGGTCGTGAAGCGGATCGCCGAGTCCCAGGTCAACATCCCCGAGCACGTCACCGTGCACCCGCGTCTGCTGCCGCAGCTGCAGCGCCGCGCGGCGATGATCGACGAGGGCACCATCGACTGGGGCATGGGCGAGACCCTGGCCTTCGGCTCGCTGCTGATGGAGGGCACCCCGGTCCGGCTGTCCGGCCAGGACTCCCGCCGCGGCACGTTCGGCCAGCGCCACGCGGTCCTCATCGACCGTCAGACCGGCGAGGACCACACCCCGCTGCAGTACCTGTCGGACGACCAGGCCCGCTACAACGTCTACGACTCGCTGCTCTCCGAGTACGCGGCCATGGGCTTCGAGTACGGCTACTCGCTGGCCCGTCCGGACGCGCTGGTCCTGTGGGAGGCCCAGTTCGGCGACTTCGTCAACGGCGCGCAGACCGTCGTCGACGAGTTCATCTCCTCGGCGGAGCAGAAGTGGGGCCAGACCAGCGGCGTCACCCTCCTCCTCCCGCACGGCTACGAGGGCCAGGGCCCGGACCACTCGTCCGCCCGCCCGGAGCGCTTCCTCCAGATGTGCGCGCAGGACAACATGACGGTGGCCATGCCCACCCTGCCGTCGAACTACTTCCACCTGCTGCGCTGGCAGGTCCACAACCCGCACCACAAGCCGCTGATCGTCTTCACCCCGAAGTCGATGCTGCGTCTGAAGGCCGCGGCGTCGAAGGCGGAGGAGTTCACCAGCGGCTCGTTCCGTCCGGTCATCGGCGACAGCACGGTGGACGCGAACGCGGTCCGCAAGGTCGTGTTCTGCGCCGGCAAGGTCTACTACGACCTGGAGGCCGAGCGCGAGAAGCGCGGCATCACGGACACGGCGATCATCCGCATCGAGCGGCTGTACCCGCTGGCCGGTGCGGAGATCCAGGCGGAGATCGCCAAGTTCCCGAACGCGGCGAAGTACATCTGGGCCCAGGAGGAGCCGGCGAACCAGGGCGCGTGGCCCTTCATCGCCCTCAACCTGATCGACCACCTCGACCTGGCGGTCGGCGCGGACGTCCCGGCAGGCGAGCGCCTGCGCCGCATCTCCCGCCCGCACGGCTCGTCCCCGGCCGTCGGCTCGGCCAAGCGCCACCAGGCGGAGCAGCAGCTCCTCCTGGACGAGGTCTTCGAGGCCTAGTCGCTGCGCGGCTCACCAGCACGGAAGGCCCGGCCCCCCACGGGGGGCCGGGCCTTCCGGCTGTGGAACTGAGCGTCGGTACGCCGACCGCATGATTCGGACCGTCGTTCTGGACATCGGCGAGACCTGACCCGGGACGATCGCTACTGGGCGGCCTGGGCGGACGACCCGAGGCCCGCCGCCACGGACTAAAAGGCAGGGCGCGCGTGGGACCCGTACCATCCCCGCACCCGTACCCCTGCCCGCCCCCCCCCCGGCTCCCCCCCTACGGCTGCGGCTCGAAGTCCCAGTACGGGCGGGTCTGCTGCTTCGCCGCGACCGTGTGGACGTGCTGGGGGCCCAGGGTGCGGGTGAGGCCCTTGATGCCCGCGTCCTCGTGCTTGCCCGCCTCCGTGTCCTCGCGGACCGTGCGGAGGTCGGCCGCCAGGGCGATCTGGGCGCTCAGCGTCATCGGGTGGTCCGGGCCCAGGACCTGCTCGGCGGTGCGCAGCGTGTCCCGGCTCAGGGACAGCGCGTCCTCCAGGTGGCCGGTGATGTTGCGGTGGCCGGTGGCGTTGAGGGCGCAGCCCAGCGTCCAGGGGTGCCGGTCGCCGAGCGCGCCCCGCATGCCGACCAGCGCCTGCTCGGCGAGGGACAGGGCCTCCGCGCGTTCCCCCTGCGCGCGCAGCACGAGTCCGAGGTTGCCGACCGTGCCGATGCTGTACGGGTGGGCGAGGCCCAACTGCGACTGGTAGCCGCGGACCACGTCCTCCGAGATCCGGCGGGCCTCGCCGATGTCCCCGTACTCCCGGAGGTACGTGGCGTAGTCGGAGGCCACCATCAGCGTCCACGGGTAGTCCACCCCGAAGACGCGGGTGGCCCGCTCCCACACGGTGCGCAGCCGCAGCCCCGCACCGGGGATGTCTCCCGAACGGCGCAGGCACAGCCCCAGGTTGTGCTCGGCGCGCAGGGTCTGCGGGTGGCCCAGCCCCAGTACCTGGGTGTTGAGCTTGACGCCCTGCTCCTGCCGGGTCTGCGCCTCCCGGTAGCGGCCCATCAGCCGCAGCCCCATGGCGCAGGCGATGCCGGAGGAGAGGGTGGAGATGTGCTGGGGGCGCAGCACCCGCTCGCGGCGGCGCAGGGTGTCCAGGTCGAGGTCGTAGGCGTCCTGGTAGCGGCCCAGGAGGCGGTAGGTGGCGGCGAGGTTGTTCTGGGCGCCCAGCGTGGTGGCGTCGTCCTCGCCGAGCAGGTCGCGATAGGTGGCCAGGCAGTGCTCGAAGATCTCGCGGGCGGGCTCGAACTTGGCGATGCAGAGCAGCACTCCCCCGTACGCGCTGCTGGCGCGCAGGGTCTCCAGGTCGCGTTCGCCGCGCTCCCCGGTGATCCGGTCGGCGACGGCCCTGGTGAGGGTCTCGGCCCTGCGGAACAGGCCGAGGTTGCGCAGGGCTCCGCCGTACTGGTAGCTGAGCTCGCGGACCTTGGGGTGGTCCTCGCCGAGCATGGCCCGCCAGGCCTGGTCGGTCTCCTCGGACAGCCGCAGGCAGGTGCGGTACTCCCCGGCGAGGATCAGGTAGCGCAGGCACTGCAGCAGGAAGTTCTGGATGCGCGGGTTGCTGCTGGTCAGCACCCCGGAGGTGGTCAGGTGCGGGATGAGCTCGGCGTAGCGGGGCCACAGCCGGGCGTCGGAGGGGCGGCCGGGGTCGGCGGCGGCGAGGACCTGGCGGACGGCGCGGGCGAGCGGTTCGGCCTCGTCCTCGGAGAGGTTGTCGCGGACGATGCCGTGCACCATGCGGTGCAGCTGTACGGTCTCCAGCCCGCCGCCGCCCTCCTCCACGGGCAGGTCTGAGTATTCGAGGCGGACGACGGAGAACTGGACGAGCTTGTTGAGGGCGGCGTTCCACCGGATCTGGTCGTTGATCAGCCCGGCGAGCTGTTCGGGCACGTCGTCGGCGGGGAACTCGCGCAGCAGCCGCAGCGGGACGGGGCCGGGGGCGAAGAACACGAACAGCCGCAGCAGGGCGAGGGCGTCGGGGAAGTTCTCCCGGACGTTGTTCAGGAGTATGGCCAGGGCCGTGGGGAAGGGCAGCGGGTAGTCGTCGGAGACGGTGACGGCCTCGCGGGAGTCCATCCGTCGCTGGAGCAGCGCCAGGTAGTCGCCGACGGTCAGGGGTGAGTCGGCGAGCCAGCCGGCGGTCTGGTCGAGGGCGAGCGGGTAGTCCTCCAGGGCCTCGGCGAGCTGGTCGGCCTCGGGGGCGGTGAGCCGCAGGGCCCGGCGGCGGATGAAGGTGATGGACTCGGGCCGGGCGTAGAGCGGGACTTCGACGAGGCTGGTGTGCCGGGAGGCCCATTCGCGGTTGCGCGAGGTGATGATGACGTCGCCCGCGCCCGTGGGCAGCAGGTCGGTGAGGTCGTCGGGGTTGTCGCAGCCGTCGAAGACGATCAGCCAGCGGCCGTACGGGGATCCGCGCCGCAGCGCTTCCAGGACGGCCCGGATCTGCTCGCCGTAGCTGCCGGCGCCGCGCGGCAGGCCGAGGGCGGGGGCCAGGTCGGCGAGGCGTTCGCGCAGGGTGGGCCGGTCCTCGGCGGGGACCCACCAGACGATGTCGTACTCGGAGGCGAAGCGGTAGGCGTACTCGGTGGCGACCTGGGTCTTGCCGACGCCGGAGAGCCCGAGCAGGGTGACGGTGGAGGCGCCGGCGGGGGCTTCGGTGAGCGCCGCGCGCAGGGTGCCGATGACGTCGTTGCGGCCGGTGAAGCGGGGGTTGCGGCGCGGGACCCGGCCCCAGATCTCGGGCGGGTCGTTGGGGAAGCGGGGTCCGCGGCGGCCGGTCTCGGTGCCGATGCGGTCGGTGGGCAGCTCCAGGCGGCGCAGCACGCGGTACTCCGCCTCGTACGCGTCCAGGCCCCACAGGTCGGTCTTCTCCAGTACGGCCACGGCGCTGGGCAGCGGGGCGTCGGTGAGGCAGACCGCGGCGAACCGGTCGGGGTGGCGGGCGGTGACGGTGCGCAGGGCGGTGTTCCACTCCGCGTCCTGCATGTCGGCGGCGTGGGTTCCGGCGGAAAAGTAGCGTTCGCTGAGGACCAGGAGGACCCGGCTGCCGGAGCGGGCGAGGTCGTCGAGGGCCTCGGTGACGCCGGGGCTGTTCTGCGGGTCCCAGCGCTGGAGGGCGACCCGGTGGCCGTGTTCCTCCAGGCGGTGGGCGATCCACACGGCCCAGGGCCGGTTGAATCCGGCGAAGCTGATGACGAAGCGCTGCGGTCCAGCGGTGGAGCCCTGTTCCTGCCGACTACCGGTGGTCATGCGGCCGTCTCCCTGAAATCCGGGCAGTGGACGGGCTTGAAAGGTACCGCAGCACGGGCCCCGGCGAAGCCCCTCAAGCCCGTACGAACGGGGCGAGTTCGGGATGGGCCTCGCACCAGGCGCGGCGCTCGCGGTCGACGGCCCGGCGGGCGGCGGCGTGCTGGTCCCCGGGCGGCGGGAGTTCGTCCATGGCCCGCTCGGCGTCCGCCATGGCGTCGGTGAACTCGCGTCCGGCGGAGGTGAGTTGCTCGTGTGCGCGCAGTACGGGCAGGACGGCGGCGACCTGGGCGCGGGTGCGGGAGTGCTGGGCCCAGGCGCCCCGGGCCCCGTAGAGGGCGGCGCGCTGCCAGTACCCGGCCAGGGCCAGGTGGGCGTAGGCGCCGTGCAGGAGCCCCTCCAGCGGGCGGGGGTCGGTGCGCCAGGGGGCCCAGTACCGGGGGGTGCGGTCGGCGGTGTGCAGGGTCAGGACGTCGGCGAGGGCGGTGAGCTTGCCGTGCTGGACCTCGTGGACGAGGGTGGCGGCCAGGGCGGGCGGGGCCTGCGCGCGGGCCAGTACGGAGCCGGCGGCCGCGGGCAGGGTGGCGCCGCTGGAGCGGGAGCCGCCGGCCAGCGGCACGACCGAGCGCAGCAGGTGGACGGTCTCCTCGGCGCGGGCGGTGTCGTAGCGCTGGAGCAGGGTGAGCGCGCCGGTCCACTGGGTGTCCCAGCGCTTGTGTCCCTTGGGGGTGAGCCGGCGGGCGGGGCGGACGGGGGCCGGCCGGGCCGGACCGGGCGCCCGGTAGGGGTCGAGGTCGTCGAGGGCGGTGCGGCCGCCGGGGAGGGGGTGCAGGGGCAGGGTGGCTGGGTCCTCCGGGTCCCAGGAGCGTTCGGTGAGGGCCAGCGGACCGGGGCGTTCGGGGCGCAGCAGCCCGAGGGTGGGCAGGACGAGGCGGCCGTGCTGGGGCCGCAGGGTGTGGGTGAAGGCGATCCGGGCGCGCAGGGCGGCGGCGACGGCGAGGGCGCCGAGGTGGCCGAGGTCGGGCGGGGGCCCGCAGGGGGCGTGCAGGCGGCGCAGGGTCTCCTCGGCCCACACCCCGGTGGCCGGGTAGTGCAGGACGTCGCGCACGGCGTCCGGGGCGCGGCGTTCGGCCGCTTCCAGCAGGGCCCAGTGGTCGGCGGCCTCCCCGGCCCCGGCACCGGGGGCGGCGTCGAGGACGGCCCGCAGCAGGACCAGGCGCTTGGAGCGGCGCACGTCGCGGACCAGGCGGTTGCCCTCGGCGCAGGGTTCGGTGGAGGCCAGGGCGCGCAGGGTGCGCGAGGAGACGGTGAAGGAGGCGAGGGCGGCGGTCATGAGGCGACCGCCGGGGGGCGGGCGGCGCCCGCGACGGCCGCGGCGATGTGCCGGATCAGGACCTGGAGGTCGGCGCAGTACACGGACGGCTGCCGGAAGCCCTCGCCGGCCCGGTAGCGGTGCGGGTAGTGCCCGCCGCCGCAGACCTCGACGAGTTCGCAGGTGCGGCAGCCGTCGGCGAGCGCGGCCAGTCCGAGCTGGCGGGCGGCGAAGCCGGGATGGTCGAGGAGCTGGTCGAAGCTGTGGGTGCGCAGGGTCATGCCGGTGGTGGCGGCGCCCTCGTAGGCGGACTTCAGCGAATCGGCCTGTTCGATGGAGCCGTCGGTCTCGATGACGGCGGTGGCGGCGGGCGCGAGCCCCAGGGTCTCGGTGGCGGCGGGCAGGCCGAGCAGCAGGGCGATGATCTCCTCGAAGACGCGGATCCGGGTGCGCCGCAGCCCGTCGTGCCACCAGCGTTCGAAGACGGCGAGGAGCCAGTCGGCGTACGGGGTGCCGTGCGGGTGGTGGCCGGGTGGCGGGGAGCTCCAGTTGGCGAGCGGCAGCAGCAGCCCGACGCTGGGCGGGGCGAAGGCGAGCAGGGACTCGTACGTCTCGACCGGGTCGTGGGCGAGGTCGATGACGCAGAGGACCCCGGCGTAGCTGTCCGGATGCCGGGCCAGCAGCCGCAGGCCGCGGGCGGCGGCGCCGAATCCGGGACGGCCGGCGTGGTCCACGCGCCGGGTGTTGTGCGCGGGGAGCCCGCCGTCGAGGCTGACGCCGACGCGTATCCCGGCGGCGGCCAGGGCGGCGAGGCGGCCGCGGGTGAGGAGGGTGCCGTTGGTCTGGACGGTGGCGGTGACGCGGGTGCGCGGGGCGGCCGCGGCGACGGCGGCCCGCACGGCGTCGACGGGCCCGGCCAGTGCGGCGGGCGCCGTGAGCAGCGGCTCCCCGCCGTGCAGCACCAGGTCGACGCGGGGCAGGTCGTGGGCGGCGGCGTGTTCGGCGATCCGCTCGGCGGCGCGGGCGGCGGTGGCGGGGTCCATGGTGGTGGGCTGGGCGCGCCAGCCCTGGTCGGCCATCTCGTAGACGTAGCAGTAGGTGCAGGCGAGGTTGCAGCGGCTGCGGGTCTTGAGCACGAACTGCCTTACGGGGTGTGGCCGGTGTCCGGCGGCGCGCAGGGCGGGCACGTCGAGCCGGGTGTAGGGCCAGGGTGCGTGGGTGCGGTGCGCGGGCTGCCCGGCCGCGCTCGTGTGGGTGTGCCTCATCGCTGTACCTCCCGCCCCCGCCCCCGGTCACCGCAGGGAGGCGCCCCCTGCGGACGGTGCATCCCTGCCCTCCGGACGGCCTCGGCTAACGGCGGAAAGTGGTCAAGTGGGCTGCGGTCGAGTCGACTCGGGTGGGTCGGGCGAGCCGGGTGGCGCGCCGGGTCAGCCGGGTTGCGCGCCGGGTCAGTCGACGCCGGAGTCGAAGGCGTTCAGGATTTCGGCCGGGTGCGTCACCCGTTCGACCATGCCCTCGATCACCTGGGCCAGCACGGGGTGGTCGATCCCGCGCAGCGCGGCCAGATCCAGCCCGGAGAGGTCCGGCAGCCGTGCGGGGCACTTGTGGGCCTGGGCCGCCACCGCCAGGTCCTGATCCTTCGTCACCATGGGCCGCAGGTCCCCCTGTTGCGTCGGATGTGCGATGGTCCACTGCCCTTTCCCCTCCCCCGGCGCCCGGAAACGGCAGCGCAGGGGGCGCAGAGCTGCTCAGAGGGCCGCTTCCAGGGCTCTGATCCGCTCGGCGAGCGCCGCGGCCCGCCCCTGCGCCGGCCGACCCGGAGACCGGGCGGAAGGCCCGCCCGAAGGGCTGGCGGAAGGGTCCGTCGGCGGCCCGCCTGGAGGCCCGCCCGGCCGGTCTTCCGGCGGCCCGGACGGCCGGCCGTCGGGCTGACCGTCGTTCCGGCCGTCGTTCCGGCCGTCGTTCGGGGCGTCCGGCTGGCCCTCGATCCGGCCGTCGTCGAGGCCGTCGTTCCGGTAGTCGTCCCGGTCGTCGTGCAGGCCGTCGCGCTGAACGTCGTTACGGTCGCGGGGGCCGTCGTTCAGGCCCTCGTCCCGGCGGTCGGGCACGGCGCCGTCCCGGCCCTCCCGCGGTCCGGCCGCCGGTCGCTCCTCGGACCGGTACTCCGGCCGCTCCTGCCCCTGCCCCTGCGCACCCGCGCCGCCGAGCCGCGCCCACAGTTCCAGCGCCGAGCGGTAGGCGTCCAGGGCCGCCCGGGGCCGGGCCAGCCGCTCCAGTACCCCCCCGCGCAGTTCCTGTACGCGGGCCGCCAGCTCCACGGCCAGGTCCCGGCGCTCCTCGCGGTCGGCCTCGAGGGCGGCCCGCCAGGCCCGCCGGTAGGAGTCCGCCGCCCGGTCGAGGCGGTCCGCCGCCCGGGTGTGCCCGTGGATCTCCAGCTGCACGTCCGCGTGATCCCGCCAGGCTCCGGCCCGTTCCAGCGGGCTGCGGCTCTGCCGGACGGCGAGCTCCAGCAGGTACTCCGCCTCCCGCAGGTCCACCGGGTCCCCTTCGTAGCCGTGCCGCAGCCGCAGCCCGGCCGCCAGCCGCAGCAGCCGGTGCGCGGCCCCCGGGTCGGACTGCGGCACCGCCGCCCGGCTCTCGCGCAGCACGCGTACGGCGGCCCCGGTGAACGCCCGGCCGTCGGCGGCCCGGGCCCGCTCCAGCAGGACGTCGCCCCACTCGGGCAGCAGCTCCCCGAAGGCCTCCGCGTCCCGGGGGATCAGCCGCCGGGCCCGGCCGTACGCCTGGGCGGCGTCCTCCAGCGCCACCGGGTCGGCGTCCCGCTCGTACCGGGCCCGGTGCACGCGCGCCAGGCACACCAGCGCGGCCACCCGCAGGTCGGGATCCCCGCCCGCCTCCTCGAAGGCCGCCCGCAGCTCCCCCGCCGCGTCTTCGAGCCGCGCGGGCAGGTACCGCAGCGCCCCGGCCAGCTCGACCCGGGTCCGGGCGCGCGTCTCCCGCCCGGCGGCGTCGTCCGCGGCCGGGCCGGTCACGGTCAGCCGGGCCGACGCCTCATCGGCCAGGGCCGTGCGCTCGGCCGGGTCCGGGGTGTGGGGCAGCAGCGCCAGCAGGACGCGGCCCAGGGCCCGTTGCAGCTCGGGGTGCGCCGCCGTGTCGCCGACGGCGCCGGCGACGGGCTCCAGGGCGGCCCGCGCCTCGCGCAGCGCGCCCGGGTCCTCGCGCAGCGCGCTCAGCCGGATCAGGGTCTCGGCGCGGCGCACGGCGCAGTCCCGCCGCAGGCCGGGGTCGGCGGAGGCGGTGCCCGCCGCCGCGAACTCCCGGTCCGCGGCGGCCAGCAGGTCCGCCCGGGGCTCGCCGGCCAGCGCCCGCTCGTACAGCACCCGGCCGTGCAGGGCCCGCGCCGGGGGCGTGCTCAGGCCGGTCAGGGTCCGCTCCGCCTCGGTGAGGAGTTCCGGGTCGCGCTGCGCCGCCCACAGCCGCAGCAGGGCGCCGGCCAGTTCGGTCTCGGCTTCCTCCGGCGGATCGCCGGGCCCGGCGGGGGCGGCGACCGCCCGGCGCAGGACCGCCACGGCCTCGTAGAGCGCCCGGGCGTCCCCGTCCGCGCCGCCGGTCCGGTCCCGGTCCGCGTCGGCGAGCCGCTCCCGCGCGGCGCGCAGCGCTCCGGCCCGCGCGGGTGGCGGCGGGGGCGTGGCGGGCTCGCGCACCGGCGGTCCTTCCTCCGGTACGCCGGGCAGGTAGCGCCGCACGACCTTGGCGGAGACCTGGGCGAAGGCCTGCGGGAGCCGCCCGGCGGGAACCCGGTCGGCGTCGCCCGGCACGGGACCCGTACCGGGGCCGGAAACCGCACCCGTACCGGCGTCCGGGCCGTCCTCGGCGTCGGCGGGCGGTTCTCCGGTGAGCTGGGAGACGGCGAGTGCGGGGAAGTTGCGCACGCCCCGCCCGAAGTGGGCCAGCACGTACTCCGAGCAGTGCTTCAGCACCAGGGCGGCCTCGTCCCGCCCCAGCGGCCCCAGCAGCACGTCCTGCACCCCGGGGGCGAACTCGTACCACTGCCCGGGGGTGTCCGGGCTGCGCCGCAGCAGGCCGCTCAGCAGGACCTCGGCCAGGTCCGAGGGTTCGGAGTCGGGCAGCATCGTGCGCTGTACGAGCCGCATGACGGGCAGCGTCAGCGGGGCCGCCGACAGGTACACGGCCAGCTGGACGGCGCGGGGCGCGGCCGAGGACCGGAACCGGGCCACCAGTTCGCGCGGTGGGCGTACGGCGCGGGGCGGGGGCGGGGGCGCGGCCGGATGGGCGGCCAGCACCCGGCCCACCTCGGCCTGTACCGGGCCGGTGCCGAGCCCCGCGACGAGCCGGGCCCACGCGCCGAGGGCGATGGCGCTGGGCGGCAGGACGGGCACGGTCAGCCCGCCCGTGGGCCGCCCGGGCAGCGGCGGCCGGTCTGACCGGAATCTCAGCTTCCCTCCGCTGCCCTCGATCCGGGAGAGCGTGCCGCGCTCGGTTGGCAGCCAGCTGCGGCCCCACAGTCGCTGGGGCAGCGGCTGGACGACCACGCACGGGGTGCACTCGGCCCAGCGGTGCAGGAGCCGGTGCGCCGAGCCCTCGCGCCAAAGCGGTCCCGCGCAGTCGGAGACGACCATGGTCAGGGCCCGGCCGGTGGGGTCGCGCAGCTGGTCCCCGGAGCGCAGTCCGGCGCCGGGTGCGGGGCTTCGGCCGAGCGCGGCCGTGCCGTCGGGGAGCCGGTGCAGGTAGTGCACCTGGACGTCCCGGAAGGCGCCCAACCGCTCGCACACGGAGCGCAGTTCCTCGAACATGTCGTGCCACACCGCCATGGACGGCGACGCGTCCATCACCAGCCGTACGGTGGCTTCGCGCCGGCTCTCCGGCCTGAGCACCGGGATGACCAGGCCGAGGGCCCGGGCGCTGGCCTCGGCGGTGGCCGGCTCGTCCAGCACCGTCCGGGTGGGCGGGGCGGGCGGCCGGTGGCGCTGGAGGGCGCGCAGGGCCCGCTGGATCGCGAGGATGCGGGGCAGCGCGGCTGCGGCGGGCACCCGTACGGGCACGCCGCGCTCACCGGGCGGCTCCCCGGCGGGTTCCGGCTCCGCCTCGCCCGCGCGGCGCGGCGCGGGCGCGTAGAGCCTGATCGGATCCTCAGCCTCCGGTTCTACCCGCTCGGGATCCTCGGGCGGCCTGACCAGATCCTCAGCCTCCGGTTCCGGTACGGACGCCTCCGCACCCGGCGCGGGCGGCGCCGGCCGGCCCATCCGCGCGGCCAGCCACAGCGCGTCGGCGAGCTCCTCGGCGGTGGGATCGAGGCCGGCGCCGCGCAGCAGCACGGCCAGTTCACGGATGCCGGGCACTCCGGCGGGCGGCACGGCCCGTCACCTCGGGCGGTCGAGGCGCTGGATGAGCAGGTCCGCGAGGTCCTCCCGGGTGGGCGGGGCGGCGTAGTGCGTCAGGTAGACGGCATTGAGCAGCTGGTCGGCGGCGACCAGCTCGGACTGCGAGCGGCTGAGGAACTCCCGGATCAGGTCGGCCCCCAACTGGGCGGCTTCCTCCCCCAGATGGGCCCGGACCATGGTGGCGAGCCGTTTCTCGCCGGGCTGCCCCAGCTTGAGCTGGATGCAGCGCCGCAGCAGCGCGGCGGGGAAGTCCCGCTCCCCGTTGCTGGTCAGGATGATGAAGGGGAAGGCACGGCAGCGCACCCGGCCGCCCCGGACGGTCACCTTGGCCCCGTCGTCGGTGAGCACCTGCACCTCGGGCTCGGTGTCGGCCACCCGCTCCAGCTCGGGGAGGGCGAACTCCCCTTCCTCCAGCACGTTCAGCAGGTCGTTCGGCAGGTCGATGTCGCTCTTGTCGAGCTCGTCGACGAGCAGCACCCGGGGCCGCGCGGTGGGCAGCAGGGCGGTGCCCAGCGGGCCGAGCCGGATGTACTTCCCGATGCCCGGCCCCCCGTCCGGCGCCCCGCCGCTCGCCGCGAGCTGCACGTCCTGGAGCCGGGCCAGGGCGTCGTAGCGGTAGAGCCCGTCCTGGAGGACGCTGCGCGACACCACCGGCCAGCGCAGCACCCGCCCGAGCTTCAGCTCGTGGGCGACCGCGTGCGCGAGGGTGGACTTGCCGGTGCCCGGGAAGCCGGTCACCAGCAGCGGCCGCCGCAGGTACAGGGCCGCGTTGATGGCCTCCAGCTCCTCCGGCTCGGGCCGGTGCAGCTCGGCGGCCTGCCGGTGGGCCCCGAGCCGCCGGGCGACGTTCCCGTCCGCCACCGACGCCGGTCCGCCCGCCTCCCCCACGGGTCCGCCGTCGAAGTCCCGCCAGGGCGGCGGATCGGGCAGGGCCTCGATCCCGTCGTGGGGCTCGCCGACACCGCGGTAGATGAGCCATTCGTCGTTCATGGGTGCTGCTCCCTCCTGCCGGTCACAGGTCGCCCTGGAGCGGCTCGTCCTCGGGCAGGGCGCGTGCGGGGTCGTTCCAGACGAGGGCGGCCCCCGCGGACCAGTACGCGTCCGGGTCGGCCCCGTACGCCCGCCCCCGCAGCGCCTGCAGCCGCAGCGGCAGCACCTCCGCCCGTCCGGCATCGGCCAGTTCCTCCCGCAGCCCGCGGTGGAAGGGCGCGCACGAGACCCCCGGGTCCGCCGGGGGCCGCCGGCACACCACGACCCCGTACCCGGCGTCCCCCACCGCGTGCAGCGAGCCCAGCGTGGGCTCCACCGCCGCCGCGCGGCAGTGCACCGGCACGGTGTTGTCAGGGAGCCCGGCCAGCCAGGTCGCGGACGGGCTGCGCGGCCGCCCCCGTACGCAGTCGGCCCGTTCGTCCAGCAGCGGTCCGGTCCGCACCCGCGCCCACCGGGCGGCCGCGGCGGGCACGGGGTTTGCGCCCGGGTGCCGGAACACCACCGGCCGCTGCACCCCCACCGGCACCCTGCCCACCAGCACCCACTCGTCCACCGCGAGCCCGAACAGCTCGGGGGCGGCCGCCACTTCGAGCGGGGCCGCGGCCTCGTGGGTGTCGCAGCGCCGGAAGGCCTCGGCGAGCGGGGCCCGCAACACCTCCGGCAGGCCCGCCTCGGTGGCCCGTATCCCGGAGTCCACCGGCGTCACCCGCCCGGGCCGCTCCGGGCCCGCCAGCACCGAGACCCGCCAGTCGTAGACGTCCTCCCACCCGTGCGCCCACACCTCCAGCAGCACCGACGCCCCGGGCGGCAGCCCGCCGGACGGCCGGACCGGGCCGCGCACCGCCCGCCCGGCCGAAGCGCGCCGGCGCCGCTCCCGCTCGGCCAGTCCCCGCTCGTGCCGTTCTCCGAGCTCCCGGCGCAGCGGGCGCCACAGGCGCTCGGCGGTGGCCCGCACCCAGTCCCACAGCTCCTCGTCCGCGCCCGGTGTCGGCGGCTCGCGGTAGTCGGCCACGCTCACGTCCGTCGCGTACCGGAGCATCGCCGCGGCCTCCCCCGCCCCGCCCGGCGGGTCGTGCAGCAGTCCCAGGCCGTCGCGCCAGCTGAGCGGGGCGAGCGGATGCGGCTCGGGCTCCTCCCCGCGCGCCGCCTCCACCAGGGCCCGTACGTGCTCCGAGGAGCCGGGCGGGGGCAGTTCGGCGAGCAGCCCGCACAGGGTGGTGCGCTCCCCGGGGGTGAGCCGGCCGCGCCCGCCGTACGGGTCGCCCTCCCCGGCCGGGAGTTCGCCGTGCACGTCCGTCCAGGTCCGGCGGCTGTTGAGGTCGCTGAGGTGCTGGTCGTAGTGGTGCAGGTCGTGGGCCTGCATGACCCGGCGGTAGAGGCCGGTCTGGCCGCGCAGGGGCATCGGCAGGGTGCGCAGCTGCACGACGGAGACGGCGAGCCCGCCGCCCCCGGTGTGCCGCCGTGCCTTGACCACGCCGACGACCTCGCCGCGGGCGAGGTCCACCACCGGGCCGCCGGACATGCCGGGCTCGATCTCGTCGTCGTCGCCGAGCCGGATGGCGGCGCCGTGGCCCGCGGTACCGCGCAGCCGGGTGGTGCGGCCGGTGATCTCGGGCGTGCCGAGGTCCTCGGTGCAGCCGAAGTACGCGACCTCGTCGAAGCGGGGCCGGGAGCGGTCGGTCAGCCAGACGCAGGCGTGCGAGACGGGGGCCAGCACCCGGATCAGCGCCAGGTCGGGCAGGTCCCACAGGGCGCGCGGGCCGGGGCGCCGCTCCTCCAGCCGCTCGGGCAGGACGCACTCCACGCGCCCGGTGACCGTACCGGTGGCGCCGTTGCCGGTGACGCTGACGCCCGAGGAGAAGGTGATGCCGACCTCGCGCCCCGTCAGACGCACCGCAGCACCCCCTTCCCCCACCACGTGCGCGCACGTCAGGACCCAGCCGGGGGCGATGAAGAAGCCGCTTCCCCAGGTGGGTCCGGTCCCAGCCGTTCCATACCCGTCCGGCGGGGCGTGGACGCGTACGGTCGCCGCCTGGACGAGGGGCTCCAGAAGCTCGAAGGCGCGCGCGGAGCCGGCCGTGCGCCCTTCCGTCATGCACGCCCCCCAGCTCGTGAGACGTCCAGGCTAGCGCCGGGGCCGTCGCGGGCGGGAGGTCTTGCCGCACCGCGGATTATCCTGGCGGGAAACACCCCCTGCACATCCTCATCACGGCACGGAGCCCGACTTGTACTTCACCGATCGCGGCATCGAGGAGCTGGAGAAGCGGCGCGGCGAGGAGGAGGTCACCTTCGAGTGGCTCGCCGAGCAGCTGCGCACCTTCGTCGACCTGAACCCGGACTTCGAGGTCCCGGTGGAACGCCTGGCCACCTGGCTGGCCCGCCTGGACGACGAGGACCACGACGCCGACGAGTGAGCGGCGTGCGCGGCGCACCTGTCGGAACACGCGAGAACGGCCCGGCCGCCGGTGGGCGGTCGGGCCGTTCTCGCGTGTCCTCGCCCGCCGGTGGCGGCGCGGGCAGGGGGACCGGTCGCCGGATCAGGCGGCCTTGGTCTCCCAGAAGATGCGGTCGATCTCGGCGATGAGGTCGAGGGCCTTCTGGCCGGTCGCCGGGTCGTTCGACGCCTTGGCGGCCGAGAGGGCCTTCAGGGTGTCGTTGACCAGCGTGTGCAGCTGCGGGTACTTCTCGAAGTGCGGCGGCTTGAAGTAGTCGCTCCACAGCACCGAGACGTGGTGCTTGGCCAGTTCGGCGCGCTGCTCCTTGATGGTGATGGCGCGCGCGCGGAAGTCGGCGTCGTCGTTGGCCTGGTACTTCTCCTGCACGGCCTTGACGGACTCGGCCTCGATGCGGGCCTGGGCAGGGTCGTACACGCCGCACGGCAGGTCGCAGTGCGCGGAGACCTTCGCCTTGGGGGCGAAGAGGCGGGAAAGCATGGAGTGTGTCCTCCTCGTGATCGTCTTCTCAAGGGCGAGGTTACTCGCTCCAAATCGCCTTTTCGCGGTCGGCCCCATGGGCTTAGGACAAAAGTCCAGCGTCGCGTGCGGACCGGTGAGCGAATGTACGGGGCCGTACGGCAGCATGCGGGGGTGACGAGGAGGTCGGGCATGACGGAGAACGGGCGCCCGCGCAAGCGGTTCGAGGTAGTGGAGGTGGCGGGGCCCTCGATGGTGCCGACGCTGCTGCACGGGGACCGGCTGCTGGTCCGCTACGGGGCGGCCGTCCGTCCGGGTGACGTGGTGGTGCTGCGCCACCCGTTCCAGCAGGACCTGCTGGTGGTCAAGCGGGCGGTGGAGCGGCGGCCGGGCGGCTCCTGGTGGGTGCTGGGCGACAACCCGTACAACGAGACCGGCGACAGCACCGTCTTCGGGCCGGTGCCCGGCGAGCTGGTGCTGGCGACGGCGGTCCTGCGGTTCCGGCCGCGCGAGGACGGTCAGCGGTCGCTGAGGGCTCGGCTCTCGTGGGCGGCCTCGGCGCTGCGCCCGCTCTGGACGGACGCCTCGGCCTCCAGCCGCTTGCGGGCGCGGTAGGCCGCCACGTTCGCCCGGGTGGCGCAGCGGTCGGAGCAGTAGCGCCGGGAGCGGTTGGTCGAGGTGTCGAGGTAGGCGTTGCGGCAGGGTGCGGCCTGGCACAGGCCGAGCCGGTCGGGGCCGTGCTCGGTGAGGTGGAAGGCCAGCCCGAAGGAGGCCATCGCGGCGTAGCCCGCGGAGGCGTTCGAGGGGTGCTCGGCGAGGTGGATGTGCCAGTCGGGGGCGCCGTCCTCGCCGAGGGTCTCGTGGCCGGAGACCTGGGGACTGACGGGGAACTCCATGAGCAGCGAGTTCAGCAGGTCGACGGCGAGGACGTGGTCGCCGCTGTCGGCCGCCTCGAAGACGGAGCGCAGCCGGCCGCGGACGTTGCGGAAGCGGGTGACGTCGGTCTCGGTGACCCGGCGGGCCATCTGCACGCTGGCGCCGAACAGGGCGCGAACGGCGTCGACCGAGGTCAGCGAGTCCTTGTTGCGGGCCGGCTCCTCGGTGTTGACCAGGCGCACGGCGAAGTCCGAGTAATGGGCCAGTTCCACTTGTAGTCCTTACGGCTGCGGATTAGTGTCTCCGGTAACGGCTGAGACGTCTTCGAGGGTATTACGTATGGAGGGGTTCGTGATGGCGGATACGACAGCGGTGACCGGGACCAGCGCCTACTGGCAGGCGTGGCAGGACAGCTGGGACCGCCAGCAGGAGTGGTACATGCCCGACCGCGAGGAGCGGTTCCGGGTGATGCTGGACATGGTCGAGGCCCTGGCCGGCCCCGCCCCCCGGGTGCTGGACCTCGCGTGCGGTACGGGAAGTATTACGGACCGGGTGCTCAAGCGGTTCCCGGAGGCCACCAGCACGGGAGTCGACCTCGACCCGGCGCTGCTGGCCATCGCCCGGGGCCACTTCGCCGGCGACGACCGGGTCTCCTTCGTGACCGCCGACCTCAAGGACCCCGAGTGGCGGGCGGCCCTCCCCCACGGCACCTACGACGCGGTCCTCACGGCGACGGCCCTGCACTGGCTGCACAGCAAGGACCTCTCCGTGCTGTACGGGCAGCTGGCGCCCCTGGTGAGCCCGGGCGGCGTGTTCATGAACGCCGACCACATGCCCGACCCGGCCACCCCGCGCATCAACGCCGCCGAGCACGCCCACCGGCACGCCGGGATGGACCGCGCCAAGGCGTCCGGGGTGCCCGACTGGCGCGAGTGGTGGGCCCAGGCCGCCGCGGACCCGGTCCTGGCCGACGCCGTGGCCCAGCGCTTCGAGATCTACGGGGAGCACGCGGACGGCGACACCCCCTCCGAGGCCTGGCACGCCCGCGCACTGCTCGACGCGGGGTTCGCGGAGGCCCGTACGGTCTGGCGCTCGCCCTCGGACGCGCTGGTCCTGGGCCTGAAGTAGGAAGGGGCGGCAGGAGCCCGCAAACGGCGGAGGGGCGGTACGGGAATCCCGTACCGCCCCTCCATCGCAGATCCGCCCCGGTGTCAGAGCACCTTGGACAGGAAGGCCTTCGTCCGGTCGTGCTGGGGGTTGCCCAGCACCTCGCGGGGGTGGCCCGATTCGACGACGACGCCGCCGTCCATGAAGACGAGGTTGTCGCCGACCTCGCGGGCGAAGCCCATCTCGTGCGTGACCACGATCATGGTCATGCCCGACTCGGCCAGGTCCCGCATGACGTCCAGGACGTCACCCACCAGCTCCGGGTCCAGCGCCGAGGTCGGCTCGTCGAAGAGCATCAGCTTCGGCTCCATCGCCAGCGCGCGGGCGATCGCCACGCGCTGCTGCTGGCCGCCCGACAGCTGCGTGGGATAGTTCCCGCCCTTGTCACCCAGGCCCACCCGGTCCAGCAGGCGCACGGCGCGCTCCCGCGCCACCGCCTTGGACTCGCCCTTGACCATGACGGGGGCTTCCATGACGTTCTCGATGGCCGTCATGTGCGGGAACAGGTTGAACCGCTGGAAGACCATCCCGATGTCCCGGCGCTGGGCCGCGACCTCGGAGTCCTTCAGCTCGTAGAGCTTGTCGCCCTTCTGCTTGTAGCCCACCAGCTGCCCGTCGACCGACAGCCGGCCGGCGTTGATGCGCTCCAGGTGGTTGATGCACCGCAGGAACGTCGACTTGCCGGAGCCGGACGGACCGACCAGGCAGAAGACCTCGCGGGGCGCGACCTCCAGGTCGATCCCGCGCAGGATGTGGGCGGCGCCGTAGGACTTGTGGACGCCCTCGGCCTTGACCATCGGCTGGGCGGTCACTTCGCCACCTCCGTACGGCGGAACATGTTCAGATTGGCCTTCAGGCGCTCGAACGGCGTGGGCGGCAGACTCCGCAGCGCACCGCGGGCGTAGCGGCGCTCCAGGTAGTACTGGCCGACGCTGAACACGCTGGTCAGGGCGAGGTACCAGATCGAGGCGACGAAGTACATCTCGATGATCGCACCGGCCGTGGAGCCGATGTTGGAGCTGGCCCGCAGGAGTTCGGTGTACTGCACCGCCGAGACCAGCGAGGAGGTCTTCAGCATGTTGATGAACTCGTTGCCGGTCGGCGGGATGATCACCCGCATCGCCTGCGGCAGCACCACCCGGCGCATCGTCTGCGTACGGGTCATGCCCAGCGCGTGGGAGGCCTCGCTCTGGCCCTCGTCGACGGACTGGATGCCCGCACGGACGATCTCCGCCATGTAGGCGCCCTCGTTCAGGCCGAGACCCAGCAGGGCGACCATGAACGGCGTCATGACGTCGACGGTCTCGTTCTTGTAGATCGGACCCAGGTTGATGTACTGGAAGATCAGCGGAAGGCTGAACCACACCAGCAGCTGCACGTAGACCGGGGTGCCGCGGAAGAACCAGATGTACAGCCACGACACGAAACTCGTGACCGGGTTGTGCGAGAGCCGCATCACCGCGAACAGGATGCCCAGCACCAGACCCAGCGCCATCGAGGCCACGCTGATGATGATGGTGTTGCCCAGGCCGCTGAGCACCGCCGGGTCGAACAGCTTGTCGCCGACCGTACCCCAGATGATCTTGCCCTGGGAGAACGCGTACACCAGCCACGCCAGCAGCACGGCCACCACGACGGCGCTGATCCAGCGCCCGTAGTGCCGCACCGGGATGGCCTTGATCGCCTCGTAGGGGATGCCCGAGGCGCCGGGCCCGGCCGGCGGAGTCGCGGCCGGACCCTTGTCGATCTTGTCAGTCACAGTGACTGCCCTTCAGTGGAGCGCTCGGATCACTTGCCTGCGTTGACCGTGGCGGACGGCACGGCGCTGTCCTTCACGTTCCACTTCTCCAGGACCTTGGCGTAGGAGCCGTCCTTGATGACGGCGTCGAGGGCTTCCTTGATGGCGTCGCGCAGCTGGGTGTTGTCCTTGGAGACCGCGATACCGAAGAGGCCGACGTCGGCCTGCTCGCCGGCGACCTCGAAGTCGTTGCCGCCGCCCGAGGTCTTCGCGGCGTACGCGGTGACCGGGTAGTCGTTCAGGTCGGCCACGGCGCCGCCGGCCTTGACGCGGGTCTGCGCCTCGGCGTCGGTGTCGAAGGCCTCGATGGTGAGCTTCTTGTCGCCGCACTTCTCGGCCTGGGCCTTGAAGGTGTCCTCGTACGTGGTGCCGCGCTGGACGGCGACCGTCTTGCCGCAGAGGTCGTCCAGGGACTTGATGTTCTCCGGGTTGCCCTTCTTGACCAGCAGCGAGACGCCGGAGGAGAAGTAGTCGACGAAGTCGACGCCCTTGCCGATCTTCTTGCCGTCGTCGTCCAGGCCTTCCTGGCGCTTCTTGTTGTCGGTGATCGAGGACATCGCGATGTCCTGGCGGCCGGTCTCCAGCGAGGTGAGCAGGCCATCGAAGGTGCCGGAGGTGAACTCGAACTTCACGCCGAGCTGCTTGCCCAGCGCGTCGGCGATGTCGGGGTCGACACCGACGATCTTGCCGCCCTCGACGTACTCCATGGGGGCGTAGGCGGTGTCGGAACCGACCTTCACGACCCCGGCGTCCTGGATCTTCTTCGGCAGCTTGGAGAACAGCGGAGCATCGCTCGTCTTCTCCTTGGCGGCGGAGCCGCCGTCGGTCTGGTCGCCGCAGCCGGTGAGGACCAGGGCGCCGGCGACCGCGATCGCGCCGACCGCGGCGATCCGGGACCGGGCGGCGGTCGTACGACGGGTGATGCTTGCGGTCATGAGCTGGTTCCTCCGGCTGGTGGAAAAGCACCGAAAACGGGGTCGGGCACGCACCATCGAGTGTCGCGACCTTGTGTGATTACGGCATCTTGCCATTCGGACTGACGCATTCAGGCTGCCCGTGAGGTCAAAATCAGATAACGGACACGCCCGGCTACCCAACAGGACTGCGGGCAAGCCGCCTCGGAGCCGCACAAATCCCCGTGACCAGGCAGTTCCGCCTCACTATTTGCGGCGCGTCTCGCCCATTGGACACAAGGGTTTGGACTTTTAGCCAAAACCGTGACAAGCAGCCTAGGGTCGAGCCGGAATCGACTCGTCTGGGTGAGCGTTCATCCGGTAGAACAGATCCTTACACCCCTCATCCGGGGCTCAGGGCGCGCGTGCGGCGCGCCCGCGCGTACGAACCTCCCCTCCGCGGAGGCGGTCCAACCGCCGACGCGGAGTACGAACGCGGTGCCCGCCCACCCCTTAACCAGGAGTGGCCACCCTCAACGATTCAAAGGACTTAAGGGGTCACACAAAGTGGCAGCGGAGATCGTCAACCCTCATACCGACAGCGCGACGGACAACAACCCGGACGCGGTGTTCGCCCTGCACCGGGGCGGCAAGATGGCCATCCAGGCCACGGTGCCGGTCACCGACAAGGACGACCTGTCCCTCGCGTACACCCCCGGCGTGGCGAAGGTGTGCAGCGCCATCGCCGAGCAGCCGGACCTGGTGAACGAGTACACCTGGAAGTCCAACGTGGTCGCCGTCGTCACCGACGGCACGGCCGTGCTCGGTCTCGGCGACATCGGTCCCGAGGCCTCCCTCCCCGTGATGGAGGGCAAGGCCATCCTCTTCAAGCAGTTCGGCGGCGTGGACGCGGTTCCGATCGCGCTCGCCACCAAGGACGCGGACGAGATCGTCGAGACGGTCATCCGCCTCGCACCGTCCTTCGGCGGGGTGAACCTGGAGGACATCTCCGCTCCCCGCTGCTTCGAGATCGAGCGCCGCCTCCAGGAGGCCCTCGACATCCCGATCTTCCACGACGACCAGCACGGCACGGCCATCGTCACGCTGGCCGCGCTGCGCAACGCCGCCAAGCTCACCGGGCGCACGCTCGGCGACCTGCGCGCCGTGATCTCGGGCGCGGGCGCCGCGGGCATCGCCATCGCCAAGATCCTGGTGGACGCGGGCATCGGCGACGTCTGCGTGACCGACCGCAAGGGCGTCGTCTCGGCGGACCGCGCCGACCTGACGGACGTCAAGGCGGAGATCGCGGGCCTGACCAACAAGACGGGCCAGACCGGTTCGCTGGAGAAGGCACTCGCGGGCGCGGACGTCTTCATCGGCGTCTCCGGCGGCACGGTGCCGGAGGAGGCGGTGGCCTCGATGGCGAAGGACGCGTTCGTCTTCGCCATGGCCAACCCGAACCCGGAGGTCCACCCGGACGTCGCGCACAAGTACGCGGCGGTCGTGGCCACGGGCCGCTCGGACTTCCCGAACCAGATCAACAACGTGCTGGCCTTCCCGGGGATCTTCGCGGGCGCCCTCAAGGTGCGCGCGACCCGGATCACCGAGGGCATGAAGATCGCCGCCGCCGACGCCATCGCCGGCGTCGTGGGTGACGAGCTCTCCGCCGACTACGTGATCCCGTCGCCCTTCGACGAGCGCGTGGCCGCGGCCGTTTCCACGGCCGTCGCCGCCGCCGCCAAGGCCGACGGCGTGGCCCGCCTGGCCTGACCGCCACGCTGAGCACAGGGGCGGGGCCCGGCCGGAACCATCCGGCCGGGCCCCGCCTTTCGCGTGCGCCGGGGCCCGGTGCGACGAAGACCTCACCATCCGGGCCGGGGGAAGTCTGGAACCGTCGCCCTACCGAGCGGTAGCGTCGCGGCATGTTCGCTGCCTATGCCGCCCGAATCGACCGTGACCACCCGCTGAACGGCCTGGAGCTGGGCGAGCGCCCGGCTCCCGAGGCCCGGCCCGGGTGGGTGACCGTGAACGTCAAGGCCGCCTCCCTCAACCACCACGACCTGTGGTCGCTGCGCGGGGTGGGCCTCGGCCAGGACAAGCTCCCGATGATCCTCGGCTGCGACGCCGCCGGGACCGACCAGGACGGCAACGAGGTCGTCCTGCACTCCGTGATCGGCCAGAGCGGCCACGGGGTGGGCCCGGACGAGCCCCGCTCGATCCTGACCGAGCGCTACCAGGGGACCTTCGCCGAGCAGGTCACCGTGCCCGCGTGGAACGTGCTGCGCAAGCCCGCCGGGCTCTCGTTCGAGGAGGCCGCCTGCCTGCCGACGGCCTGGCTGACGGCGTACCGGATGCTCTTCACCAACGCCGGGGTCCGCCCCGGTGACTCCGTACTCGTCCAGGGCGCCGGCGGCGGGGTCGCCACCGCCGCCATCGTCCTCGGCAAGGCGGCCGGCCTGCGCGTCTTCGCCACGAGCCGGGACGAGGCCAAGCGCAAGCGGGCCGTGGAGCTGGGCGCCCTGGAGGCGTACGAGCCGGGCGCGCGGCTGCCGCAGCGGGTGGACGCCGTGATCGAGACGGTGGGCGCGGCCACCTGGTCGCACTCGGTCAAGTCCCTGCGCCCGGGCGGCACCCTGGTCATCTCCGGAGCCACGAGCGGCGACCGCCCCGCGCACGCCGAGCTGACCCGGATCTTCTTCCTGGAGCTGAAGGTGGTCGGCTCGACCATGGGCTCGAAGGACGAGCTGGAGGACCTGCTGTCGTTCTGCGCCACCACGGGGGTGCGGCCGGTCATCGACGAGGTGCTGCCGCTGGACCGGGCGCGCGAGGGCTTCGAGAAGCTCGCGTCGGGCGACCTCTTCGGCAAGATCGTCCTCAAGCCCTGAGCGTCAACAAGGGTTGACACTCCTCTCGCGTCAACCTACATTGACACCCATGACGGAAGCTACCGATCTCGCCGAACGGGCCGGTGACCGTGACCCGCGCGTGGGCCTGCGTGCCGTGGCCGCCCTCCGCAGGCTGCTGGAGCAGTTGGAGGCCGTACAGGTGCGCAGTGCCCGCGCGCAGGGATGGTCCTGGCAGGAGATCGCGGCCGAGCTGGGCGTCAGCCGGCAGGCCGTGCACAAGAAGCACGGGAGGATCTGATGTTCGAACGCTTCACCCGGGACGCCCGGTCGACCGTGACGGGCGCGGTGGCCGAGGCCCGGCAGGCCGGAGACCCCACGGTCACCCGGGAACACCTGCTGCTCTCCCTGCTGGCCCTGGGAGTCCTGGACCCCCTGGGCGTGGACCGTACGGCGGTCGCCGCCGACCTCGCGGCGGCCCGCCGCCGGGGTGGCATGTCGCGGGCGGACGAGGAGGCGCTGGCCGGCCTCGGCATCGACCTCGCGGAGATCGTCTCCCGCGTCGAGGAGACCCACGGCGAGGGCGCGCTGGCGGCCCCGGCGCCGCGCAGGCGCACCCTGGGCGGCTCGCTCCGCTCCGCCCTGGGGCGCGCCGAGCCGGACGCCCGCACGGGAAACCGCCACGTCCCCTTCACCGAGGACGCGAAGAACGCCCTGGAGCAGTCCCTGCGGATCGCACTGGGCCGCAAGGACAGGCACATCGGCACCGTGCACCTGCTCCTGGCCCTGCTCTCGCGCCCCGGCACGGTCTCCGAGGTCCTCACGGACCACGGCATCACCTACGACACGGCGGAATCGGCCCTGGCCGCCTGAGCCGCCGCCCCGCCGCCGTATGAGGCGCGCACCGACTGCCGCGCCCGCCCCGGCTGCGAGGCCGCCGGGGCCGTGGGGCCGCCAGGGCTGCCGGGGCTGCCGGGGCTGCCGGCCGGAGCTACGACCCGGCTCGGAGCGTCGCCCTCAGCCGGGCGGCGGCGACCGCGAGGTGGGCGCGGGCCTCGGCCAGCTGGGCCGGGGTCACCCCGTGGTCCCGGGCCGCGTCCCGCACCTCGTCGCGGAAGCGGTCCAGCAGCCGGTCCAGGTCCCGCGCCGGGTCGCCGGTGGGGGCCAGGTCCTCGGCCCAGTCGGTGTCGGCCACCGGGGGTGCGGCGGAGCCGGCCGGCGCGGTGGACTCCGCCGGCTCGGCCGCCGCCGACCCGGACCCCGTCGCTCCGCTCCCGCCGAGCCATGCTCCGGCCAGGCTGCCCAGGACCCCGCCCGACTTGGCGAACTGCTCCTGGAACTGCCGGGTGACGCGCTGGACCTCCGCGCGGGCCCGCTCCTGGGCCTCCTTGGCCTGGCGGCGGGCCTGCTGGGCCTCCTCGCGGGCCCGGCGGCTCTCGTCCCTGGCCCGCCGGGCCTGCTCCTTCCACTCCTGCCGCGCCCGGCTCAGCTCCTCCTTGACCGCCGCCCAGGACTCGTCGTCGACCCGGGTCTCCGACGCGGAGGCCGCGGCCCGCATCTCGCGCCGCAGGTCGCCGGCCGCGCCCCGGACGTCCTCGCGGATCTCGGCCGCCAGTTCGGTGACGGAGTCGCGGATCTCCAGCTCCAGGTCGGCGAGTTCGCCGCCCCGGTCGGCCAGTTCGGCCCGGCCCGCCTCGGTGATCGAGTACACCTTGCGCCCGCCTTCGGTGGCGTGCGTGACCAGACCCTCGGCCTCCAGCTTGGCGAGCCGCGGGTACACCGTGCCCGCGGAGGGGGCGTACAGGCCCTGGAAGCGCTCCTCCAGCAGTCGGATCACCTCGTACCCGTGCCGCGGCGCCTCGTCCAGCAGCTTGAGGAGGTAGAGGCGGAGGCGGCCGTGGGCGAAGACGGGCGGCATGTCAGAGCACCTTCTTGTCGAACGGGAGGGGGGCGCCGGGGGCGCCGGGGGTGTCGGCTTCGGCCGGCGGGCGGCGCAGCAGCGCGATGGATCCCGAGACCGTGGTGGCGCGCAGGGTGCCGGTGCCCGAACCGAGGGTCCCGGTGATCCGCTTGGCGCCCAGGTGTCCGGAGACCCGCAGGTCCTCGAAGGCGTTGGAGACGCCGCCGGTGGCGGTGTTGGCCTCCACCCGGGCGTCGGCCGGGTGCGGCAGCCGGATGGCGACCTGGCCCGAGACGGAGGTGACGGTGATGTCCACCGGGCGGGGCGCGGAGGGGTCGAGGTCCAGGTCGATGAGCATGTCACCGCTAACCGAGTCGCCCCGTACGCTCACGCCCGCGCCGTCGACCACCGTGAGTCCGCCGGAGACGGAGTGGAAGGCGAGGTCCCCGGTGACGGACTGCGCCTCGACGGTGCCGGAGACGGTGTGCGCCTTGACCCGGCCGGACAGCCCGGACAGCGTGGCATCGCCGGAGACCGCGTTGACCGCGGTGCCGCCGGAGATCCCGGAGACGAAGGCGGCGGCGTCGACCACGCCCACCTCCACCTCCGTGGCGGCGGGGACGGTGAGGGTGAGGGCCGCGCTGCGCTCCCACGCCTTGCGGCCGGAGGCGGAACTCGACCAGGCCTTCCAGGGCTTGGCCTCCCACCACTGCTTGAAGCCCTGGGAACCGTTCCAGGGCAGGTCCTCGTAGGAAACGGTGAGGGAGCCGCCCTCCTGCACCACGTACAGGGGCGGTCCGTCGACCCCGGTCACCTCCAGGCGGGCGGGGCCCTCCTCGGCGGCGACCACGTTCACCGTGCCGCCCACGATGCGGACGCGGAGCTCGGTCACCGGCTCCTCGAAGGTGAGCTTCTGCGCTTCGGCGATGTGCCACGTCGACTGCGACGCCTGCTCGGCCATGGGGCTGGTCCTCCTCGTGCGTTCACGGACGGGTCTCGACGCACGCAACATATCGCGTCTTCTGACCAACACGATATATCGCGGTAGGCGGAAGTCAAGCAGTGCCGACGAGGCTGGGAGATCGGGGCCGCACCGGATTTCGGCCCCCGCAAGCAGCAGATCCGGCCGCTCGAACGACAGATCCGGCCCCCGACGGCAGGCTGGATCGCGCGGAGCGCGATTTCAGCCTCGCCGGCGGTTGAGGGGCGGGGTCCGGGGCGCAGCCACGGCAACGGCGAGCACCGGTCCGGCCGACCGCCCGCAGGGCGACGGCGCAGCCGCTACGCCGCCTCCAGGAGCGGGCTCGCGTGGTGGCGGAGCCAGGCGCGGTACGGCGGCGTCAGCAGCGCGACCTCGCGGTACGCGGCCCGCAGGTCCTCGTAGAGTTCCGGGTGGGCGCCGGGGCGGGTCGCCAGGAGGAGCCGTACCGCGAGCGGGTCGCCGGACAGCGGGCGGATCGCCATGTCCTCGCGCGGCCCGGAGGTCGGCTGGCAGGGAGCCACCGCCTCACCGGAGACGATCAGCGAGCTCGCGGTGTGGTAATCGGCGTGCAGCACCGGCGGGTCCAGCCCGGCGCCGGCGAAGACCCGCCGCAGGCCGTCCCATTCACCGTCGACCGACGGGTCCACCATCCAGCGGTCCTCGGCCAGATCCCGTAAGGACACCACGGACTGGCGGGCGGCCGGATGGTCCCGGGACATCGACACGAACTGGGGCTCGCGCTCCATCAGCACGCGCAGCTGCAGCCCGGCCGGCACCCGCAGCGGGCTGCCCTCCACCTCGTGCACGAAGGCCACGTCCAGCTGCCCCGAAGCCGCCATCCGCAGCAGCGCGTTGGCGGACACGTCCACCACCAGGGAGGTCTCGGTGTCCGGCAGCCGCCGGTGGATCCGCCGGAGCCAGCCCGGCAGCGCCCGGCTGGCCGTGGAGCCGATCCGCAGCCGCGGCCCGTGGGCGAGCGCCCGGGCCTCCGCCACCAGCGCGGCCATCTCGGCCAGCAGCGGACGGGCCCGGCCCAGTACGGTGCGCCCGAAGGGGGTGGGCCGGCAGCCGGTCCGATCGCGCAGGAACAGCTCGCCGTCCAGGGCGCGTTCGATCCGGCGCAGCTGGGTCGTGAGAGAGGGCTGGCTCACGCCGAGCTGCCGGGCCGCCTTGTGCAGACTCCCGGCGTCGGCAATGGCGCACAGGGCGCGCAGGTGCCTGACCTCAAGCTCCATGACCCGAGAGTAGGGCGCGCCCAGCAGACCGCACCAGCCACCGATAGCCCCCCGAATCCCGCCATTCTCACACCAGTTGATCTGACGAAATCTTCCCGATAGCCCCGTGCTATCGGGCAGTGACATCATCCGCAGCGCACTTCCGCTCCCTCAGACTCCGGTGCGAACGACCCACCCCCCACCGCACCGGACGAGTAGGAGCTCCCCCACATGCGCCACTCCCGTAAGGCCATGCTGGCCACCACCGTCGGCCTCGGCATGGCCGCCGCCCTCGGCGGCGTCGTCCCCACCGCCAGCGCCGCCCCGGCCGGCAGCCCCGCGAGTTACACCGCGTACGAGCGCTCGCAGGAGAACCGGGCCGCCACCCAGGCGTTCTTCGAAGCCGTACAGCGCTCGGTCGCCGAGCAGCGCGCCGCGAACCCGGGCGCCCTGGCCGTGACCGTCACCTACAACACCCGCAACGCCCCGAGCTTCCGCACCCAGATAGCCCGTTCCACCCAGATCTGGAACAGCTCGGTGACCAACGTCAGACTGCAGGAGGTCTCCTCCGGCGGGAGCTTCTCCTACCGCGAGGGCAACGACTCGCGCGGTTCGTACGCCAGCACGGACGGCCACGGCCGCGGCTACATCTTCCTCGACTACCGGCAGAACCAGCAGTACAACTCCACCCGGGTGACCTCGCACGAGACCGGCCACGTGCTGGGCCTTCCGGACCACTACTCGGGCCCGTGCAGTGAGCTGATGTCGGGCGGCGGTCCGGGCACCTCCTGCCAGAACGCCACCCCGAACAGCGCCGAGCGGGCGCGCGTCAACCAGCTGTGGGCCAACGGCCTCGTCGCTTCCGGCCTGGACTCGAAGGGCCAGAAGGGCTAGACGGGCCGGGCGGGCCGGGCGGGCCGGGCGCGGGCCCCTTACGGAGCCGCGTACCGCGAGCAGTCCGGACTCCGACAGGGGCCCGCCGCCCACTCCGGAACGAAGACGCCGAGGGACTTGCGCCGTCGGACCACCGTCTCGACCAGACCCCCGCAGGCCGGGCACACGTGCTGTTCGTGCCCGGCCTGCGGGGCGACCGTCTCCCGCTTCTGCTGCTGCTTCACACCGGCCATACCTCCACGGTAGGCCGGTTTCGCGCGTCCGGCGGTTCAGCGCCTGCGGGCGTACGTGCTCACGATCTGCCCTCCGGCATAGTGCTTGAGGTCGGTCAGCTCCAGCTCGCGGGTGGCGAAGCCGGCCCGGGCCATCGGAATGCCGGCTCCGGCGAAGACGGGGTACGTCTTGACGACGAACTCGTCGATCTCCTCGACCAGCTGTCCGGCCAGCTCGGCGCCGCCGCAGAGCCAGATCCCGAGGCCCGGCCGCTCCTTCAGCTGCCGCACGCGCGCGGCCACGTCGCCCGAGATGATCTGGACGGCCGGGTCGGGCGAGGCTCCGAGGGAGCGGGAGGCGACGTACTGGTCCAGATGGGCGTACGGACTGGTCATGCCCAGCCGCAGCCCGGCCTCATAGGTGGCGCGACCCATCAGGACCGCGTCGAAGTGCCTCGCCACCGCTCCCTCGAGGCCGAGCTCCGCCCGGACGGGCGTGGGCAGCGTCTCCGGGAACTCGCCGAACATGTCCTTGGCGTAGCCCGGTTCCACCCACCGGTTGAAGAAGTCACCGTCTCCGTCCGGATCGGCGATGTAGCCGTCGACCGACGTCCCGACGAAATACGTGAGCTTGCGCAAGTGGTTCTCTTTCGTTCGACAATGCCACCGCCCCGGGGCCCGTCAACCAAAGTACTTCAGCTGAAGTGGTTACGCAAACCCTTTTCGCACGCCCCGGCGCCGCACCCGCGACCACCCCCGCGGCCGCCCCTCGACTACCCCTGCGGCTTGCGCCACATCGGCCACATCAGCGGCCCGTCCGGCAGCCGTACCGCCTCGCCCGTGAACTGCCAGCCCAGCCGCTCGTACAGCCCCTTGCTGCGCTCGCTGCTCGCCTCCAGGTACGCCGGCAGCCCCTCCCGGTCGCAGCGCTCCAGCACCGGCCGGATCAGCTCGGTGCCCAGCCCCTCCCCCTGCCGGTCCGGGGCGACCGCGATCATCAGCAGGTACTCGTGCTCCTCGGACGTCGGGTGCACCGCGCCCGTGAGCCGGCCGACCAGCTCGCACCGCTCGTTGTCGGGGTCGGCCACCGCCCGCATCTTCGCGGGGACCTCGTCCTCGCCCTCCGGCTCGCCCGCCGGGATCCGCAGCCACAGCGCGGCGGCGGAGCCGTCGACCGCGTAGTCGATCCGGCCCTCGGCCAGCGCCACGTCCACGAAGACCCCGAGGAACCTGCCGTGCACCGCGGCCCGGTGCTCCGGGTCCGGGAAGACCCAGGTGCTCACCGGATCGGCGCGGAAGGCCTCGTCGAGCAGCCGCGCCACCGCGTCCCGGTCCGACTGCTCCGCCTGACGTATCTCCAGCCCCATGGGCCTCACCCTTCGCTCAATCATCAACAACCTTGAGCGATCCTAGAGTTGGGCCCAGCAGGCGGACAGTCCGGTTCCAGCACCCCTCGGCACTGGAACCGGACCGCCTTCACACGTATCGCCCCGCGTACGGCGCCCTCACCGCGTACGGCGCGTGACGAACTCGGCGAGCGCCAGCAGCCCGCCCGCCGCCCCGAGGTCCGGCACGGCCCGGGACAGCTGCTGCACGGCCCGGCCCATCCGGTCGGCGGCATGGGCCTGGGCCCAGTCGCGCCCGCCGGCCCGGTCCACCGCGTCGGCCGCCCTGAGCGCGTCGTCCCCGGTCATGGGACCCGCGTACAGGGCCGCCAGCTCCTCCCCCGCCGCGGTGCCCGAGGTGAGGGCGGCCACGACCGGGAGGGACTTCTTGCGGGCGAGCAGATCGGCCCCGGCGGGCTTGCCGGTGTGCCCCGGATCCCCCCAGATGCCGATCAGGTCGTCGATCAGCTGGAAGGCCAGCCCGGCCTCCCGGCCGAAGGCGTCCATGGCGTCGACCTCGTCCGGCCCGGCGCCCGCGTACAGCGCGCCCAGAGCGCAGGCGCAGCCCAGCAGGGCACCGGTCTTGGCCGTCGCCATGGTCAGGCACTCGTCGAGCGAGACGTACGCGCGCTGCTCGAAGGCGCAGTCCGCCTGCTGGCCCGCGCACAGCTCGATGACACAGGTCGCGAGCCGCCCGGAGGCCGCCGCCGACGCCGGGTGCGGGTCCTCCGCGAGCAGCCGCAGCGCGAGCGCCATCATGGCGTCGCCGGCGATGATCGCGTCCGGTATCCCGAAGACGGTCCAGGCAGTGGCCCGGCCGCGGCGCCGGACGTCCTTGTCGATCACGTCGTCGTGCAGCAGCGTGAAGTTGTGCGCCAGCTCCACGGCGGCTGCGGCCCGGACGGCGTCCTCCACCCGCCCGCCCGGCCCTTGCAGGGCCTGGGTCGCGGCCAGCACCAGGGCCGGCCGGATGGCCTTCCCGGCATGGGCCGCGGCCGGTGTGCCGTCGGCGTGCTCCCAGCCGAAGTGGTACATCGCGACGCGACGCATCGAACCGGGCAGGCTCTCGACCGTCCGGCGCAGCTCCGGGTTGACCGTTTCTCTTGTCCGCTCCAGCAGGGCCGCCGCCTCGTGGCCCTCGCCGGTCGTGATCGCCTCGGTGGTGGCCATGGCGTGTCCGTGTCTCCGTCGCTCTTCGGCCGGCCGCCTCAGCTCCAGCGGCCGATCTCGACGTTCTCCAGCACGCCGAGCGCGTCGGGCACCAGCACCGCGGCGGAGAAGTAGGCGGTGACCAGGTAGGAGATGATCGCCTGCTCGCTGATCCCCATGAAGCGGACCGACAGGCTCGGCTCGATCTCGTCCGGGATGCCCGGCTGGTGCAGGCCGATCACGCCCTGCTCGTCCTCGCCGGTGCGCATGCACAGGATGGACGTGGTGCGGGCGTCGCTGATCGGGATCTTGTTGCTCGGGAAGATCGGGACGCCGCGCCAGGCCGGCACCCGGTTGCCGCCGATGTCCACCGACTCCGGGTACAGGCCGCGCTTGTTGCACTCGCGGCCGAAGGCGGCGATGGCCTTGGGGTGCGCCAGGAAGAACTTGGAACCGCGCCGCATGCTGAGCAGCTGGTCCATGTCGTCGGGGCTGGGCGCGCCGTCGTGGGGCTGGATGCGCTGGTCGTAGTCGGTGTTGTGGAGCAGGCCGAAGTCGCGGTTGTTGAGCATCTCGTGCTCCTGGCGCTCGCGCAGCGCCTCGACCGTGAGCCGCAACTGCTGCTCGGTCTGGTTCATCGGCTGGTTGTACAGGTCGGCGACACGGGTGTGCACGCGCAGGACCGTTTGTGCAATGGAGAGTTCGTACTCGCGCGGGTGGGCGTCGTAGTCCACGAAGGTGCCGGGGAGCACGGCCTCGCCCTGGTGGCCGGCGGACAGGTCGATGGCCGCCTCGCCGTACTTGTTGGTGCGCTGGGCGGGCTGCGTCCGCACCTGCTCCACGTGCTCGCGCAGCGATTCGACGCGGTCGGCGAGCAGCTGGAAGTCCTGCCGGGACAGGACGAGCGCGGTGCCGGAGGTGGCGGCGCGGGCGGTGTACTCCCAGATCGCCTCTTCGTCGGCGAGGGAGTCCTCGCCGAAGTACGCGCCGTCGGCGACGGTCCGCAGCACGGCGTCGTCCCCGTAGGGGCCGGGGCCGACGTGGTCGATGCGGCCGTGGGCGAGGAGGAAGACGCGGTCGGAGGCGTTGCCGAAGGAGGTGAGCTCCTGGCCGGCCTCGAAGTCGATCTGCTGGCACCGCTGGGCGAGTTCGCCGAGGACGTCGAGGTCCTCGTACTCCCGCAGCAGCGGGAGCTCACCGAGCTCGGCCGGGATCACCTGGACCTGGGTCCCGGTCTTGACGAACTCGACGCGGCCGTCGCCGACCGAGTAGCTCAGCCGCCGGTTGACGCGGTACGTGCCGCCCTGCACGGACACCCACGGCAGCATCTTCAGCAGCCACCGGGAGGTGATCTCCTGCATCTGCGGCGCGGACTTGGTCGTGGTTGCCAAGTTCCGTGCGGCCGACGTCCCGAGACTGCGCTGCGGCGTCTGGGCTTCGGTTTCGGAACCTGCCTGGACCGACATGTATTTCCCTTTCGATCACCATGAATCTGCGATACGCAGCCTCGCAGTACCGAGCGTGATGGGACCATTACACAAAAGGGTGGGACTACTCCGTCCGGGTGCGGGGCACTCTCTTGGGCCCCTCCTCCCCCACGCACCCCTCTGGAACCACCGCTTCCGGCCACGCGGGCCGCAGCTTCGACAGGGGCGACGGTCCGGTGGCGACCCCGACCGGACCGTTGCCGCAGGGGATCTCGGGCGGCGCGCCGACGGGGGCGAAAGGCCCTGAGACCCCGGGCCGGGTGGCCGGTTCGCAGCGCCGACGGCCCGCCCGGGCCGACCCCGACGGGCCGGTTCGAACAGAAGTCCCCTTCGGCCCGGCCCTGGTGACGGTTGTCCGGATCGGCTCGCTCGCCGTACGAATCCACTAGCGCGGAAGGCCCCCCTCCACTACACCGGAGCGTAGCGACGTGGACACGTTCGGTGTCCACGGGAGGAGGGGTCATGGCCGCACCCATGTCCGCGGACCGGTTCGTCGGCGCACTGCGCCGCGAGGGTCTGACCGTCGTCGAGGTAGGCACCTGGCGCACCCACAACCGCAACCACAAAGGCCCCTGGGGGCCCGTGCACGGCGTGATGATCCACCACACCGTGACGAACGGCACCGCGAACACCGTGTCCCTCTGCCGCCGCGGCCACTCCGCCCTGCCCGGCCCGCTCTGCCACGGTGTGATCACCAAGGACGGCCGGGTCCACCTGGTCGGCTACGGCCGTGCCAACCACGCGGGGGCCGGGGACTCGGACGTCCTGGCGGCGGTGATCGCCGAGAAGCGGCTGCCGCCGGACCACCAGGCGGACACCGACGGCAACCGCCACTTCTACGGCTTCGAGTGCGAGAACCTCGGCGACGGCGAGGACCCCTGGCCGGCGGTCCAGCTCGACGCGATCACCCGCGCGGCGGCGGCCCTGTGCCGGGTCCACGCCTGGACGGCCCGCTCGGTGATCGGCCACCTGGAATGGCAGCCGGGCAAGATCGACCCCCGGGGCTTCACGATGGACTCCCTGCGCCGCCGCGTCGCCGAACGCCTGAAGTAGGCCCCCTGCTCCCGTGGGCGGCTCCGACGTGCGACGGCGCGGCCGGGGCGGCCCACAATGGGCAGGTGGACCAGCCTGCCGACCCCGACCCCGACGCGCTCCTGCGACCCCGTCCGCCGTCCCCGTTGCGGGCGGTCGGGGACGAGCGGTTCGAGCGGTGCGGCGTCCGGCTGCTGCTGAAGCGGGACGACCTCGTGCACCCTGAGCTGCCGGGGAACAAGTGGCGCAAGCTCGCGCCCAATCTGCGGGCCGCCGTGGCGAACGGGCAGCGGGCCGTGGTGACCTTCGGCGGGGCGTACTCGAACCATCTGCGGGCCACCGCGGCGGCCGGGCGGCTGCTCGGGCTGGAGACCGTCGGCATCGTGCGCGGCGAGGAGCTGGCCCGGCGGCCGCTCAACGATTCCCTCGCCAGGTGCGCGGCCGACGGGATGCGGCTGCACTTCGTGTCCCGGTCGGCCTACCGGCGCAAGGCCGAGCCCGAGGAGCTCGCCCGGCTGCTGGACGAGGCGGGCGCGGGCGGGGCGTACGTGGTTCCCGAGGGCGGCAGCAACGCCCTGGCCCTGACCGGCTGCGCCGAGCTCGGCCGCGAGCTGCGCGGCACGGCCGATGTGGTGGCCGTGGCCTGCGGGACCGGCGGAACCCTGGCGGGGCTGGCCGCCGGGCTGGAGCCCGGGCAGCGGGCGCTGGGCGTACCGGTGCTGGCGGGCGGCTTCCTGGCGCCGGAGATACGTTCCCTCCAGCTGGCCGCCTTCGGGGGGCCCGCCGGGGACTGGTCCCTGGCCGAGGGCCTCCACCACGGCGGCTACGCCCGCGTCCCGGCCGCGCTGGACGCCTTCGCCGCCGACTTCGAGTCCCGGCACGGGCTGCCGGTCGAGCGGATCTACGTCGCCAAGCTGCTCTGGGCCCTGACCGAACTCACCGCCTCCGGCGCCTTCCCCCGCGGCACCACCGTGGCCGCCGTCATCACGGGCCGCCCCTGACGGGGGACCGCACCCGCGTGACAGGCCCGCCCTGACCGGAGCCGCGGCCGCGTACGAGCCCGCCCCTGACCAGAGCCTCACCCTCGTCACGGACCCCCCTGACCAGAGCCTCACCCCCGTCTCGGACCCCCCTGACCGGAGCCGCAGCCTCGTCACGGACCCGCTCCGGACCGGAGCCGCACCCTCCTCGCAGCCCCGGGCCCGAGCAGGCCGGCCCGCGGTCCCCGGCGCCGCGGGACACGGTCAGGTCTCCTCGCGGTAGGCCGCCGCCTCCTCCAGGTCCAGGCGGCGCAGCAGCCCCCGCAGCATCTCGTCGTCGATCCGGCGGCGGTCCCGCAGGGACACGAAGACCTCCCGCTCCGCCTCGATCATCTCCCGCGCCAGGCGCCGGTAGATCTCGTCCGCCGACTCGCCCGTCGTCGGGTTGACCTCGCCCAGCCGCTCCCACACCGCGTTGCGCCGCCGTTCCAGGACCGTGCGCAGCCGGTCCGCCAGCGGCGGCGGCAGCTGGTTCTCGGGCGACTCCAGCAGTTCCGACAGCCGCTCGTCCGCCGCGCGCGAGGCCTCGCTCTGCGCCTGCGCCTCCGCCAGCGTCTCGGCCTGGGGGTCCCGCGGCGGCAGCCGCAGCACCTTGATCAGCGGCGGCAGGGTGAGGCCCTGGACCACGAGCGTGCCGATGACCGTCGTGAAGGTGAGGAACAGGATCAGGTCCCGGTGGGGCACCGACATCGGCACGGAGAAGGCGATCGCCAGCGAGACCACTCCGCGCATCCCGGCCCACCCCACGACCACCGGCGCCTTCCAGTCGGTGTCCGGCTCCCGGGTCCGGATCCGCTCGGACATCCAGCGCGGCATGAAGGTCGCCGGGAACACCCACAGGAACCGGCTCGCCACCACCGCGAGGAACACCACGACCGCGTACCCGGCCGCGGCGGCCCCCTCGTACTCCCCAAGCCCCTTCAGCACCACCGGCAGCTGGAGGCCGATCAGCGCGAAGACCACCGACTCCAGCACGAAGGCGACCACCTTCCACACCGCCTCCTCCTGGAGGCGGGTGGCGAAGTCGACCTGCCAGTTGCGGTGCCCCAGGTACAGCGCGACCACGACCACCGCCAGCACCCCGGAGGCGTGGACCCGTTCGGCCGCCGCGTACGCGACGAACGGGATCAGCAACGACAGGGTGTTCTGGAGCAGCGGCTCCTTCAGCCGCTTGCGCAGCTGGTGGATCGGGACCATCAGCAGCAGGCCCACGCCGATCCCGCCCACCGACGCCAGCAGGAACTCGACGATCCCGCCCGCCCAGCCGGCGCTCACCCCGACCGCGGCCGCGAGGGCCACCTTGTACGCGGTGATGGCCGTGGCGTCGTTGACCAGGGACTCGCCCTGCAGGATCGTCGTGATCCGGTTCGGCAGCCCGAGCTTGCGGGCGATCGCGGTGGCGGCGACGGCGTCGGGCGGCGCCACCACCGCGCCCAGCACCAGCGCGACCGGCAGCGACAGCCCCGGCACCACCAGGTAGGCCGCGTACCCGACCGCGAGGGTCGCGAAGAGCACGTAGCCCACCGACAGCAGCGCGATGGGCCGGATGTTGGTCCGCAGGTCCAGGTACGAGCTGTCCACCGCGGCCGTGTGCAGCAGCGGCGGGAGCAGCAGCGGCAGCACGATGTGCGGGTCGAGCGCGTACGAGGGCACCCCCGGCAGGTAGCCGGCGAGCAGCCCGGCGGCGACCAGCAGCAGCGGCGCGGGCACCGGTGTCCGGCGCGCCGCGCCCGCGACGGCCGCGCTCCCCGCGACCAGTGCCACCAGCGGCAAGACCTCCATCGAAGATCCCCTCGGTAGTCGTCGGAGCCATCGCGCACCCGCATCCTGGCCGTACGCTGGCCATCATGAGCGAGTGCACCCACGTTGCCGAACTGCCGCGCCCCGAGCCCGTCCCCTCTGACCGGACCTGCGGCGAATGTCTGGCGGTCGGCAGCCACCCCGTGCAGCTGCGGATGTGCCTGGAGTGCGGGCACGTGGCCTGCTGCGACTCCTCCCCCTACCGGCACGCCACCGCGCACCACGAGAAGAGCGGCCATCCGGTGATGCGGAGCTTCGAGCCGGGGGAGATCTGGCGCTGGTGTTTTGTCGACGGTTCGATCGTCTGAGGCGGGGTAGGTCAACCCTCCGCCGGTTCCCCTGATTTGGACCCGCAGACCCCTAGCCACTGTGCGTACCCGTGGGCTTACCATCAGTCACTGGCCGTGGGAAGGGGCGCCCACAGCGGGCCTCACGAGGGGTGCCGCGACACGATCGCCCGGATCGCGGTAGCGTCACCGGCGAACAGAGCTCGTACCACCTTGGAGGTGAGGGTGTCCCAGATCGCAGGCGAGCCCGGGACCCAGGACTTCGTGGAAGTCCGGCTGCCCGCTGCGGGTGCCTACCTGTCGGTGCTGCGCACGGCCACGGCCGGTCTCGCAGCACGTTTGGACTTCACCCTCGACGAGATCGAGGACCTCCGCATCGCGGTGGACGAGGCCTGCGCGATCCTGCTCCAGCAGGCCGTGCCCGGCTCCGTCCTCAGCTGCGTCTTCCGCTTGGTGGACGATTCGCTGGAGGTGACCGTCTCGGCGCCGACCACGGACGGCCGTGCGCCGGAGCGCGACACGTTCGCCTGGACCGTACTGTCGGCGCTGGCCGGCAAGGTCGAGTCGACCGTCGAGGAGGACCGGACGGTGAGCATCAGTCTCTACAAACAACGCGGCGCGGGACCAGGCCCGGCGTGAGCGGCGGGGAGATCCCGGTGCGGGGCGGGGATCGGCCCCGGGTACGGCACGAGGTCGACGGCGGCATCCCGGAGCAGCAGCACGCCCGGCCGCACCCGGCTGACGCGGATGCGGAAGACGGCTTTTTGGACTCGGCGGAGCGACGGGCGGGCCCTATGAGCGACAACCAGCACGAAGAACCACAGCCGGCGCAGCCGCCGGCGGCCGCTGCCACGGCCCCGGAAGCGCCGGTTCCCACGGAAGCGCCCGCGTTCCAGGCGATCGCGCCGCTGCCGGATCCGCGCGACCGCAGCGGGGCGCGCGCCCTGTTCATCGAGCTGCGGGCGCTGCCCGACGGCTCGCTGGAGAAGGCCGAGCTGCGCAACCGGCTCGTACGGATGCACCTGCCGCTGGTCGAGCACCTGGCACGACGGTTCCGCAACCGCGGCGAGCCGCTCGACGACCTGACGCAGGTCGCGACCATCGGCCTGATCAAGTCGGTGGACCGGTTCGACCCGGACCGCGGGGTCGAGTTCTCCACCTACGCCACGCCCACCGTGGTCGGCGAGATCAAGCGGCACTTCCGTGACAAGGGCTGGGCGGTCCGCGTACCCCGGCGCCTGCAGGAGCTGCGGCTCTCGCTGACGACGGCCACGGCCGAACTGTCCCAGCAGCACGGCCGCTCCCCCACGGTCCACGAACTGGCCGAACGCCTGGGGATCTCCGAGGAGGAGGTGCTGGAGGGGCTGGAATCGGCCAATGCCTACAGCACGCTCTCGCTGGACGTCCCGGACACCGACGACGAGTCGCCGGCGGTCGCGGACACCCTGGGCGCGGAGGACGAGGCCCTGGAGGGCGTCGAGTACCGCGAGTCGCTCAAGCCGCTGCTGGAGGGCCTGCCGCCCCGGGAGAAGCGGATCCTGCTGCTCCGGTTCTTCGGGAACATGACCCAGTCGCAGATCGCCCAGGAGGTCGGCATCTCCCAGATGCACGTCTCCCGGCTGCTCGCCCGCACCCTGGCCCAGCTGCGCGAGAAGCTCCTCGTCGAGGAGTAGCGGAGCGGGCGGGGAGAAGCGGTCGGGCGGAGCGGACTATCGGGCCTGCTGTCCGGGCCCGATACCCAGAGCCTCGGTCGCCGTCGGATTCACCAGCAGGGCCGCGACGGCCACCGCCGCCAGGGCCAGGGCCACCGCGGCGATGATCATCGCGCCGCCGGTGTTGTACAGGGTCCAGGCCACCGGCAGCGCCATCAGCTGGGTGATCAGTGCCGGGCCGCGGCTCCAGCTGCGGCCCAGGCGCAGACCGCGGGCCGCGACCAGCGGCAGCGCGGCGAGCGCGAGCAGGGTGATGCCGCCCGTCTCCGCCTGCTGCGGGGAGTCGGGATCACCGGCGATGCCCACGTACAGCATGTAGACGCCGAGGCCGGCCAGCGCCAGTCCCTCCAGGGCCGTCAGCACGGCGGCGGCGGTCAGCCGGCCGGGCAGCGCGGCGGCCTCGGTGGCGGGAGTGGCGGTGGGGGCGGCGGCTTTCGCGGGCTGCTTCTTACTCACTCCAGCAGGGTAGCCGCGTACCCCGGACGCCGGAGGGGACGGGCAGTAGGGACGCCTTGAGAAGGGGTGGGTAGTCTGGCGCTCATGCGTGCACTTCTCGTGGCCAACCCAGCAGCGACGACGACCAGTGCGCGCACGCGCGACGTCCTGACCCACGCCCTGGCCAGCGAGATGAAGCTGGAGGCGGTGACCACCGAGTACCGGGGCCACGCCCGGGACCTGGGCCGACGGGCCGCGCACGAGGGGCTCGACCTCGTCGTCGCCCTGGGCGGCGACGGCACGGTCAACGAGGTGGTCAACGGACTGCTGCACGACGGACCCGATCCGGAGCGGCTGCCGCGGCTGGCGGTGGTGCCCGGCGGCTCCACCAATGTCTTCGCCCGCGCACTCGGCCTGCCGAACGACGCGGTCGAGTCGACCGGCGCCCTGCTGGACGCACTGCGCGAGCAGCGCGAGCGGATCGTGGGCCTGGGCCTGGCCGCCGGCACCCCGGGCACGGAGGACGAGTCGGTCCCGGCCCGCTGGTTCACCTTCTGCGCGGGCTTCGGTTTCGACGCGGGCGTGGTGGGGCGGGTCGAGCAGCAGCGCGAGCGCGGCAAGCGTTCGACGCATGCCCTGTACGTGCGACAGCTGATGCGCCAGTTCTGGGACGAGCCGAACCGCCGGCACGGCACGGTCACCCTGGAGCGTCCGGGCGCCGATCCGGTGACGGATCTGGTGCTGTCGATAGTCTGCAACACCTCGCCGTGGACGTATCTGGGCAATCGCCCGCTGTACGCCTCTCCGGAGGCGTCGTTCGATACTGCGCTTGACGTACTGGCCCTCAACCGTTTGTCAACTCCGGCGGTCGTTCGCTACGCGACACAGCTCCTGACCTCGACTCCTGAACGAGGTCCACACGGCAAGCACGCGGTGTCTCTACACGATCTGACCGACTTCACCTTGCATTCGAAGGTCCCGCTTCCGTTCCAGATGGACGGAGACCACCTCGGTCTGCGCACCAGCGTTCGGTTCACAGGCGTACGGCGGGCACTGCGTGTGATTGTGTGAGCGGAAGGGCCCAAAGTCCTTTCACTCGAACGTTTACACGCTGGTCCACCCCCAGGAAGTAGGGCTGTGACCTAGTAGACACCGACGAATCAAAAAAAACTTTCCGGAAGGGGTTGTATCCCCGTCCGAGGTTTGCGAATCTCTACATGGCGATCGGGACAGCCCGCAGAACCGGCACCCACACAGACCGCCAGAACCCCTCCACGAATCTTCGGACCACACCAGGCAACTGGGTGTCGGCCCTTCCCCCACGGGGGGATTCGTGAAAGCGTTCACATTCACAAGCAACGTGCATGTCACATCAAGAGAGGTAGCAGCCATGGACTGGCGTCACAACGCCGTTTGTCGTGAGGAAGACCCGGAGCTGTTCTTCCCCATCGGCAACACCGGTCCTGCGCTGCTGCAGATCGAGGAAGCCAAGGCCGTCTGCCGCCGCTGCCCCGTCATGGAGCAGTGCCTGCAGTGGGCGCTCGAGTCCGGCCAGGACTCCGGCGTCTGGGGCGGTCTCAGCGAGGACGAGCGCCGCGCGATGAAGCGCCGCGCCGCTCGCAACCGGGCGCGCAACGCCAGCGCCTGACAACGACTTTCGAGCCTCGACGCGCAGCGCGTAGTACCTGTATAAGCGCTTGGCAACGTGCTCTTGAGCCCCGGACCGGGAACCATTCGGTCCGGGGCTCAGTGCTGTCCGGGACGACCTGGAAACTGCCCCGTCACGCTGGGTGACGCCTCCCCCGCTACTTCTGGGGGCTGGACGGGATGTCCAGGACCACCTTGGTGCCGCGCGGCTCGGCCCGGACCATGTCGAAGGTTCCGCCGAGCTCGCCCTCGACGAGGGTGCGCACGATCTGCAGCCCGAGGTTGCCGGCGCGCTGGGGATCGAATCCCTCGGGCAGGCCGCTGCCGTCGTCGAGCACGGTGATCAGCAGCCGGCCGTCGGCGCGGCCGGATCCGCTGCGGGCGGCCGACACCTCGACCGTGCCCCGCTCCCCCTGGGTGAAGGCGTGCTCCAGGGCGTTCTGCAGGATCTCGGTCAGCACCATCGACAGCGGAGTGGCGACCTCCGCGTCCAGGATCCCGAACCGGCCGGTGCGCCGGCAGGCGACCTTGCCGGGCGAGATCTCGGAGACCATCGCGATCACCCGGTCGGCGATCTCGTCGAACTCGACCCGTTCGTCGAGGTTCTGGGACAGCGTCTCGTGCACGATCGCGATCGAACCGACCCGGCGCACGGCCTCGTTGAGCGCCTCGCGCCCCTGGGGCGAATCCATGCGGCGGGACTGGAGCCGCAACAGGGCCGCCACGGTCTGGAGGTTGTTCTTCACCCGGTGGTGGATCTCCCGGATGGTGGCGTCCTTGGTGATCAGTTCGCGTTCGCGACGGCGCAGTTCGGTGACGTCGCGGCACAGCACCAGGGAGCCGATCCGCGTCCCCTTCGGCTTCAGCGGGATGGCGCGCAGCTGGATGACCCCGCCGTTGCCCTCGACCTCGGTCTCCCTCGGAGCCCAGCCGCTGGCCAGCTTGACCAGGGCCTCGTCCACCGGGCCGCGGGAGGGGGCGAGTTCGGTGGTGGTGTCGCCGAGGTGCTGCCCGACCAGGTCGGAGGCGAGGCCGAGCCGGTGGTAGGCGGAGAGCGCGTTCGGCGAGGCGTAGGTGACCACGCCGTCGGCGTCGAGCCGGATCAGGCCGTCCCCCACGCGCGGGGAGGCGTCCATGTCGACCTGCTGGCCGGGGAACGGGAAGGAGCCCGCCGCGATCATCTGGGCCAGGTCGGAGGCGGACTGGAGGTAGGTGAGCTCCAACCGGCTGGGTGTACGCACAGTGAGCAGATTGGTGTTGCGGGCGATCACGCCGAGGACCCGCCCCTCGCGGCGCACGGGGATGGACTCGACGCGCACCGGCACCTCCTCGCGCCACTCCGGGTCGCCCTCGCGCACGATCCGGCCCTCGTCGAGCGCCGCGTCGAGCAGGGGACGGCGGCCGCGCGGCACCAGGTGGCCGACCATGTCGTCCTGGTACGAGGTGGGGCCGGTGTTCGGGCGCATCTGCGCGACCGACACGTACCGGGTGCCGTCCAGGGTGGGCACCCACAGCACGAGGTCGGCGAAGGACAGGTCGGAGAGCAGCTGCCACTCCGAGACCAGCAGGTGCAGCCACTCCAGCTCGGTTTCACTGAGAGCGGTGTGCTGGCGTACGAGGTCGTTCATGGAGGGCACGTGGCGAGCGTACCCCGGGTACGCCTCATGACTTTCCCCACGGGAATACCGGGGAGTACACAGGACGGGCCCAGGACGCGTACTGTTGGAGGAAGTGACGGCATTCAGGGTCCCGTCATTGGATGGACAGAACAGAATGGTCTAGTCCACAATTGCCTTAAGCTTCCGCCCTCCCCGCACAGGAGGACGGATCGAGGTAAGCCGCGCGCTCTGCCCTGACCGCGCAGGCACCTCCCACGGCCGCGGGAACCGCACACCCTCGGCCGTAAGTACTCCGGGCTACGGTGCCGGACGGGTTGAGGGTCCCGTCGGGCACCGTGGCCCAGAGGAAATCCCCCGGACGCGGCGGCCTCGCCCCGCTCCTTCGATCCCCCGACGCACAGGCCCGCGCCCCGGCCGTACGCCGGCGTGGGCGAGCGCGGCCATGCAGCCGGCCTCCAAGACCTTGCACGCCCTCGCGGGCCGGTACCGCGCGGCCCTCCCCGCCGCACTTCCTCGCGGCTGTTCCGTCGGCCAGGAGCCCGCACCACGCCCCCGCTGCCCGGCCCGGGTGCCGGAGTGCGCCTGCGGGGATTCGGACCACCATGGAATGGGCGAGAACCGGGGTGTGGGGGGCCCGACTCTGCTAGATTGGTCTATACCACAACATGCCCACATACCCCTCGCCCCGCCGGGGGGACACCACTCAGATCGGCAGGCCCCGCGTGGAAGTTGTCATCGTCCCGGACGCCAAGGCAGGCGGAGAGCTCATCGCGGAGGCCATGGCGGCGCTGGTCCGTCGCAAGCCCGACGCCCTGCTCGGCGTGGCGACCGGCTCCACCCCGCTGCCCATCTACGAGGCCCTCGCCGCCAAGGTCTCCGCGGGCGAGGTCGACGCCTCCCGCGCGCGGATCTGCCAGCTCGACGAGTACGTCGGCCTGCCGGCCGGGCACCCCGAGTCCTACCGCGCGGTCGTGCTGCGCGAGGTCGTGGAGCCGCTGGGACTGTCCGAGGCCTCCTTCATGGGCCCGGACGGCTCCGCCGCGGACATCGTGGCCGCCTGCGAGGCCTACGACCGGGCGCTCGCCGAGGCCGGGGGTGTGGACCTCCAGCTGCTGGGCATCGGCACGGACGGGCACATCGGCTTCAACGAGCCTTGCTCCTCGCTGGCCTCGCGGACCCGGATCAAGACGCTGACGGAGCAGACCCGCGTGGACAACGCGCGGTTCTTCGACGACGACATAGACCAGGTGCCGCACCACGTCATCACGCAGGGCATCGGCACCATCCTCGACGCCCGCCACCTGGTGCTGCTGGCCACCGGCGAGGGCAAGGCCGAGGCCGTCGCGCAGACGGTCGAGGGGCCGCTGTCCGCGCTGGTCCCGGCGTCCGCGCTGCAGCTGCACCGGCATGCGACCGTCGTCGTGGACGAGGCGGCCGCGTCGAAGCTGAAGCTGGCGGACTATTTCCGCCACACGTACGCGAACAAGCCGGCCTGGCAGGGCCTGTAGCCGCACGAACCGAAGGCCGGGCCCCCTGAAGGGAGCCCGGCCTTCGCCGGCCCCGAGCCCAGCTCACCCGGAGGTACGGTCGGGCGGGTCCCCACACCTTGCCCGGGCTCCGCCCGACCCCGCGCCTCAATCGCCGGCGAGGCTCAAAGTCCCGGGGCTCCGCCCCGCACCCCGCGCCTCAAACGCCGGCGAGGCTGAACTCCACCCCCTGCCGCCGGCCAGGCGCGGCACACCGCCCCCGCCCGCCCGAAGCCCCGTAACCCGCCGCCATGCGGCCGCGACCACCCCACCCCCGCCAACGTACGAGGCGCACATCCAGCCCCGCCGACGTTTGAGACGCGGGCCAACCCAGCCCCGCCAGCGTTTGATGCGCGGGCCACCCAGCCCCGCCGGCGTTCGAAACGCGGGCCCACCCAGCCCCGCCGACGATCGAGGCGCGGGCCAACTCAGCCTCGCCGGCGTTTGAGGCGCGGGGTCTGGGGCGGAGCCCCAGCAACGGCGCCGCGGGCGCACTCGGACAGATACAGCCCCACCCGCGATCGAGCGCGGGACCGCACCCAGCCCCGTCAGCACTTGAGGCGCGGGCCCACCAGCCCGCCGACGATCGAGGCGCGGGCCACCTCAGCCCCGCCGGCGTTTGAGGCGCGGGCCAACCCAGCCCCGCCGGCGTTTGAGGCGCGGGGTCTGGGGCGGAGCCCCGGCAACGGCGCCGCGGACGTGGTCGGACAGACGGTGATCGAGGCGCGGGGCCCGGGGGGCGGCCCCGGGCTTCGGGGGCTGGGTCAGGGGGCCGTGAGGGCTTCGGCCGCGGCTCGGCCGCAGACCGGAGAGGCGCCGTGCGTCGCGACGTACAGCCGGCCCCGCGCCGCAGCCCGAGGCAGCCCCATCTCGACCACCACGGTGTCGCCCCGCGCAGCGACCAGCGCGTCGAGCACCTCCGTCATCCACGGATGCCGGTGCGCGTCGCGCACCACCGCGACCACGGTCCGGCCGCCGGCCGCCGCCAGGACGTCCGCCGCCGACGCACCCTCCGGGTAGACCCCCGAGGCCGTCCCCGGCAGCAGCGCGGCCAGCTCGGCGGCCAGCCCCCACGGGGTCTCGTCCCCGACCGCGATGTTCGCGACCGGCGCCAGCGTCGCCACGTACGGGGCAGCGGTCAGCGGGCCCCCCGTCCCGGTGACGGTCACCGCCCGGCGGGCCGCCTCCAGGCCGATGCCGGACCCGCGGCTCCCCTCCGGCCGCGCGTCCGGCCGGGCCCTGGGGGTCCCCCCGGACGGAGTCTGGAGAAGGGTCCACTCCCCCAGCGCGCGGACCCGCGCGGCGGCCTCGGCCAGCCGCTCCTCGGGCAGCGTGCCCTCCCGTACGGCCGCGACCAGCGCATCGCGCAGGCGCAGCACGGTCGCCTCGTCGGCGAGTCCGCCGCCCACGCAGATCGCGTCGGCGCCGGCCGCGACCGCCAGGACCGAGCCGCGCTCGATCCCGTACGTCCCGGCGATGGCGTTCATCTCCATGCCGTCGGTGACGATCAGCCCCTCGTAGCCGAGCTCCTTGCGCAGCAGGCCGGTGAGGATCTGCGGGCTGAGGGTGGCCGGGCGGGTCGGGTCGAGGGCGGGCACGAGGATGTGCGCGCTCATCACCGCCTTGGTGCCGGCCTCGATCGCCGCCCGGAAGGGCACGAGTTCGCGGGCCTGGAGGGTGTCCAGGTCCACGTCGATGCGCGGCAGCGCGTGGTGCGAGTCGACGTTGGTGTCGCCGTGGCCGGGGAAGTGCTTGGTGCACGCGGCGACCCCGGCGGCCTGCAGGCCCTCGACGTACGCGGCGGTGTGCCGGGCCGCGAGGTGGGTGTCGGCGCCGAAGGACCGTACGCCGATCACCGGGTTGTCCGGGTTGGAGTTGACGTCCGCGGACGGGGCCCAGTTGAGGTTGACCCCGCACTCGGCGAGGCGCCGGCCCAGCTCGCGGGCCACCTCCCGGGTGAGGTCGGTGTCGTCGACGGCGCCGAGCGCCAGGTTGCCGGGGAAGGACGAGCCGCCGCGGACCTCGAGGCGGGTGACGTCGCCGCCCTCCTCGTCGATGGCGACCAGCACGTCCTCGCGCTCCGCGCGCAGCTGCGCGGTCAGCGCGGCGAGCTGCTCGGGCGAGGCGATGTTGCGGCCGAACAGGCCGACCGCGGTGAGCCCTTCGGCGACCTGCCGGAGCAGCCAGTCGGGGGCGGTGGTGCCCTCGAAGCCGGGCTGGAGGACGGCGAGGGCGTCGCGGGTGAGGGTGTCCACCCTGTGCGCAAGGACAGTCATGGGTGCCGTTATCCCTTCACGGCGCCGGCGGTCATGCCGCCGACGGCCTTGCGCTGGAGGAAGATGAAGATCAGCAGGACCGGCACGGCGAACAGGGAAGACGCGGCCATGGTGGCGCCCCAGTCGTTGCCGAAGGCGCTCTGGAACTCGGTGAGCCAGAGCGGCAGGGTCTGCGCGGACTTGTCCTTGTTCAGGATCAGGACCATCGCGAACTCGTTCCAGGCGGTGATGAAGCCGAAGAGCGAGGTGGACATCAGGCCGGGGGCCAGCAGCGGGAAGATCACCTTGCGGAAGGCCTGGCCGCGGGTGCAGCCGTCGATCTGGGCGGCTTCCTCCAGGGTCACCGGGACGGCGGCGATGAAGCCGCGCAGGGTCCAGATGGTGAAGGGCAGGACCATCACGAAGTAGATCGCGGTGAGCAGCGGGAGGCTGTTCAGCATCTCGCTGTCGCGGGCGATCATGTACATCGCGATGACCATGACCTCCCAGGGGGCCATCTGCGCCATCATCACGGCGAGTACGAGGCCCTTGCGGCCCTTGAACCTCATGCGGGCGATGGCGAAGCTCGCGGCGAGCGCGACGAGCAGGGCCAGCAGGACGGCGCCGACGGTGACCAGGACGCTGTTGGTGACGTACGTCCAGAACTGGTCGACCCCGGTGGCCTTGGTGAAGTTGTCCAGGGTCGGGGTGAAGACGAAGACCGGGTCCTTGGTGAGGATCTCGCCGGACGGCTTGAGCGCCGAGGAGAACATCCAGTACACGGGGAAGACGAAGACGAGGGACACCAGGAGCGCGCCCGCGTTCTTGACGACGGCTCCGGGGCGGACCGGCCGGCGCGTACGGAGCTTCTGCGCCGGCTTCACGGACGGCGCGGACGGACCGGACGGCGCGGGCTTCGGGGCGGTGGTGGTGCTCACTGCTCCTCCTCCTGCTTCAGGATCAGGCGGAAGTAGAAGGACATGACGACCACGAGGATCACGATCGTCAGGACGGAGATCGCGGCGGCGAGGCCGTAGTGGGCCTGGCTCTGGCCCTCGACGTAGGCGAAGACCGGCAGGATCTCGGAGGCGCGGTCGGGGCCGCCCTTGTTCATCGCGTAGACCTGGGTGAAGGCCTTGAAGACCCAGATCACCTCGAGGAACGTGGTGACGAGGAAGAAGGGCTTGAGGTTCGGGAAGACGATCTTCCAGAAGGTCTGCCAGCCGTTGGCGCCGTCCATCCGTGCGGCTTCGTACAGCTCGGCACCGACGGTGGTCAGTCCGGCGTACATGTTGAGCGCGACGAAGGGGATGGAGCCCCAGACCACCAGGATCGTGACGATGACCAGGGTGGAGAGGCCGGTCTCCATCCAGTTGTGCTGCTCGTAGCCGGCGAAGCCGGCGGTGCGCATGAGCCAGTTCATGACGCCGAACTGCTCGTCGAACAGCCACTTGAAGACCTGGACGGAGGCGACGATCGGCATGGCCCAGGCCATCACCAGCGCCATCGACAGGACCAGGCGCATCTTCGTGCCGAGCTTGTTCAGCAGGATGCCGATGAGGCTGCCGAGCACCATGATCAGTGCGACGTTGGCCAGGGTGAAGCCGAAGCTGCGGACGACCACGGTCCAGAAGTTCGCGTCGCCGAGCAGCTCGGTGTAGTTGCCGAACCCGGCGAAGGGGTACTTCCGCTGGATGAACTCGATCTTGTTGATGTCCTGGAAGGACAGGATCACGTTCTTGATCAGCGGGTAGAGCAGGAGGACCGCGAGGCTGAGCACCGCGGGACCGATCAGCAGGTAGGGCAGCCACCCCGAAGGGAGGGACCTCCTGGCCCCGCGAGGAGACGTACGGCCGCGGTCGCTCCCGCTGACCGGTGCCTCCGGCGGCGCCGCGGCGGACTTCATCGGTGCGTCCTGTGGAGCGCTGGTCGCCGCCCCCTGGGAGTGCACAGTCATGGTCTTCGTTTCCTCGCGGTTGACTGTGGAGTCACATGCGCGACCGGGGGCGCGGCGGACGCTGCGGGCGCCTGCCGCACCCCCCGGTGCGTTCACACTGCTGGGTACTGCGCGTGCTGCGGGTGCAGCCGGTACTGCGGGGCGGGACTACTTGTTGATGCGGTTCGCGATTTCCTTGTCCGCGTCCGCGCCCGCCTTGGCGGCGTCCTCACCCTTCAGGACCTTGGTCATGAACTCCTTGATGGGGTTCGGCTCGGTCTCGACGTTCGCCCAGCCCGGGGTGACCGGGGTGATCTTGCCGTTGACGCCGGCCTTGCCCATGGCCTCGGCGAAGGAGCCGGCGGCGGGGGTGAAGTTGGCGCCGACCTGGTTCGGGAGCAGCGCGCCCTTGGTCTCGGCGGCGTACTTGGTCATCTGGTCCTTGCCGGCGGCGAGGGCCAGCCACTCCTTGGCGAGCTCCTTGTTCTTCGAGCGCTCGGCCACCGCGAGGTTCGAGCCGCCGAGGAAGACGGTGCTGGTCTTGTCGGCCGTCTTGCCCGGAATCGGGAAGTAGCCGAAGTCGGCTTCCTTGCCCGCCTCCTTCATGGCCTTCTCGGCGCCGCCGGCCTCCCAGCCGAGACCGATCCAGGAGGAGACGCCGCCCTTGGGGACGATGTCGGTGGACTGCTGCGGGTTGGCCTCGTCCTTGTCCTTGGGGGCGGTGGAGAAGGACTGGAGCTTCTTGTAGAACTCCATGGCGGAGGCGGCCTGCGGGGTGCCCAGCGCGCCCTTCCACTTGTCGCCGTCCTTGACGGCGAGGTCGCCGCCCTCGTCCCAGATCAGGCCGGCGAGGACGTACCAGCTCTGGCCGGGCAGGTAGATCGGCTGCGAGGCCGGGTCGGCCGCCTTCAGCTTCTCGAGTCCGGCGATCCACTCGTCGCGGGTCTTCGGCGGGGTGACGCCGGCCTTCTCGAAGGCCTTCTTGTCGTAGATGACGACGCGGTTGGCGGCGTACCAGGGGGCGGAGTAGAGCTTGCCGTCGACCTCGGCCGAGGCGAGCATGCTCTTCTGCCAGGCGTCGGCGCCGAGCTTGGCCTTGTCCTTCGTCAGGTCGGCGAGGCCGCCGGTGACCGCGTAGCCGGCGGTCTGGGTGTTGCCGAGCTCAAGGACGTCCGGAGGGGTGTCCTCGGAGAGGGCCGTGGTCACCTTCTCCTGGATGCCGGTCCACTTCTGCTCCTCGACCTTGACCGTGACACCGGGGTGCTTGGCCGAGAACTCCTTGTTGACCTCTTCGATCCAGGCCTTCGGCGCGGAGCCGTCCATGACCCAGACGGTGATCTCCTTGGGGCCAGCGTCCGCCTTGGCCTTGCTGTCGTCGCCGTTGCCGCATGCCGCGACTCCCGCCAACATGCCCGCGACACTGACCGCCACGATGAGCTTGCGCTTCACGCCACCCTCCTCAGGGATGCCTGCCTGCACTTCCCTTGCCCGCCGCGGTGACATACGCGAAGTACTGCCGTGGGGCCGGGATCTGATCCATATTGGTTTAGACCAGTAGCTGGAGCTTGGCCTAGACCTTTAGGGGTGTCAAGGGTCTAATGAGCGGGTGCTCGGTCCGTTATCGGACCGACACCTGGGGAGAGAGAAGGCCTGTCCCCCCGCACGTGTCACGATGTGACCGCACATATCGGAGGAGCCGGTGACGGCAGCGAAACTGGAGTCGGGAAGGCGGGCGGCGATGGCCACCGAAGGGGCGATCACGGAGCCGGAAGGCGGGGCGGCCACCCGCACGGCACGTGTACCCAAGTACTACCGACTCAAGCGGCACTTGCTCGACATGACCGAGACGCTGCCGCCCGGCACACCGGTGCCGCCGGAGCGCACGCTCGCGGCCGAATTCGACACCTCGCGGACCACCGTCCGCCAGGCCCTCCAGGAGCTCGTCGTCGAGGGCCGGCTGGAGAGGATCCAGGGCAAGGGCACCTTCGTGGCCAAGCCCAAGGTCTCGCAGGCCCTCCAACTCACCTCGTACACCGAGGACATGCGCGCCCAGGGGCTGGAACCCACCTCCCAGCTCCTGGACATCGGCTACGTCACGGCCGACGACACCCTCGCCGGACTCCTCAAGATCACCACCGGTGGGCGGGTCCTGCGCATCGAGCGGCTGCGGCTGGCCAGCGGTGAGCCGATGGCCATCGAGACCACGCACCTGTCGGCGAAGCGCTTCCCCGCCCTGCGCCGTTCGCTCGTCAAGTACACCTCCCTCTACACCGCCCTCGCCGAGGTCTACGACGTCCACCTCGCCGAGGCCGAGGAGACCATCGAGACCTCGCTGGCCACCCCGCGCGAGGCCGGCCTGCTCGGCACCGACGTCGGCCTGCCGATGCTGATGCTCTCCCGGCACTCGCTCGACGCGGACGGGGAGCCGGTGGAGTGGGTGCGGTCGGTGTACCGCGGCGACCGGTACAAGTTCGTCGCCCGGCTCAAGCGGCCCGCCGTCTGAAAACCGGCGGGCGGCCGAGGCCCGCCGGAGGACCGACGAAGGGCCACCGGAGCCCGACGGCGCTCCGTCCGGCTTCCGTCCCTATATACCGGCAAGCGGAATACCGGAATACGGACGGGGTCTTACGTTCACCAGGCAATCCCCCGTAGATTCCCTGCGCTTACGCAGATGATCGAGGATGGGACGAGGGTCATGCCTGAACCGGAAGCAACTGGGACACAACGGAACGCGGCGGGTCCGGGCAGGCCGGGCTCGCCCTCCCCGAAGTCCGTCGCCGCATGGGTGCTCGTCGGACTCGTCGGCGCCATCGGCTGGGGCGTTCTGGCCCTCTCCCGCGGCGAGGAGATCTCCGCCGCCTGGCTGCTCGCCGCCGCGCTGGGCTCGTACGCGATCGGCTACCGCTTCTACTCGCGGTTCATCGCGCACCGCGTGCTGAAGGTGGACAAGACGCGGGCCACCCCCGCCGAACGCCTTGACAACGGTGTCGACTTCCATCCCACCGACCGACGGGTCCTGTTCGGCCACCACTTCGCCGCCGTCGCCGGCGCCGGACCCCTCGTCGGACCGGTGCTCGCCGCGCAGATGGGCTACCTGCCCGGCACCATCTGGATCGTCGTGGGCGTGATCTTCGCGGGCGCCGTGCAGGACATGGTGACCCTGTTCTTCTCCACCCGGCGCGACGGCCGTTCGCTCGGCCAGATGGCCCGGGACGAGATCGGCCCCGTGGGCGGAGCCGCCGCCCTGATCGCCGTGTTCGCCATCATGATCATCCTGCTGGCCGTGCTCGCGCTGGTCATCGTCAACGCCCTGGCCCACTCCCCCTGGGGCGTCTTCTCCATCGGCATGACGATCCCGATCGCCCTGTTCATGGGCTTCTACCTGCGCGTCCTGCGACCCGGCCGGGTCACCGAGGTCTCGCTGATAGGGGTGGCCCTGCTGCTGCTCGCCATCGTCGCGGGCGGCTGGGTCGCGGAGTCCTCGCTGGCGGACACCTTCACCCTGGAGAAGGAGACGCTGGTCATCTGGATGATCGTGTACGGCTTCCTGGCCTCCGTGCTGCCGGTCTGGATGCTGCTCGCGCCGCGCGACTACCTCTCCACCTTCATGAAGGTCGGCACCATCGCCCTGCTGGCCCTCGGCGTGTTCATCGCGATGCCCACTCTGAAGATGCCCGCGGTCACCGACTTCGCCTCGCGCGGGGACGGCCCGGTCTTCGCCGGCTCGATGTTCCCGTTCGTGTTCATCACGATCGCCTGTGGCGCCCTGTCGGGCTTCCACGCCCTGGTCTCCTCGGGCACCACCCCGAAGATGATCCAGAAGGAGACCCAGGTCCGGATGATCGGCTACGGGGCGATGCTCACCGAGTCGTTCGTCGCCGTCATGGCCGTGATCACGGCGTGCATCCTGGAGCCAGGCCTCTACTTCGCCATCAACTCCCCCGGCGGTGTCATCGGCACCACGGTGGAGTCGGCCTCGCAGGCGGTGACGAACTTCGGCTTCGCCATCTCGCCGGAGGCCCTGGCGCAGGCCGCGAAGGACGTGGAGGAGACCAGCCTGCTCTCCCGTACCGGTGGCGCGCCGACCTTCGCACTGGGAATGTCGGAGATCTTCGCCTCGGTGATCGGCGGCGGCTCGATGAAGGCGTTCTGGTACCACTTCGCGATCATGTTCGAGGCGCTGTTCATCCTCACCACGGTCGACGCGGGCACCCGGGTCGGCCGGTTCATGCTCCAGGACACCCTGGGCAACGTGCACCGGTCCTTCAAGGACGTCAGCTGGAAGCCGGGCGTGTGGCTGGCCAGCGCCGTCGTGGTCGGCGGCTGGGGCTACTTCCTGTGGGTGGGCGTGAAGGACCCGCTGGGCGGCATCAACCAGCTGTTCCCGCTCTTCGGCATCGCCAACCAGCTGCTGGCCGCCGTCGCCCTGGCGGTCTGCACCACGCTGCTGGTGAAGTCGGGGCGGCTGAAGTGGGCCTGGGTGACGGCGGTCCCGCTGGCCTGGGACGCCACGGTGACGCTCACCGCGAGCTACCAGAAGATCTTCTCCGAGGACGTCCGGGTCGGCTTCTTCGCCCAGCGCGACAAGTACCAGGCGGGCATCGACGCGGACAAGGTGCTGCCGCCCGCCAAGAACATGGACGAGATGCACACGGTGGTCACCAACGCCACGGTGGACGGGGTCCTGTGCGCCCTGTTCGCGGTGCTGATCATCATCGTGCTGGCCGACGCCGGCCGCACCTGCTTCAAGGCGATCAGCAACCCGGAGTCGGCGAAGCTGGCCGAGGTCCCGTGGACCGAGTCGAAGATCGTCGCGCCGGCCGGGCTGTTCCCGACGGCCGAGGAGAAGGCGGAGCTGGCCGCGGCGGGCCTGGACTCGGGCGGCGGGCAGGTCAAGGAGCCGGTGGCCCGATGAGCCTGCGCAGCGCACTGGCGAGGGCGCGGTACTTCGTACGGGAATTCTCGGGTGAGGCGGCCTACGACCGGTACGTCGCCCACGCCCGCTCCCACGACCCGAACGCGGAGGTCCCGACCCGCCGCGCGTTCGAACGGGCCCGTACGGACGCCCGCGAGGCGGACCCGCGGGAGGGCTTCGGCTGCTGCTGAGCTCGTACGCACGCAGGCCCCGCCCGTCCTGGGCGGGGCCCTGCGGCGTGTTCAGCGGATCCAGTCCTTGAGGGGCTCGGTCTGGAGCGTGATGCCGACGGGGTCGGGGAGGTGGATGTCCTTCCCGAATGGGACGGTGCGGACGGTCTCATACCGCCGACCATCGGGCTCGCTGTGGACCGAGACTTCACAGCTGTCCCTGTCAATCAGGAGGTAGACCGGGATGCCGGTCTCCGCGAAGGCCCGAGGCTTCTCGATACGGTCGCGCCGGTCGGTGTCGGAGTCGTACGAGGTGACCTCAACGACCATCAGGACAGGATCCGGGTCGACCCATTCACCTTGCGCCTTCATGAAGCCACTCGGTGCCAGGATTCCATCCGGCCTGGCACGCCCCGCGCGATACTGCTGCACCTTCAATCCCTGCTCGCCATAGAGGAACAACTCAGGTCGGTGCTGGATGCAGATGCGCAAGAGCCACTCGATGATCAGTCCGTGGTCCCCGTCCGGCACGGCCTTGACTCCCAGCTTCCCGTCGATGAATTCCAACCGCAGCCCTTCGATCTCTCGGGCGCCTATACGCGCCAGGGACTCGAACTCCTCGGTCAGCATGTGGGGCCGGTCGGTCATCACGGTCATGCCTCGCTCACCTTCCTCGACGGTGCTGTCTCCGACGATAGCGCCGGGCACCGACACCCGTCCGGCACACTCGACCCCATGGACATGGTGATCAGGCCGGCGCTGCCCGCCGAGTACGAACAGCTGGGTGAGATCACCGCGCAGGCCTACCTGGGCGACGGGCTGCTGGGTTCCGGTGAGGCGTTCTACGCGGCCGTGCTGCGTGATGTCGCCGGGCGGGCCATTGACGGGGAGGTGCTCGTGGCCGCCGAGGAGGGGGCCCTCCTCGGCGGGGTGACCTTCGCCCCGCCCGGCAGTCCGCTGGCCGACATAGCCGGGCCCGGCGAGGCCGAGTTCCGGATGCTGGCCGTCTCCCGCGAGGCGCGCGGACGCGGCGCCGGCGAGGCGCTGGTGCGGGCGTGCGTGGCCCGCGCGCGGGAGCTGGCGGGGGTCACGCACCTGGTGCTGTCCACCCAGCGCGGCATGACCGGGGCCCAGCGGATCTACGAGCGGCTCGGTTTCCTCCGTACGCCGGAGCGGGACTGGGCGCCGGTTCCCGGGCTCACCTTGCTCACGTACCGCCTGGAGCTGTAGCCACACCGACACAACATGTGGGGGGTCACTCAACTGCGGCCCCCCACATGTATGCTCAAGCCTGCTGTCGCCGCAGGGGAATCCGGTGCGAATCCGGAACTGTCCCGCAACGGTATGAAGTGTCCGGCTGCCGGACATGAAGTCCGAGGCCCTGCCGACGGTGCGCCCGGCTCGACCGAACCGGGTGCCGATACGTCCGGGCCTCGCGGTTGGGCCGGTGGACGCCATGCGTGTACGCGTTCCTGCCACGCCCGCATGCGCCTCCCCGTGCCCGCCCACCGTCGACCGGGCCGAGCGAGGGAGAGCTCCCGCCGTGACCATCGCGCCTTCCGCACCGCGCGCCGAGTCCGTTTCTGGCGACACCACCGAGGGCCCGGGGGCCACGCTGCTGCGTACCCTCACCGAACTGACGGCGGACCTCCCCGACACCGACCCCGGACGGGTCGCCGCCGCCGCGCTGCGCGGCCGCAGTGCCGCCGCCGACGACGCCGAACTGCGCGGGCTGGCCACCGAGGCCGCCGCCGGCCTGATCTCCGAGGACCCGGCGTACTCGAAGCTCGCCGCGCGGCTGCTGACGCTGGCGGTGCGCGACGAGGCCGCGCGCCAGGGCTCCACCTCCTTCTCGGCCTCCGTCGAGGTCGGCCACCGCGAGGGCCTGATCGCCGACCGCACGGCCGAGTTCGTCCGGACCCACGCGAGCCGCCTGGACGCGCTGGTCGAGCACACCCTCGCCGAGGGCGCCGACGACCGGTTCGGCTTCTTCGGCCTGCGCACCCTGCACAGCCGCTACCTGCTGCGCCACCCGATCACCCGCCAGGTCATCGAGACCCCGCAGTACTTCATGCTGCGCGTGGCCTGCGGTCTGGCCGAGGACGAGTCCGTCCAGGCCGTCGAGGAAGTGGCCTCGCTCTACCGGCTGATGAGCCGCCTGGACTACCTGCCGTCCTCCCCCACGCTCTTCAACTCCGGCACCCGCCACCCGCAGATGTCCTCCTGCTACCTGCTGGACTCCCCGCTGGACGAGCTGGACTCGATCTACGACCGCTACCACCAGGTCGCCCGCCTCTCCAAGCACGCCGGCGGCATCGGCCTGTCGTACTCCCGCATCCGCGCCCGCGGTTCGCTGATCCGTGGCACCAACGGCCACTCCAACGGCATCGTGCCGTTCCTGAAGACCCTCGACGCCTCCGTCGCCGCCGTGAACCAGGGCGGCCGCCGCAAGGGCGCCGCCGCCGTCTACCTGGAGACCTGGCACGCGGACATCGAGGAGTTCCTGGAGCTGCGCGACAACACCGGCGAGGACCAGCGCCGTACGCACAACCTGAACCTGGCCCACTGGGTGCCGGACGAGTTCATGCGCCGCGTGAACTCCGACGCCGACTGGTCGCTGTTCTCCCCGGCCGACGTCCCCGAGCTCGTCGACCTGTGGGGCGACGCGTTCGACGCCGCCTACCGCAAGGCCGAGGCGGCGGGCCTGGCCCGCAAGACCATGCCCGCCCGGGACCTGTACGGCCGGATGATGCGCACCCTCGCGCAGACCGGCCAGGGCTGGATGACCTTCAAGGACGCCTCCAACCGCACGGCGAACCAGACCGCCGAGCCGGGCACCGTCGTCCACTCCTCCAACCTGTGCACCGAGATCATCGAGGTCACCAACGACGGCGAGACGGCCGTCTGCAACCTCGGCTCGGTCAACATGGGCGCCTTCGTGGTGGACGGGGGGATCGACTGGGAGCGCCTGGACGAGACCGTCCGCACCGCCGTGACCTTCCTCGACCGCGTGGTGGACATCAACTTCTACCCGACCGAGCAGGCCGGCCGCTCCAACGCCCGCTGGCGCCCGGTGGGCCTGGGCGCGATGGGCCTCCAGGACGTCTTCTTCAAGCTGAAGCTGCCCTTCGACTCCCCCGAGGCGAGGGCCCTGTCCACCAAGCTCTCCGAGCGCATCATGCTGGCCGCGTACGAGGCCTCCTGCGACCTCGCCGAGCGCAGCGGCCCGCTGCCCGCCTGGGAGCAGACCCGCACCGCCCGCGGCGTGCTGCACCCGGACCACTACGACGTGGAGCTGAACTGGCCGGAGCGCTGGGAGGCGCTGCGCGCCCGGGTCGCGAAGACCGGCATGCGCAACTCGCTGCTCCTCGCCATCGCCCCGACGGCGACGATCGCCTCGATCGCGGGCGTGTACGAGTGCATCGAGCCGCAGGTCTCGAACCTCTTCAAGCGCGAGACGCTGAGCGGTGAGTTCCTCCAGGTCAACGCCTACCTGGTGGAGGAGCTGAAGCAGCTCGGCGTGTGGGACGCGCAGACCCGTGAGGCGCTGCGCGACGCCTCCGGCTCGGTGCAGGGCTTCGGCTGGATCCCGGCCGAGGTGCGCGAGCTGTACCGCACGGCGTGGGAGATCCCGCAGCGCGGCCTGATCGACATGGCGGCGGCCCGTACCCCGTTCCTCGACCAGTCGCAGTCCCTGAACCTGTTCCTGGAGACGCCCACCATCGGCAAGCTCAGCTCGATGTACGCGTACGCCTGGAAGCAGGGCCTGAAGACCACCTACTACCTGCGCTCGCGCCCGGCGACGAAGATCGCCCGCGCCGCGCAGGCCGCCGCTCCGGCGGCGCTCCCGCAGGCCGTGGCCGACGCGGAGGCGCTCGCCTGCTCCCTTGAGAACCCCGAGTCCTGCGAGGCCTGCCAGTAATGAGCTCCCACGAGAACAAGAACCTCCTGGACCCGGGCTTCGAGCTGACGCTCCGCCCCATGCGCTACCCGGACTTCTACGAGCGCTACCGGGACGCGATCAAGAACACCTGGACGGTCGAGGAGGTCGACCTCCACTCGGACGTCGCCGACCTCGCGAAGCTGACGCCGGCCGAGCAGCACATGATCGGCCGCCTGGTCGCGTTCTTCGCGACGGGCGACTCGATCGTCTCGAACAACCTGGTGCTGACGCTGTACAAGCACATCAACTCCCCGGAGGCGCGCCTGTACCTGTCGCGCCAGCTGTTCGAGGAGGCCGTGCACGTCCAGTTCTATCTGACGCTGCTCGACACCTACCTGCCCGACCCGGACGACCGCGCGGCCGCCTTCGACGCGGTCGAGGAGATCCCCTCCATCCGCGAGAAGGCGCAGTTCTGCTTCAAGTGGATGGACTCGGTCGAGAAGATCGAGCGGCTGGAGACGCAGGCCGACCGCCGCCGCTTCCTGCTGAACCTGATCTGCTTCGCCGCGTGCATCGAGGGCCTGTTCTTCTACGGCGCCTTCGCGTACGTGTACTGGTTCCGCTCGCGCGGTCTGCTGCACGGCCTGGCCACGGGCACCAACTGGGTGTTCCGCGACGAGACCATGCACATGAACTTCGCGTTCGAGGTCGTGGACACCGTCCGCAAGGAAGAGCCCGAGCTCTTCGACGACGCCCTTCAGCAGCAGGTCACCGACATGCTGAAGGAGGCCGTGGAGGCGGAGCTGCAGTTCGGCCGCGACCTGTGCGGCGAGGGCCTGCCGGGCATGAACACCGAGTCGATGCGCGAGTACCTGGAGTGCGTCGCGGACCAGCGCCTGGTCCGGCTCGGCTTCGCGCCGGTGTACGGCTCGCAGAACCCGTTCTCCTTCATGGAGCTGCAGGGCGTCCAGGAGCTGACCAACTTCTTCGAGCGCCGCCCGTCGGCGTATCAGGTCGCCGTGGAGGGCACGGTCGACCTGGACGAGGACTTCTGAGCCTTACGGGCCCTGTCCGCCCCGCGGGCCTCTGATCGGCCGGCGGCCGCCCCGCGCAGCTGCCGGTCGATTCTGCGTTCCCGGGCCGTTCCGTACAGGGCGGGGGCGAGGAGGAGGGCGGCGACGGCGAGGACGGCGAGGTAGTTCAGGAGCGTGTTCATGACTCCACTCTCGCGAGGGCGCCGACAACGGGACAGTGGCAGGACTGTCATGGAGGAGCGAATTACTGCCACACTGGGGCCATGCCTTTGAACAACGTGGCCGTGGCCGTCGTCAACGGGGTCGCCCCCTTCGAGCTGGGCATCTTCTGCGAGGTGTTCGGCATCGACCGCAGCGCCATGGGTCTGCCCACGTACGACTTCGCCGTGTGCGCGGCCGAGGACGACAAGGTGGTCAGCGGCGACGGCCTCTTCGACCTCACGCTCCACCACGGGCTGGATCGGCTGGAGGAGGCGGACCTGGTCTGCCTCCCCGCCGATCGGACGGCGCCCACCCGCGACTATCCCGAACCCCTGCTGGCCGCCCTGAACCGGGCCGTGGACCGGGGTGCGCGGGTGCTGAGCGTGTGCAGCGGCGCCTTCCTGCTGGGCGCGGCCGGGCTGCTGGAGGGCCGGCGCTGCACCACGCACTGGATGCACGCGCCCGCACTGCGGCGGCGTTTCCCGCGGGCGCTGGTCGACCCCGACGTGCTGTACGTGGACGAGGGCTCGGTGATCACCGCGGCCGGCACCGCCTCCGGGATCGACGCGTGCCTGCACGTCGTCCGGCAGGAGCAGGGCGCCGAGGTGGCCAACACCATCGCGCGGCGCATGGTCGTACCGCCCCACCGGGACGGCGGGCAGGCCCAGTTCATCCAGCGGCCGCTGCCCCGCACGACCTGCGACACGGTGGGCGAGGTGATCGGGTGGATGGCCCGCCACCTGGAGGAGGAGATCACCGTCGAGCAACTCGCCGAGCGCGCGCACATGTCACCGCGCACCTTCGCCCGCCGCTTCCTCCAGGAGACCGGCACCACCCCCTACCAGTGGGTGCTGCGCCAGCGGGTCCTGCTCGCCCAGGAGTTGCTGGAAAGCACCGACGAGACCGTCGACGCCATCGCCGGCCGCTGCGGCTTCGGGACCGCGGCCGCCCTGCGCCACCATTTCCTGCGGACGCTCGACACCACCCCGAACGCCTTTCGGCGTACGTTCCGGGGCCCGCGGGCCGTGGCCTGACCCCGGCCTGATCCCGTACCCGATCCCCGACCGGATCCGGCCCGGCCCCCGGCCCGACCTTGGCCGAGACTCGGCCGCCTTTGGCCCAAAGCAGCCCCTTGCGTAGTCGGGCGGTGGCGTACCGTGATGACGCCCGGCCGTCGCCCCCGCACCGGCGCCCCGGCCGTGCGCACCGCTCATCACAGCTCAGGAGGGCCCGTATGTCCCGTACCGCCCGCACCCTCACCGCTGCCGCGGCCGCGGTCGCCGACAGCGGCTGGGGCTTCGCGCAGAAGTAGCCCGACGCGGCCGGGCCCCCGCTCCCCTCATGGGGAGCGGGGGCCCGGCCGCGTGCGCGGAAGGATCAGTCGTTCGGGACCGTCTCGTAGCGCGGGGTGCCCTCGGCCATCTGCCGCAGTGCGTCCTTGCGGTCGCGCTTCGAGAGCCGGTCGATGTACAGGTACCCGTACAGGTGGTCGGTCTCGTGCTGCAGGCAGCGCGCGAAGTAGCCGGTGCCGCGCACCTTGATCGGGTTGCCCTGCGCGTCCTGGCCCTCGACCTCGGCGTAGTCCGGACGGGCCAGCGAGGCGTACGCCGTCGGGACCGACAGGCAGCCCTCGTTGGAGTCGTCCAGCACCCGCGCGCCGGCCGGCAGCTCGACGAGCTTCGGGTTGACGACCACACCGGTGTGCCGCGCGCCCTCGTCGTCCGGGCAGTCGTAGACGAAGACCTTGGCGTCCACGCCGATCTGGTTCGCGGCCAGGCCCACGCCCTCGGCGGCCCGCTGGCTGGCGAACATGTCGTCGATCAGCTGCGCCAGCTCCTCGCCGAACTCGGTGACGTCCTTGCACTCCCGGTGCAGCACCGGGTTGCCGACCACCGTGATGGGGCGGGCGGTGCCGCGCTCCCGGTGGGCGAGCTCGCGCTCCGCACAGTCCACGGTGTCCACGACGTACCCGTCGTTCGCCTCGCCCGCGACCTCGACAACCTCGTTCTCCTGCTGCGCCATGTCCGCCGTACGCCTTCCCTAAGTCACCGATGTGCCCGTACAGCCTACGGCCCCGGCTCAGCAGACTTCCTCGAGATCCCGCCACTCCCGGGTGTCCGGGCTGTCGGCGACCCAGCCGTCCAGCAGCCCGCGCACCAGACCGGCCGGAGCCGCGATGCCGCACTCCCGCTCGGGCACCCACAGCGCCCCGGAGCCGGCCGTGCGGTGCCCCAGCGGCCCGGGGTGCCCCGGCTCGCTGTGGTCGTGCGGATCCAGGTGCTCCCCGTCGCCCTCGTCGCTCGGCATCTCGCTCTCCGAGCAGGTCCGGCACAGCAGCCGTACCGACGAGGACCAGTCCTCGGCGGCGAAGCCCGCGTCCGAGGCCAGCTGCTCCAGCGCGTTGCGGTCCGCCTCGCCGGCCGCCTCCAGCAGCACCACCCAGGTCGGCACGGGCGACGGCGCCCACAGCTCGATCTCGTCGAAGACGGGGTACGAGGGCCCGGCCGCGGTGACCCGCTCGCCGTGCGGGACCCCGTCGTGGAGCACCACCTCGCCCCAGCGCCGCCCCGAGGAGGGCAGCGGGATCGACAGGACCTCCATCCGGGCCGGATCCAGCCGCCGGCCCCAGACCACTTCGGCCTCGCCCTCGGGCGACAGCCGCACGGCCGCGCTGCCGAGCTCCATGCCCACCGGTTCGCCGCTGTTCTTCCCGCCCGCGCCGTGCCCGTCCCCGGGCACCTTCAGCCCGTACGCCTGCCAGGCCCGCCGGGCCAGCGGCCAGTCCTGGAGCGCGGTCGCTGCGATGCCGACGTTCCACCAGTCCGGGGCGCCCGTCTCGCGGTCCAGCAGGGCCACGGCGCGCAGTCCGGCGGCCCTCGCCTGCTCCCAGTCGTGCCGGAACTTGTGCAGCAGGGCCAGATTGAACCAGGACTCGGACAGCCAGGGTTCCAGGTCCGCGGCCCTGGTCAGGAGCGCGCCCGCGTCCTCGTACCGACCGTCCCCGATCAGCGTGAACGCGCGGTCGGTGGCCTGCCGCCACGAGGCGGAGGGCCGATGCCGTACCTTCCCGAAGATCCTCACGATTCCCGCCTGCCGGTCCGACGGTGCAGCCTTGCGGACACTCTGACTCTCACTCTTACTGGCATCCAACCATGCCCACTCGGACGGCCGCTCATTACCCATGGGTTACCCAGGTGGGACGGGAACAACTCTGTCACGTCCGCCGCTGGCCAGAACCCTCGCCAGGCACTCCACGACCTCCGGCTGGTAGTCGTGCCCGGTGCCCAGGCGGAGCTCTTCCAGGGCCGCCAGTGAGCCGCCCGGGTGACGGTCCCCGCCCACCAGGTCGTCGTACGCGTTCACCGCCCGCACGATGCGCGCGGCGACGGGCTGCTCCCGGTACGGCTCGGCCTGCCGCTCCACGACCACGGCCACCTCGGAGGGCACCCCGGTCCGGCGGGCCACCTCCCCGCCGAGCTCCGCGATCCGGCGGGCCTCGGCGGCGGGCAGGACCGCGGTGGCCCCGTCCGGAACGGGGTCGACCAGGGAGAGCTGCCCGATGTCGTGCATCAGGGCCGCGTACTCCAGGACCGTGAGCTCCCGCTCCGACAGCCCCAGCTCCCGGCCGACGGCGCAGCTCAGGGCGGCGACCCGGCGGGCGTGGCCGGGCGGGGTGTAGCCGGCGATCTCCGTGGCCCGGGCCAGGGAGGTGATGGTCTGGCGGTATGTGGTGCGGATCGCGGTGATCCGGTGGAAGGACATCTGGGTCAGCAGCAGGGGCACGCTGAAGACGGGCAGGGCCCACAACCCGGCCCCGGCGACGCCGAGGGCCATCACCACGCCGGTCGCGCAGATCGCCGAGCCGATGCCGAGCTGGGCCCGCAGCTCGTCGCGCAGCAGGGGCCCGTACGGCCAGCCGGTGCGGGCCCGGGCGAGTACGGCCGCGAGCACGGCCTCGCACAGCGCGGTCAGGACGAGCAGGCAGAGCAGGAACAGCACGAGGTACGGGCCCTGGCCGAGCCGCTCCTCCAGCCGGCCCGAGTGGTGGAGCGGCTGGAAACAGACGGCGGCGAAGGCGACGGTCAGGACCCGCCGGGCCACGTGGTCCACGATGGGGACGTGGCCCCGGGCGATGTGCGGGACGATCCCGGCGAGGGCGGCCGCGACGACCACGACGACGATCTGCAGGACCCCGTGCCGGGTGGGCTGCCCGGCGTTCTGCCCGAGGAGGGCGTAGGCCAGGGCTCCGGCGGAGGCGAGGGGCGCGGGGCGTCGGTCGGCGGGTCCCGGCTCGGCTCGCGGGTCGCGGCGGGCGAGCTCGCCGATGGTGATCAGGATGCCGAAGGCCAGGGCGGTCCCGGGGTCGACGAGGCCGTTCCACAGGGTGTGGCCGAGGGCGGCGGCGGTGAGCGCACCGGCCGCGCCCCTCACGGTCCACCCGGCCGCGCCCCTCACGCCCCGCCCTCCCGCCGGCGGCGGGAGGGCGCGTCGGCGGCCTCGGGGCCGGCCGGGGCCTCGGCGGAGCCCGCGGGGCGCGGCCGTTCGCCGGGGCCCGCGCCGGCGGCGTCGGCGTGGCCGGCCGGCCGGGGGCCCTGGGCCGGCAGGCCGGCGAGGGCGGGCAGCCCCGGCCCGCCCCCGGCGGGATCCGGCCCGCTGATCACCTGGAGGTCGGCGTCGGAGGTGACCACCGGGTGCCAGCCGTGCCGTCCGATGGCCCCGGTCAGGGCCTCCACCATGGCCGGGTCGAACTGCGCCCCCGCGCACCGCTCCAGCTCCGCCAGGGCGACCGGCACCGGCCGGGCCCGGCTGTAGGACCGGGTCGAGGTCATCGCGTCGAAGGCGTCGGCCACCGCCACCACGCGGGCCAGCACCGGGATCTGCTCGCCGGCCAGCCCGTACGGGTATCCGGCGCCGTCGACCCGCTCGTGGTGGTGCAGGATCGCGGACCGGGCCTCCCCGACGAAGCCGATGCCGCGCACCATCTCGTGCCCGTACTCGGGGTGCAGTTCGATGATCCTGCGCTCCTGCGGGGTGAGCGGCCCGTCCTTGCGCAGCAGCCGGGTCGGGACGCCGAGCTTGCCCACGTCGTGCAGGATCCCGGCGATGCGGACGACCTCGAGGCGGTCCTCGGACATGCCCAGCTCGCGGGCGATCATCGCGGAGGCCTGGCCGACGCGCTCGCTGTGGCCCCGCGTGTAGCGGTCCTTGATGTCGACGGCCTGGACGAGGGCGCGGATGGTGGCCTGGTGGGCCGCGCGTTCGCGGTGGTACTGGGCGAAGACCCAGCAGGAGATGTACATCGGCAGCAGGACGAGGAGCGCGGCCGGGAGCCCGTAGGGGCTGCGCCACATGACGGCCATCATCAGTCCGGCGAGGCCGTGCACGCAGTGGGGGGCGAGGGAGCGGGTGAGCAGTCCGCGCCAGGCGGTGGCGGCCGGGCGGCGCTCCGCGGCGGCCAGGATGCCCCCGTCGAGTGCGGTGAGCACCAGGCAGAAGACGACGGCCGCGGCCGCCGCGGGGAGCAGTGCGTAGGGGAAGTCGGCCACCCAGACGGGCGGGCCCGCCGGACCGGCGGGCCCGGATTCGGCCGGGGAGCCGAGCGCGGCCGGGCCGCGCAGCAGCCGGAACGTTTGCCCTGCGGCCCACGCGGCCAGCGCCTGCTGCGCTCCGTGCCACACCCGGCGCACCCACGCGGGCCGCTGGACCACGGTCCCCGCGAGCCCGCCCGGCAGCGCCACGAGGGCGGCGGCTTCGGGCGGCAGGAGGAGGACGGCGGCGAGCACCACGGGGAAGAAGGAGCCGATGCCCTCGGGCACCTTGCCGCCCAGCAGCGGGCAGACCTTCACGAGCTCGCAGCCGAGGTAGAGCACGGCGAGCAGGGCGACCGCGGCCCAGGGCGTACCGGAATCGGTGAGGGCGGGTGCGGCACAGGCCAGGGCGGCGAGGACGGCGCACAGGATGTACGCGCGCGCCGCCGGCGGAAGTACCCGCATGGCGCTCTCCCTCCCCGGTGCCGTGCCAGGAATCCAGGTACCGAATCAAACCAGCACCGGATGGGGAGAATAAGTGGGGCCCCTGGAGTAGCGGGCCACATTTTCACATCGGGCCATACGGACGCCCCCGGATTAGCACCTTCGGGTGAACGAAGTGCTGTTCCGGGAGCGCGGGTTGTGTCACCCGGCCGACCGGACGGCCGGCGGATGGGTGATCAGCCGGCGGCCGGGTTGTCCGCGGCCACGTCGGCGGTGACGTCGTGCTCGGGCACGGCCTGTCCCGACCGGATCAGCTCGATCCGCCCCATCACCTTGGACCGCAGGTCGCTCGGCACGTCGTCCGACCCGCAGCAGCGCTTCACCAGCTTCTTCACGGCCTGCTCCAGGCCGTACTTCTCCAGACAGGGGCTGCACTCGCCGAAGTGCGTCTCGAACTTCGTGCAGTCGCTGTCGGGCATCTCCCGGTCGAGGAACTCGTAAAGGTGGTCCAGGACCTCAGAGCACTCCGTCTCGTGCGGCTCTCCGCAACTCATGAGCCCGAGCCTTTCCGGTCGTTCGACTCTCCCGCGCCCGCGGGAACCAGCCCGCGTTCACGGGCATAGTCCTCCAGCATTCCGCGGAGTTGACGGCGGCCACGGTGCAGTCGCGACATGACCGTACCGATGGGTGTACCCATGATGTCGGCGATCTCCTTGTACGCAAAGCCCTCTACGTCGGCAAGGTAGACCGCGATGCGGAACTCCTCCGGAATGGCCTGGAGCGCCTCCTTCACATCCGAATCGGGCAGGTGGTCGAGCGCCTGCGACTCGGCCGAGCGCAGCCCGGTCGACATGTGCGACTCGGCGCGCGCCAGCTGCCAGTCCTCGATCTCCTCCGCGGCGCTGCGCTGGGGTTCGCGCTGCTTCTTGCGGTAGGAGTTGATGAAGGTGTTGGTCAGGATGCGGTACAGCCACGCCTTCAGGTTGGTGCCCTCGCGGAACTGGTGGAAGGACGCGTACGCCTTCGCGTACGTCTCCTGGACCAGGTCCTCGGCGTCGGCCGGGTTGCGCGTCATGCGCAGCGCGGCCGAGTACATCTGGTCGAGGTAGCCGAGGGCGTCCCGCTCGAAGCGCGCGTTGCGCTCCGGGGTCGTCTCCTCCGCGTGGCCTTCGTCGGTCCCAGCGACAGGACCCACCTCCTCCGACTGCGTGGCGGCTTCGAGAGCGGAGCCGCTCGAATCGGAGAATAGTCGACCATCCCGGCCCCCCGCCGCCCGAAGCGTGCTGCGCTTGGGGCTGGGGAGAACCGTCCAGTCCAGGTCAGTGGCCTGCCGACGGTTCTGACTGATGAGCTGGGTCATGCGCTCCCTCTCCTCCGACAAGTCCCTGTACGTACCGACACCCGGCACAACAGACGGTGCGGGCCCCGCATTCCCCGGGGCGGGAGCGGCTTTCGGCCCGGTCGCCGGGCGGGCACGGGAGGGGTGATCCGGATCACCCGGGCGTCCATCGGGTCTCGATCAGACCTCGAGCGCGGTGAGCCATTCGGCCACTGTCCCGGTGATCAGGCCGAGGGCGGCCTCCTGGGTGACGTCCGCCTTCTTGGGCACGGCGAAGCCGTGGTCGCCGTGGGGGACCTCCACCAGCGTGTACGTGCCTCCCGGCGGGAACTCCTCCGGGCGCCCGAAGGGATCGCGGCCGCCCTGGACCACCAGCGCGGGCCGTCCGGCGCCGAGCAGCTCCTCGGCCCTGGACTTCTCCGGCCGGCCCGGCGGGTGCAGCGGGAAGGCCAGCGCCAGCACCCCGGCGGCGCCCAGTTCGGCCGCGGTCCGGCAGGCGACCCGGGCCCCGGCGCTGCGGCCGCCGGCGACCACGGGCAGGCCGGGCTCCGCGAGGGCCGGCCACAGTCCGCGCCACCCCGCGTCGAGCACCTTGGGCGCGGCGGCGACCTTCTTCCCGGCGACCCGCCAGGGCTGTTCCACCAGGGCCACGGTGATCCCGCGGGCGGGCAGGGCGGCGGCCAGCGCCTGGAGGTCCCGGGCCTCGATCCCGCCGCCGGCCCCGTGGCTCACGGCGAGCACGAGCCGGGCCGCGCGGGCGGTGTGCCAGGTGATGCGGGCCTCGCCCGCCGGGGTCTCGACGCTCTGCGCAGGGGTGCTCATGGGCCCCATCCTGCCCGGGTCAGAAGAGGGTGCCCTCTTCCGGCGCGGCCAGTTCGGCCAGCAGCTCCGGCGCGTTGTTGCGTACGTTGCTCACGGCGGTGGACACCGGGTAGGCCCGCATGAGGCCGCCCGGCGGCGGCGACAGCAGCGCGCGCAGCGAACCCTCGGTGTCGGTGTTCGCGGGGTCCAGCCAGGCGTCCCAGCGGTCGGGGGTCAGCATGAGCGGCATCCGGGGGTGGATCTCGGACAGGGAGCGCGGGCCCTCGGCGGGAGCCACGGCCAGCGGCCCGGTCTCGGCCTCGGCGGTGATCACCGAGCAGGTGACCCACCAGGCGAGCGGGTGCGCGTCGGGCAGGGTCCGGTCGCGCCAGAACTCGTATATGCCGGCCATGGCGAAGACGGAGCCGTCGGCGGGGAGCACGAAGTAGGGCTGCTTGCGGGCCCGCTTCTTCTTCCCCTCCACCTCCAGCTCCCGCTCGTCGTGGGCGGTGACCCACTCGTAGTAGCCGTCGGCGGGGACGATGCAGCGGCGCTGCGCGAAGGGGCGGCGGAAGGAGGGCTTCTCGGCGAGGGTCTCCGACCGGGCGTTGATCATCCGGGCGGCGCCGTCGGGGTTCTGGGCCCAGGAGGGCACGAGACCCCATTTCAGGGTGCGCAGCTGGCGAACCGGACGGGGGTCGGACGCGTCTTTGAGGGGGCGGTCGAGGACGACGTGGACCTGCTTGGTCGGCGCCACGTTGAAGTCGGGGGCCAGGGTCTCCTCGGGCTCCCATTTCTCGATGCCGAAGGCCTCCACCAGGTCCTCGGGCCCACGACTCGCTGCAAACCGTCCGCACATGCCTGCCACACTGCCATGTCGCCCCCCGGCCACCGCTGGGAGGTGCCCACCGAACCCCACCGCGAGGAGTCCGCCCCTTCATGGACAGCAGCAGCACGGCCGGCCTGTGGGACCGGCTCACGGGTATACAGACCGCGCCCGACCTGTGGCTGGTGATCGCGACCGGCGTGGTCGCCCTGGCCGCGGTGGGCCCGCGCCCGCTGTGGCGGCTGTCGCGCAACGCGGTGACCATCGCGCACGAGGGCGGCCACGGCCTGCTGGCGCTGCTGACCGGGCGGCGGCTCGACGGGATACGGCTGCACTCCGACACCAGCGGGGTCACGGTCAGCCGGGGCAAGCCGACCGGGCTGGGCATGATCCTGACCGCCGCCGCCGGCTACACCGCGCCCTCGCTGCTGGGGCTCGGCGGGGCGGCGCTGCTGTCCGCGCACCGGATCACGCTGCTCCTGTGGGCGGCCACCGCCCTGCTGGTGGCGATGCTGGTGATGATCCGCAACGCCTACGGGGCGCTGACCGTGCTGGTGACCGGGGGGACCTTCGTGCTGGTGTCCTGGCTGGCTCCGGCCGAGGTGCAGGCCGTCTTCGCGTACGCCGTGGTGTGGTTCCTGCTGCTCGGCGGCGTCCGGCCGGTCTTCGAGCTCGGAGCCAAGCGCCGGCACGGCGGAGCGCCGGATTCGGACGCCGACCAGCTCGGCCGGCTCACCCACGTGCACCCGGTGGTGTGGCTGCTCCTCTTCCACGTCGTCGCGCTGTGCTCGCTGGTGGGCGGCGGCCGTTGGCTTCTCGCCCTCTGAGACGCCCCAGCGATCAAGATCCGGGGTCGGGCGGAGCCACTAAAGTGGGGGCCATGACCGAGACCCCCGCGCTCCCCGCCCTCTGGCCCGCCCCGATCGCCGACGCTGCCGTCCACGCCACCGTCACCGTGCCGGGTTCCAAGTCGGTCACCAACCGTGCCCTCGTGCTCGCCGCGCTCGCCGCCGAGCCGGGCTGGGTGCGCCGCCCGCTGCGTTCTCGCGACTCCCGGCTGATGGCGGACGCCCTGCGCGCGATGGGCGTGGGCATCGAGGAGACCGTCTCCTCCAGCTCGGCGGGCGCCGCCGCGAGCGGCGAGGCCTGGCGGATCATCCCGGCCGCCCTGCACGGCCCGGCCACCGTCGACGTCGGCAACGCGGGCACGGTCATGCGCTTCCTGCCGCCCGTCGCCACCCTCGCCGACGGCGACATCCGCTTCGACGGCGACCCGCGCTCCTACGAGCGCCCGCTGGGCCAGGTCATCGACGCCCTGCGCACCCTCGGCGCCCGGATCGACGACGACGGCCGCGGCGCACTGCCGCTGACCGTGCAGGGCGGCGGGGCGCTGGAGGGCGGCGTCGTCGAGATCGACGCCACCAACTCCTCCCAGTTCGTCTCCGCGCTGCTGCTCTCCGCCCCGCGTTTCAACCAGGGCGTCGAGGTGCGGCACGTGGGCACCAACCTGCCGTCGATGCCGCACATCCGGATGACGGTGGAGATGCTGCGCGCGGCCGGCGCCCAGGTGGACACCCCCGAGGCGGGCGGCGAGAAGAACGTGTGGCGGGTGGCGCCCGGCGCGGTGCTCGGCCGCGACCTGGTGGTGGAGCCGGACCTGTCCAATGCCCAGCCCTTCCTGGCCGCGGCGCTGATCACGGGCGGTACGGTCACCATCCCCGACTGGCCGCGCCGCACCACGCAGCCCGGTGACGCGCTTCGCCGGATCTTCACGGAGATGGGCGGCTCCTGCGAGCTGACCGACGCGGGCCTGGTCTTCACCGGCACGGGCAAGATCCACGGCATCGACGTGGACCTGGGCGAGGTCGGCGAGCTCACCCCCGGCATCGCGGCGGTGGCGGCCCTGGCCGACTCGGAGTCGGTCCTGCGCGGCGTCCAGCACCTGCGCCTGCACGAGACGGACCGGCTGGCCGCGCTGACCAAGGAGATCAACGCGCTCGGCGGCGACGTCACCGAGACGCGGGACGGCCTGCGCATCCGGCCGCGCCCGCTGCACGGCGGCACCTTCCACACCTACGACGACCACCGGATGGCCACCGCGGGCGCGGTGATCGGCCTGGCGGTGGAGGGCGTGATGATCGAGAACGTGGCGACGACCGCGAAGACCCTGCCGGACTTCGCGCAGATGTGGGCGGACATGCTCGCAGGGGATTCCGCAGCGGGAGCGGGAGCGTAGGGCCGCGTCATGCGCAGGTACGGCAAGCACACCGACGAGGACGACATCCGCCAGCGGCCCAACCCCAAGGGCAACCGGCCGCGGACGAGCATCCGGCCCAAGCACGAGGACGCCTCCGAGGGCTTCGTCCTCACCGTCGACCGCGGGCGGCTGACCTGCCTGGTCGGGGACCGCTCGATCACCGCCATGAAGTCCAGGGAGCTGGGCCGCAAGGCGGCCGTGGTCGGGGACCGGGTCTGGATCGTCGGTGACCTGTCCGGCAGGAAGGACACCCTCGCCCGGATCGTACGGATCGAGGAGCGCAAGTCCGTCCTGCGGCGCACCGCCGACGACGACGACCCCTTCGAGCGGGTGGTCGTCGCCAACGCCGACCAGCTGGCCATCGTGACGGCCCTCGCCGACCCGGAGCCGCGGCCCAGGATGATCGACCGCTGCCTGGTGGCGGCGTACGACGCCGGCCTGGAACCGCTGCTGGTCCTCACCAAGTCCGATCTCACCTCCGCCGACAAGATCCTGGAGATCTACTCGACGCTCGGCGTGAACTACGTGGTGACCAACCGCGAGGAGCTCGCGACGGGCGACGCGGCCGACCGGGTGCGCGAACGGCTGAACGGCCGGATCACGGCCTTCGTCGGCCATTCGGGCGTCGGCAAGACCACCCTGGTCAACTCGCTGGTCGCCGAGGGCCGCCAGCGCGCCACCGGGCACGTGAACGCGGTCACCGGCCGCGGCCGGCACACCACGACCTCGGCGCTCGCGCTGCCGCTGCCGGGCGGTGACGGCTGGGTGATCGACACCCCGGGCGTGCGCTCCTTCGGCCTGCACCACGTGGACCCGTCCCGGGTGATCCTGGCCTTCCCGGACCTGGTGCCCGGCACCGAGGGGTGCCCGCGGGCGTGCAGCCACGACGAGCCGGACTGCGCGCTCGACAAGTGGGTGGAGGACGGCCACGCGGATCCGGCGCGGCTGTATTCGCTGCGGCGGCTGCTGGAGGCGCGGGAGCGGCGCGAGGGAGACTGACGAACCGTCAGGGTTTGCCGAAGATCGTGTCTGGACACATGCATAATCGCACCAAGTGGCGAGAAATCACGTGACGCGGGGAGGCATTCGACATGGCGTGGCTGCTCGTCGTGGTTGCGGGAATCCTGGAGACCGGCTTCGCCGTCTGCCTCAAGCTGTCGCACGGGTTCACCCGGCTCTGGCCGACCGTCGCCTTCGCCTGTTTCGCGCTCGGCAGCTTCGGCCTGCTCACCCTGGCCCTCAAGAAGCTGGACGTGGGTCCGGCGTACGCGGTGTGGACCGGGATCGGCGCCGCCGGGACGGCGATCTACGGCATGGTCTTCCTCGGCGACCTGGTCTCCACCCTCAAGCTCGTCTCGATCAGCCTGGTCATCCTCGGGGTCATCGGGCTGCAGCTGTCCGGTTCTGCGCACTGAGCAGCCGGAGCAGTTCCCCCGCCCCCGGCTCCTCCCCCGGGGCCACCACGTAGGACAGCGCGAGCCGTACGGCGAGCTCGCACCGCTGCGCGTCCTGCGCGGGCATGAGCGCGGCGGCCGCCCGGTCCCGAACGGCCCGGGCCAGCTCGCCGGGCCCGGGCGCGCGGCCCGCAGCGGGCAGGCCGGGCTCCCAGAAGCCGGTGAGCAGGGCCCGTACGAGGGGATGGGTGCGGGCCGCGCGCACGGTCCACTCCGCGACCGCGGCGAGCCGCTGGGAGGTCGGGGCGGGGGTGGACAGGGCCCGCTCGACCCCGTCGAGGTACCACTCGCTCTCGCGGCGGATCAGCGCGCGGCCCAGGCCCCCCTTGCCGCCGAACTCGTTGTACAGGGTCTGCCGGGAGACGCCGGCGGCCGCCGCCACGTCGACCATCCGCACGGACGGCCAGGGGCGCGCCGAGAGCGCCGCTCCCGCCGCCTCCAGCAAGGTTTCCCGGGCTGCCGGCATCGTCGCCTCCCACTGGGCCGTTCCCGCTGGGCTTCCCGGCCAGAGTTGACGGGGCGACAGATCCTGTCAAGGGCGCGTCCCGGCCGCGCCACCGGCCGCGATACTGTTCGGCCATGTCCGAGTATGACGATGACCTGCGCCTTGCCCTCGAACTCGCCGACGCCGCGGACGCCGCGACGATGGAGCGTTTCCGCGCCCTCGACCTTGAGGTCGAGACGAAGCCGGACATGACCCCGGTGAGCGAGGCAGACCGGGCCGCCGAGGAGATCATCCGCGCGGGCATCGCGGCCGCGCGGCCCGACGACGCGATCCTCGGCGAGGAGTACGGCCTCGAGGGTGACGGGCCGCGGCGCTGGGTCGTCGACCCGATCGACGGCACGAAGAACTACGTGCGCGGGGTCCCGGTCTGGGCGACCCTGATCTCCCTGATGGCGGAGGGCGAGGACGGCGTCTTCCGGCCCGTGGTGGGCGTGGTGTCCGCGCCCGCTCTGGGCCGGCGGTGGTGGGCGGTGCGGGGCGGCGGCGCGTTCGCGGGCGGTGCGCTCGGCGCGCCCGCGCCGATCGGCGTCTCGAAGGTGGGCGGGCTGGGTGACGCCTCGTTCGCCTACTCCTCGCTGAGCGGCTGGGAGGAGCAGGGCCGCCTGCCCGGGTTCCTCGATCTGACCCGCGCCTGCTGGCGCACCCGCGGCTACGGCGACTTCTGGCCGTACATGATGGTCGCGGAGGGCTCGCTGGACCTGTGCGCCGAGCCGGAGCTGAACCTGTGGGACATGGCGGCCATCGCGGTCGTGGTCCAGGAGGCCGGCGGCCGCTTCACCAGCCTGGACGGGGTGGACGGGGTGCACGGCGGGAACGCGGCCGCCTCGAACGGACTGCTCCACGAGGAGATGCTGGAGCTGCTGCGCCCGCGCGGCTGAGCAGGTTCCCGGGCATGTCCCTTTGCGGGCCCCCTTGTTGAGGGTGCGTGTCCGTGGGAATCTGAGAATCCTCCGCTTGTGCGCTTGTGAATCCTTTCTCGAGGATCCCGCGGGCGCACCACACCCAAGCGGAGGGACTCACCCAGGAGGTGGCTCTCTTCATGCTCGTCCGTGACGCAATGAGCTCCGTGATCCTCACCCTCGGACCCGCGCACACCCTGCGCCAGGCGGCCTGCCTGATGTCGGGGCGGCGCGTCGGCGCAGCCGTCGTACTCGACCCCGACAACAGCGGAATCGGCATCCTGACCGAGCGCGACATCCTCAACTCCATCGGCGCGGGCCACGATCCCGACCGCGAGACCGTGGGCGCGCACACCACCAACAACGTGGTGTTCTGCACCCCGGAGGCCACGGTGCAGGAGGCGGCCGAGGCCATGGCCAACGGCGGTTTCCGTCATCTGATCGTGCTGGAGCACGGCGGGCCGGTGGGCATCGTCTCCGTGCGCGACGTCATCCGCTGCTGGGTGCCCGCGCGGCGCACCGTCGCGGCATAGCGGACGACGGGCCGGAACCTTGGGGTTCCGGCCCGTCGCCTTGCCGCGGCAAGCGGCCGTGTCAGCCGCGGAGGGCCTGGACCGCTGCGTCGAGCCGCTTGCCGAAGCCACGTCCTTCGGTCCGTCGAACGTCGGACCGCGCGTACGCCGTACGCGATCCTACAATGGACATCATCCAATTTGAATAGAAGTCCAAGTCCGCATCGATTCGGGAGTTACACCGAATCCCCACACTGTTAGGCTTGCGGCTATGAGTGACCTGCTGGAACGACTTCGCGGACGCGGATGGCGCATGACCGCACAGCGGCGCGTCGTGGCCGAGGTGCTCGACGGTGACCACGTTCACCTGACGGCCGACGAGGTGCACGCGCGCGCCGTGGCCAAGCTGCCGGAGATCTCCCGGGCGACCGTCTACAACACGCTCGGTGAGCTCGTGACGCTCGGCGAGGTGCTGGAGGTCTCCACGGACCGCCGCGCCAAGCGCTACGACCCCAACGCCCACCGGCCCCACCAGCACCTGGTGTGCGCCCAGTGCGGCGCGATCCGCGACGTCCATCCGGCGGGCAACCCGCTGGCCGACCTGCCGGACACGGAGCGCTTCGGCTTCGTGGTGTCGGCGGTCGAGGTGACGTACCGCGGCGTCTGCCCGAACTGCGCCGGCGCCTGATCCCGGACACGAGGAGGGCCCGGATCCCCTGGGGTCCGGGCCCTCCTCTTTCCCTACCGCGCTTCACGTGTGAAAACGACTCAGGGCCCGGATCCATTGGATCCGGGCCCTGAGTCCTTCAGTAGCGGGGACAGGATTTGAACCTGCGACCTCTGGGTTATGAGCCCAGCGAGCTACCGAGCTGCTCCACCCCGCGTCGGTAAACACGACTTTACGTGAGGCGACACGGCAGATGCAAATCGGTTAACCGGCGCCGCCGCAGCCCCCGGCCCGGGATCAGGCCGAGAGCTCCTCGGCGAGGGCGTCGCGCAGCCGCGCCGCACGCTCCGAGACCTCCGCCGGACCCAGCTCCATGGCCCGGACGCACCACTTCTGCCCCTCGGCCAGGTCCCCGTGCCGCGCCGCCAGCAGGCCCAGCCGCAGGGCCGCACGGCCGTGGCCCGCCACCGCCGCGCGGGTCCACCACAGGGCGGCTTCCGGCTCGCTCCCCTCCCGGGCCAGCAGCAGCCCGAGGTTGAACGCGCCGTTGCGGGATCCGGCCTCGGCCGCCTCCCGGTACCAGCGCGCGGCGGCCGCCAGGTCGCCCCGCGCCGCGGCGAGCATGCCGACGCGCACCTGGGCCCGGCGGTGCCCCAGCTCGGCGGCCCGCTCGTACCACTCCTCGCTCTCGGTCCGCGGGGCGCTGCCCACCGGCTCGCCCAGCGCCACCGGCTCCGGGGGCGGGCCCAGCGACTCCAGCAGCGCGGCCAGCCGGAAGGCCGCCTCCGCGCTGCCACCGCCCGCCGCGCACCGCAGGTGGCGCTCGGCGGCCCGCTCCTCGCCGTCGCGCACCAGGGCGATGCCGACCTGGAGCGCGGCGTCGGTGTGACCCGCCGACGCGGCGCGCTCGTACCACTTCAGCGCCGTGCGGTCCTCGTCGCGGCTGGCGAACAGGATCCCGAGGTTGAAGGCGGCGTCCACGCTGCCCGCCTCGGCCGCCTTCGAGAACCACGGCTCCGCGCCCTCCGCGTCGCCGCCCTGGAGCAGCAGGATGGCGAGCGCGTTGGCCGCCTCGCGGTGGCCGGCGTAGGCCGCGCGCCGGTACCACTGCTCGGCCTGCGCGGTCCGGTCCTGTGCGACGCACAGCAAAGCAAGGTTGTACGCCCCGTTCTGGTCGCCCGCGTCCATGGCGGAGCGGTACCAGCGCTCCGCGGTCTGGGTCTCGCCACGGGCGGCGTGCAGCGCGCCGAGCGCGTTGGCGGCGTTGCCGTCGCCGTCCCGGGCGGCGCGGTGCCACCACGCGGCGGCGCTGTCCTCGTCCCCGGCGTCGCGCAGCAGGAAGCCCAGCGCGCAGGCCGCCCGGGCCTCGCCCTGCTTGGCGGAGGTCAGGTACCAGCGCCCGGCCTCCTTGAGCTCGCCGCGCGCCTCCAGCAGCGCGCCCAGGTGCAGCGCGGCACGCCGGTGCCCGCGCGCGGCGGCCTGCCGGTACCACTGCTCGGCCTCGGCGGGGTCGCCCTTGCGCAGGTGGCGGGCCAGCCGGTAGGCGGCTTCGCGGTGCCCCTGCTCCGCCGCGGCGCGGAACCACCGCTCCACGCCCTTGTCGCCGCGGTGCTCGAGGAGGTCGGCCAGGCCGTAAGCCCCCAGCGCGTGGCCGGATTCCGCCGCCTGGCGCAGCCAGTACTCGGCGGCGGGCTCGTCCCCGCGCTCGCGGAAGTGGCGGCCCAGCGCGTGGGCGGCCGGCGCGGATCCGGCCACGGCGGCCACCCGCCACCAGCCGGCCGCCTCCTCGGGGTAGCCCCGCTGGTGCAGCAGTACGCCCAGGTTGTTGGCGGCGGCGCGGTCCCCTTCCCCCGTGGCGCCGCGCAGGTACGGCTCGGCTCCGTCCAGGTCGCCGCGGCGCAGCAGCAGCGCGCCGAGCACGCTCATGGCGCCGGGGTCGCCCTTGTCGGCGGCCACCCGGTGCCGGGCCTCGAGCTCGGCGTCGCTCGCCGCGTCGGTCTCGGCGAACATTTCCTCCGCGAAATCCGCATCGGTCAGCGCGGTCTGCGCGTTGACAACGGGAGCCGGGTCACCGGCTCCCGTACCCGGCTCGGCATCCGTCCTCGCAAACCGCCCTGTCTCCAGCAGAGTTGACCTGTCCCCCATAAATCCCATCGTCGCATCACCTGCTACCCGCGTACACCTGGTATGTCGCAGCCAGTGAGGTCACTACAGCGTTTTGTCGACATGCCCATAGAGAGTCAAGTCAAACACGCTCCTGCCCCAACTCACCCGTCTCAGCTACCGCGTGTCCACTCCGGACATGACGAAGGCCCGGATCCCATTGGATCCGGGCCTTCGTCTTCAGTAGCGGGGACAGGATTTGAACCTGCGACCTCTGGGTTATGAGCCCAGCGAGCTACCGAGCTGCTCCACCCCGCGTCGGTGAAACCACAGTATCACGACGCGGGACCGAGCCATTACCGGTGCGAACCGTCAGCCTCCCGGCTTGGGTGCCGTCAGCTTCGCCTCCGCGTCGATCGCCCGCTTCAGCGCCGCCTTGATCTCGTCCTGCGCCTTGCCGAAGGCCGCCCAGTCGCCGGCCTGCCTGGCCTTCTCGGCGTCCTCGATGGCCCGCTGGGCGTCGGCGAGCGCCGCCTTCACCGTCGGGTCCGTCGTGGTCGGCGGCGGCGTGGTGCCGTCGGCCGGGGGCTCGGTCGGCGGCACCGGAGTGGTCGGGGCCTCGGCCCCGAAGACCACGTTCAGCGCCTTCTCCAGCGTGTCCTCGAACGCGGTCTGCCCGCCGTAGGTCACCAGCACCTTGCGCAGCAGCGGGTACTTCAGCCCCGAACTGCGCACGTACACCGGCTCCACGTAGAGCATTCCGCCGTCGAGCGGGACCGTGAGCAGGTTGCCGTACTCGACCTCCGAGTCACCGCCGCGCAGCAGGCGGATCGACTCGGCGATCTTCGGTTCGGACTGGAACTTGCTCTGGACCTGCTTGGGGCCGTCGACCGGCTTGCTGGTCGGCAGCTTCAGCAGGCTGATCTTGCCGTAGTCCGGGGTGCCCGGATCGGCGTTGACCGCCATGAAGGCGCTCAGGTTGTCCCGCTCGTTCGGCGTGAACGTCGTGGTGAGCGAGAAGACCTGGTCCTTGTCCGTCTGGCCCGGCAGCTTCATCGACAGGTAGTACGGCGGAACCGCCGTGCCGGCCTTGGTGGTCGGGTCGTCGGGGACGGCCCAGGCCTCACTGCCGCTGAGGAAGGTCTGCGGGTCGGTGACGTGGTAGCGGGTCAGCAGCTCGCGCTGGACCTTGAACAGGTCCTGCGGGTACCGCAGGTGGTCCATGAGCGGCTTGGAGATCTCGCCCTTGGGCTTGACCGTGCCCGGGAACGCCTTCATCCAGGTCCTCAGGACCGGGTCCTGGGTGTCCCACTGGTACAGGTCGACCGTGCCGTCGTACGCGTCGACGGTGGCCTTCACCGAGTTCCGGATGTAGTTGACCTGGTTCTCCTGCGCCACGACCGCGCGCTGGCTGTTGGTCAGCGAGTCCGCGGTGCTCTGGCCCAGGGTGGTGCGCGAGGCGTACGGGTAGCCGTTGGTGGTCGTGTAGGCGTCCACGATCCACTTGATCCGGCCGTCGACGACGGCCGGGTACGGGGCGCCGTCGATGGTCAGCCACGGGGCGACGGCCTCGACGCGCTCCTTGGGCGTGCGGTTGTACAGGATCCGCGAGCCGTCGCCGATGGCCCCCGAATAGAGGATCTGCGGCTCGCTGAAGCTCAGCGCGTACGCCGCCCGGTTGATCGGGTTGTCGAGGCTGACGCCGGACTTGCCGGTGTAGCTCGTCTCCTTCTCGCCCTTGTCGTCCGAGTAGTCGAGCTCCTTCTGCGGTCCGCCGACGATCGAGTACTGCTTCGTCTGCTCGCCGTAGTAGATCCGCTGCTCGAAGTCCGTGCCGAACATCCCCTTGGAGGGCAGGTCGGACTGGGTGAAGTCGGGAGCGCCCTGGTCACCGACGGTGGTGCCCTTGGCCGCGACCACGCCGTAGCCGTGCGTGTACTTGAAGTGGTCGTTGATCCAGTTGTTCTTCGGGATGCCCGCGATGTTCAGCTCGCGCAGCCCGATCACGGTGTCCTGGCCGTCGTACCGGTCCACGGCGAGCGTGGACGGGAAGGCGTAGTAGCCCTTGACCTGCTGGAGCTGCTGGAACGCCGGCGAGACGATGTTCGGGTCGAGGAGCCGGACGCTGGCGGTCGTGTCGGCCGCCTTGCGCAGCTGGTTCTTGTCCGTGCCCGCGGCCGGGACGCCCGGGTAGTCCTTGACCTCGGAGCCGGCGATCCCGTAGGCGTCGCGCGTCGCCTTGATGTTCTTCTGGACGTACGGCGATTCCTTGGCCTGCTCGTTCGGCTGGACCTGGAACTTCTGCACGATCGCCGGGTACAGCCCGCCGATCAGGATCGCCGAGAGCACCATCAGGCCGAAGCCGATGACGGGCAGCTGCCAGGTCCGGCGCCACAGCGTCGCGAAGAACAGCACGGCGCAGATCGCGGCGATGGCGACGAGGATCGTCTTCGCCGGGAGGTACGCGTTCGCATCGACATAGCGCAGGCCGGTCCAGTTGTCCGCCGCCTTGAAGTCACTGGACTTCACGGCGAGGCCGTACCGGTCGAGCCAGTACGCGATCGCCTTGAGCGTGACGAAGAGGCCGAGCAGCACCGACAGGTGGCCGGTGGCCGCGGCGGTGGCCCGGGCGCCCGGGCTGGTCACGCGCAGTCCGCCGTACAGGTAGTGCACGACGGCCGCGGCGATCACCGACAGCACGACCGCGGCGAAGCCGAAGCCGAGCAGGAAGCGGTACCAGGGCAGGTCGAAGGTGTAGAACGACACGTCCAGGTGGAACTCGGGGTCCTTCTGACCGAAGGGCACCCCGTTCACGTACATCAGCCAGGTCTTCCACTGGCCGGCCGCCGAGGCGCCCGCGATCAGGCCGACGAGGACGGCGATGCCCAGCAGCAGCCACTTCTTGTACGGGGCGACGCTCATCCGGTAGCGGTCGAGGCTCTGCTGCTCCATCGACATCGCGCTGAGCGGCGGCCGCAGCCGGTGCGCCAGCCAGATGTTGAACCCGACGGCACCGGCCATCAGCAGGCCGAAGACGGCGAAGAGGCCGATCTTGGTCCACAGCGTGGTGGTGAAGACGGTGGAGTACTTCACGGAGCGGAACCAGAGCCAGTCCGTCCAGAAGCCCGCGAACATGATGAAGAGCATGACCAGGACGGCCAGCACGCCCAAGGTCATGAGGAGAGTGCGGGCTCGCCTGGACGGGCGGCCGACTCTCATCCGTGGCCCCGAAGGGCCTCCGCCGCGGTCCGGCATCTGGAAAGCCAAGGTGCACACCTCTGAAAGTCGCTGAGTCTGGTATTCAACGGGGCCCCCGATCGTAGAGGCCACTCATGCAACTTACTGAGGCTTTAGTCAGTTCCCGGTATCCGGGGGAAAGGAGGCAGGATGTTGTCCATGTCCAACCTTTCGCCTTCCCCCGGCACCCCGATGGCGGCCAGCCCGCTGACCCGGGCCTGTCTCGAGATCGACGAGTACGCGGCCGGCCTCGGCTGGGACCAGCCCGCCCGGCTGTTCGCCCTCGTCGACACCGCCAAGCTCAAGCGGCAGGAACCGCGCCTGGCCGGCCAGCTCGGCCTCGACCAGGACGACGCCGGCAAGAGCTCCTTCACCCCCATCGAGCAGGACGAGCTGCCCGCCGGGACCCCCCTCGACAAGTTCCTGGGCACCATCGCCTGGCCCGATGCCGTCGTCGGCTGCGCGCTGACGGTGGAGCGGCTGATGCTGCCGCCGTCCGCGGAGGCCTCCGTACCGGAGGGGCTGAGCGACAAGCAGCTGGCGAAGTGGGTCGCCGGGCACCCGGAGCGGCAGGAGGTCCGGCTGACCGTGGCCGTGCTGCGCGACGGGTCGCGGGAGTCGGCCGTACGGCTGCGCGAGAAGGACTCCTCGACCGAGGTCCTCACCGGCGGGGGCCTGGTGCCCGGACTGGCGGAGGCCCTGGCGGCGACGTTCTCGTAGCCCTCGGACTCGCGGGGGGGCAGGGTCAGGGCTTGGCGCCGCACTGCGGCAGCCCGGCCGTGTCCCCCTTGCTGATCTTCTCCAGCGACTTCGCGGCGTCCTCGATGGTGGAGACCTTCACCAGGGTCAGCCCGTCGGGCACGTGCGCGGCCGCGGCGGCGCAGTTGTCGGCGGGCGTCAGGAAGTACTCGGCGCCGGCCTGGCGGGCGCCGATGGTCTTCATCTGGATGCCGCCGATGGGGCCGACCTTGCCCGTGTCGTCGATGGTGCCGGTGCCGGCCACGAACTTGCCGCCGGTCAGGTCGTCCGGGGTGAGCTTGTCGACGATGCCGAGGGCGAACATCAGGCCCGCGCTGGGGCCGCCGACGTCGGCGAGCTTGATGTCGATCGTGAACGGGAAGGTGTGGTCGGTCCCGGCCCGGATGCCGACGATGGCGTGGCCGTCGCCCTCGGCCTTGCCCGCCGTGATGGTGACCTTGGTGGAGCCGGTGGCCTCGCGGTTCGCCTTCGCCGCCTCGGCCGCCTCGGCTGCGGGCACGATGGTGAACTCGACGGGCTCGCCTGGCTGGTGCTTGGTGACGAGCTTCGCCACGTCCCCGGGGGCGGTGACGGGGGCGCCGTCCACGGCCTTGATGACGTCGCCGGCGTGCAGCTTGCCCTCCGAGGGGCTCGCCTTGACCACGGAGGCGACGATGACGCGGGCGGAGACGGGGATGCCGAGCTGCTTGAGAGCCGCCACCTTGGCGCTCTGCTGCGACTGGCTGAACTCCTCGGCGTTCTCCTGGGTGGACTGCTCTTCCGTCTTGCCGTCCGGGTAAAGGTTCTCGTGCGGCACGACGATGTTGTCGTCGGCCAGCCAGCCGTACACCGCTTCCAGCAGGTTCATGTCGTAGTCCGCGCCGGTGACGCGGACGGTCGTCATGTTGAGGTGGCCGCTGGTGGGGTAGGTCTTGCGCCCCGAGATGTTCAGGACGGGCTCGCCGTGCGAGTCCCCGAGCGTGTTCACCGTGGGGCCGGGGCTCATCTCGGAGTACGGGACCTGGATGAACACTCCTGCGCAGAGCAGCGCGAACAGCACGAGGGTGGAAGCGAGCATCGTCGCAGTGCGGCGTGGCATGGATCCGACAGTACGGGACGGCCCTGGCGGGCGGCCGCTGGGGCCGGTCCGTACGGGGGCCGTACGCGGAGCTCTCAGGGGGATCTCAGACGGCGTCGGAGCCGGAGTGTGCCTGTGCCTTCGCCTTGGCCTGTTCGGCATTGCCCATGGCCTCGCGGAACCGCGCGTAGCCGGCGAGCTCGGATATGTCGCCTTGCGTGCGGTCGCGTGCCGCCCAGCTGCCCCATATGCCCGCGCCTATCGCGGCGAACAACGGAATCAGCAACCACACCAGAGACGCCATGGGCCGTCCTCCCTACCCCTAAGTGCATGTCGTTGGTGGCTTCAACGCTCATGCCCGGGAGGGGGTTACGCAAATCGAGGGCGTGTTGCGCGGCCGAACGGGTGCGAGGGTACCGCCTTCCGGGGGTGATTCCGCGACCGGGGGTTCAGCAGGCGCCGACCCACTCCTCGGTGCCGTCCGAGAACGTCTGGTGCTTCCAGATCGGGACCTCGTGCTTGAGGTCGTCGATCAGCATCCGGCAGGCCTCGAAGGCCTCGCCGCGGTGCGGGCAGGAGACGGCGACGACCACCGCCAGGTCGCCCACGGACAGGTCGCCCACGCGGTGGACGGCGGCCAGGGCGCGGACCGGGTACTTGGCCACGACCCGCTCGGCGACCCGGCGCATCTCCGCCTCGGCCGTGGGGTGGCAGGAGTAGCCGAGGGAGTCGACGTCCGCCCCGCTGTCGTGGTTGCGCACCGTGCCGACGAAGAGCGTCGTGCCGCCCGTCGCGTCGTCGCCGACGGCCTGGAAGACCTCGTCGATCGAGAGCGGGGTGTCGCGGATCGCGAGCAGCCGGACCGGGTCCTGCGCGGCCTGCTCGCCGGGGTGATCGAAGTGCGGTGCCATGCCTTCATCGTGCCCTAGCCGCTGACGCGGCGAAATAGCTGATTCACCCGTGCCGCACGACGCCCCTTGGGAGCCTCCTACAGAAAGCCCCTGGAACCCGGCCCCGTCCGGCACGTACAGGCCCCGCCACCATCCAGCCCCGCCGGCGTTCGAGGCGCGGGGTCCGGGGGCGGAGCCCCGATCCTTGAGCCCCGCCGGCGATCGAGGCGCGGTGCCCCGGGGCAGCACCCCGCAACGGCACCGCACCCCGGCGGGAGCCGACCGGCCGACGGGTCAGATCCCGCGCCTCTTGCGAGCCCTCCGCACGGCCGCCGCGGCGCCCAGCAGCGCCACCGTCGCCCCCGCGGCCCCGGCCGCGGTCGCCGCGTCCTTGCGTCCCAGCCGGCGCCCGGCGACGGTGTGCCGTCCCGCGACCTCCTGGAGGAGCTCGGCCAGCACCTCCTCGTTCGTCCAGCGCGGCCGCCACCCCGCCGCGTGCAGCCCGCTGACGCTGACCACCCACGGGTGCATCGTGTAGGCGAGGTCCCCGGCCGGGGACGGCGTCAGGCCGATGCGGTGCAGCCGGGCCGCGGCCCCCAGGGCCACCGCCGAGGGGAGCTCCATGCGGCGGATGCCGCTCAGCTCCTCCACCTCCTCCTGCTCCAGCCAGCCCTCGCAGCCCACCGCGAGCTCGCCCTCGACCTTCTCCAGGGCCGCGTACTCCAGCGCGCTGACCAGGTCCTCCACGTGGCAGAACTGCCAGGTGGGGCGGGAGCCGGCGACCACCAGCAGGCGCGGGGACTCGAAGTACCGGGTCAGCGCCGTGTCCGTACCGCCGACCAGCACCGCGGGGCGGACCACGGTGACGTTCAGGCCGGGGTGCGCCCGCGGCGCCCGCCGTCCGAGGCGCTCGATCTCCAGCAGGTCGCCGACGCCCGTCGCCTCGGCGGTGGCCCGCAGCTCGGAGTCCTCCGAGAGCGGGATGTCGTTGTCGGGCAGGGCCCCGTAGACCATCGCGGAGGTGCACAGCACCACCCGGTGGACCCCGGCGGCCGCGGCGGCGGTCAGCACGGTCTGCGTGCCGCGCACGTTGTACGCCGTGCGGGCCGCCGGGTCGGTCTCCAGGTCCAGGTCCAGGGCGAGGTGCACCACCACGTCCGCGCCGCGCAGCTTCTCGGCGATGGCGGGGTCCCGTACGTCCAGGACGTGCCACTGCGCGGCCGCGCAGTCCCCGCGCCGCTCGTCGATCGCGACGACCTGCTTGACCTCGTCGGAGGCGGCCAGCCGGCTCACCAGGGCCGCGCCGACGCCCGACGCGGCGCCGGTCACGGCGATCACGGGGCTGCGCCGCGGCAGTCCGTCCTCGTTTCGCGGCTGGCGAACACCGGGCACGTCCTCGCCGTGCTCGGCGCGGATTTCCGCGTCGTGCGGCGTGCGGCCGTGCTTGTCCGAGCCGTGTTTGCCCATAGCGTGCGGATCCGGGGAACTCACCAGGCGTCTCCAGCGGTTGTCTTCAGTAGGGACGCGCCGTGACGCGTACCTACCAGGTGACGTCCATCCTGCCGCAGCCCAGGAGCCGGCGGAGCACCGAGCCCCGAAGCGGGTGTGGTGTCTACGCTGGGTGGTGTTGTCGGGACCAATGCCCGCCGGCTCCCGCCGGCGGCCCTACGAGCCGAGGAAACCCGTGAGTGACACCCCATTCGGATTCGGCCTTCCGCCGGAGGAGCCGGAGAACGGCGACGAGGGCAAGAAGAAGGGCGGCCAGGGCGGCCAGGGCGGCCCGAATCCGTTCGGGTTCCCCGGCATGGGCCTGCCGGGCGGCGCCGGAGGCCCGGGCGGTGCGGACAATCCGTTCGCCTCGATGTTCGGCGGGATGAACCCGAACGACCTCGGTGCGGCCTTCCAGCAGCTCGGCCAGATGCTGAGCTACGAGGGCGGTCCCGTGAACTGGGACATGGCCAAGGACATCGCCCGCCAGACCGTCGCCCAGGGCACGGCGGACGGGGTGAAGGACAGCAGCGTCGGCGTCGCCGAGAAGTCCGCCGTCGAGGAGGCCGTGCGGCTCGCCGACCACTGGCTGGACGGCGTGACCTCGCTGCCCTCGGGCGCCACCACGGCCGTGGCGTGGAGCCGCGCCGAGTGGGTCGAGGCCACCCTCCCGGTGTGGAAGGAGCTCGTGGACCCGGTCGCCGAGCGGGTCGGCGCGGCCATGGGCGGGGTGCTCCCCGAGGAGATGCAGGCCATGGCGGGCCCGCTGCTCGGGATGATGCGCTCCATGGGCGGGGCCATGTTCGGCCAGCAGATCGGGCAGGCCGTGGGCGTGCTCGCGGGCGAGGTCGTCGGCTCCACCGACATCGGGCTGCCGCTGGGCCCGGCCGGCAAGGCCGCCCTGCTGCCGCTGAACATCGAGACCTTCGGCAAGGACCTGAGCGTGCCCTCGGACGAGGTGCGGCTCTACCTGGCCCTGCGCGAGGCGGCGCACGCCCGGCTCTTCGCGCACGTGCCGTGGCTGCGCTCGCACCTGTTCGGCGCGGTCGAGGGGTACGCACGCGGCATCAAGGTCGACACCTCGAAGCTGGAGGACGTGGTCGGACAGCTCGACCCGTCCAACCCGGAGCAGCTGCAGGAGGCGCTCCAGGGCGGCATGTTCCAGCCGCAGGACCCCCCCGAGCAGAAGGCCGCCCTGGCCCGCCTGGAGACGGCGCTCGCGCTGGTCGAGGGCTGGGTCGACGCGGTGGTGCACGCGGCCGCGACGCCCCGGCTGACCTCGGCGGACGCGATGCGCGAGACCATGCGCCGGCGGCGCGCCTCGGGCGGCCCGGCCGAGCAGACCTTCGCGACGCTGATCGGCCTGGAGCTGCGCCCGCGCCGGCTGCGCGACGCCTCGCGGCTGTGGGCCTCGCTCACCGACGCACGCGGGGTGGACGGCCGCGACGGGCTGTGGGAGCACCCGGACATGCTGCCGACGGCCTCCGACCTGGACGACCCGGACGGCTTCGTGCACCGCGAGCAGCTGGACTTCTCGGAGATCGACAAGATGCTCGGCGAGGCCGCCCGGAAGCGCGACGAGGACGGCGACGAGAAGAAGTGAGCCTGCACGAAGACGCGGTCCTCGTCCTCAAGGGCTACGAGGGCCAGCCCGAGCTGCGCGACGTCTACCTGGAGCACCTGGCCGCACATCCGGACGGGGTCTACAAGCCCTGCCGGGCCGGGCACGTCACGGGCAGCGCCCTGGTGATCGACCCCGAGCGGGAGCGGGTCCTGCTGACCCTGCACAAGAAGCTGGGCATGTGGCTCCAGATGGGCGGCCACTGCGAGCCCGGTGACGCCACCCTCGCGGACGTGGCGCTGCGCGAGGCCCGCGAGGAGTCGGGCATCGCCTCCGGGCTGAGCCTGCTGCCCGGCGGCCCGGTGCGTCTGGACCGGCATCCGATCCCGGCGCCCTGCAACTGGCACCTGGACGTGCAGTACGCGGCGCTGGCCCCGGCCGGGGCGGTGGCGGAGATCAGCGAGGAGTCGCTGGACCTGCGCTGGTTCCCGTACGAGGAGGTGGCGGCGGTGGCCGACACCTCGGTCGTACGGCTGCTGGAAGCGACCTTGGCGCGGCTGTGAGCCCGGTGTTCCCGGTGTTCCCGGTGTGACGAAGGGGCGGTCCCTCGCGGGGCCGCCCCTTCGCCGTGCCGGTGCCCGTGCCCCGGCGGGCTAGTTCCAGGCGTTGTTCTGGTTCTGCGCGTTCGAGCCGTGCTGGCCCATGCCGAACTGGGCGGCGGCGCCCTGTCCGATCTGGGCGTTCTGCGGCGGCAGCACCTCGCTGGGCTGGACCAGGGCGAAACCGGTGCCGAGGAAGCTCAGCTCCCAGCCCTCGCCGGTGTTGCCGCGGCGCCGCCAGACACCGGTGGAGTGCGTCTGGGCCTGCATCTGCACCCGCAGCGAGGTGGACCAGGCGACGATCGCGTCCGCGTCGGCGTTGACGTACTTGTCGGGCGTGACCTGCATCATCAGCGGCTGCCCGGAGGTCATCAGGGCGACCTTGCCGCGGCCGCTGATGTTGAGCTGGTACTTGCCGGACCCGGAGATTCCGTACTGGCTGTCCACCGCGATGACCTCGGTGTGCAGGGTGGAGTCCAGGGCCAGCACGTAGCTGCTGTCGACGGTGAGGCCGTCCTGGTCGACGTCGACGACGTGCACGTACTGCGCCAGGTTGGCGAGGTAGACCGTGCCCTGCCCGGAGCAGCGCATGAGGTCGAGGCCCTCGCCGGTGCGGCGGCGGGCATTGCGCTGGCCGCTGCTCTGGTACTCCCCGTCGAAGTCGATGATCCCCTGGTAGGCGACCATGGCGCCCTTGCGGGCGAGCACGTCGTCGGAGCCGGTCAGCGAGACCCGCAGCAGCTGCGGGTTCTGGACGGTGTACCGGTCCTGGGACTGTGCCTCGGCATGGGCGAAAAGTGCGCTCTGCATGATGTGTCCGCTCCCCCTCAGCCCCGGGCCCGGAGCCGGTCGGTGCTGTCCTCGCTGGGCTGTACGACGACGATGCCCTGGCCGGAGAAGGCCATCTGGTAGGCCTCCCCGCTGCCCCGGCCGATCATCGACGAGGCCTTGAAGCTGCGCTTGCCCTTGACCTTGAGATTCGGCGACCAGGCGACGAGCGCGTCCGGGTCGACGTACGTCTCGTCCTCGCCGCGGCCGCAGTCGACGACGATCGGCGTGCCGCGCGAGGTGAGCGCGACCCAGCCGGTGCCGGAGATCGACACGTTGAACAGGCCCTGGCCGGCGAACTTGGCCATGCCCTTGACCCGCTCGACGCCCCACTGGAGATGGGCGTCGAAGGCGAGCAGGTTGGTGCCGTTGACGGACAGCGCGTCGTTGTTGAGGTTGATGACGACCACGTCCGCGCCGTAGTCGGCGAGGTAGAGCAGGCCGTCGCCGGTGCACTTCATCAGCGGGGCGCCTTCGCCGGTGACCCACTGCGAGGCCATCTGGCGCACGGCCGGCGGGTTGGGCTCGTACTGGACGAAACCCTCGTAGGCCACCATCGAGCCGGTGCGGGCGAAGAGGTCCTGCCCGCTCTGCATGGCGACCTTGAGCATGGCCCGGCCGTGGTTCTCCATGCGGGCCGTGACGGGGGTCGGGGCGAAGCCCGCGAGCTGCTGGTTCATTGCGTTCATGTCGGGCTCCCTCAGACCTCGTACGGCTGGACGACGATGAAGTTGCCGGGAGCGCCGCGGAACTGGAGGTTCACGGTCTCCCCGCTGTGGCCGGGGTAGGCGTTGCGCCGGAGCCGGACCTGGCTGGAAATGATCACCTGGGAGGCGGCGGACCATGCCACGATGGCGTTGCTGTCCGCGAAGGTGGTCGGGGTGACCGGCAGCACGACCGGAACGCCGTGCGTCTTGACGATCACCGTGCCGGTGCCCTGGAACTGCATGGTGAACAGGGCGCCGCCGGGGATGCCGTGGCCTTCGATGCGGCGGACCTCGTGCTGGAGCGACTCGTCGAAGGCGAGGACGCTCTCGGCGGAGACGCAGATGCCGTCGCCCTGGAGCTCGATGGCGTGCAGGTGGGCGCCGTTCTCGGCGAGGAAGACCTGCCCGCGGCCGGTGCAGCGCATGAGCTGCATCTCCTGGCCGGTGGCGTTGCCGACGATGCGGCCCGCGAAGCCGGCTCCCTTGTAGCTGAAGTCGACCTTGCCCTGGTAGAGGACCATGCTGCCCTGGCGGGCGAGGACGGCCTGGCCGCCCATCGACAGGTCGACGCGCATGAGCTGCTGGTTCTGCGGGGTCCAGCGGGCGCCCGTGGGGGCTTCCTTGTACGGCTGGAGGGCGGCGGCGAGACCGGCCCCGGCGGGGGCGGCGGCCTGCGGGGCGTAGCCGGGCGGCTGCCCGGGGACCTGCCCGAAGGCGGGCGGCGGCTGGCCCGGGACCTGGCCGTAGCCCGGCTGCTGCCCGTAGGGCGCGGGGGCCGGGGCGGGCGGCGGTACCTGGCCGTACGAGGGCTGCTGGGGCGGCTGCCCGTAGGGCGCGGGGGCCGGCGGGGCGAACGGCGCGGCCATGGTGGGCGCGGTGTGCTGCGGGTACGCCTGCGGCTGCGGGGCCGGCGCTGGGGCCGGGGCGGGCGCGGGGGCGGGCACGGGCGCGCCGAAGGAGGGCGCCGGAGCCGGGGGCTGCGGGGGGGGGGCCGGCGGGGCCGGGGCGCCGAACGCCGGGGCCGGGGCCGGGGCGCCGAACGACGGGGCCGGGGCGGCCGCCTGCGGCGGCGGGGCGAACCCCGGCGCGGCGCCCGCCTGGGCGGCCGGGGCCTGCTGCTGCGGCTGGTCCTCGGCGACCTCGCCGCCGAAGTTCCTGAGCAGCGCGTCGAGGCCGCCGTCGAAGCCCTGGCCGACGGCGGCGAAGCGCCATACGTCCTTGAGGTAGAAGTCGCCGAGCATCACGGCCCGCTCGGTGGTGAATTCCGAGCCGTTGAACGCGTACCGGACGACCTCTTCGCCGCCCGCCACGATCCGGATGTGGCCCGGTCCGATCTGGGACATCTGGCCGGCGCCGTCGAGGGTGGCGGTGAAGGACAGCTTGTGGATGGACGACGGCACGCGGTCCAGGGTCACCCGGAAGGATTCCGTGTCACCGGCCTGCGGGCCGAGCTGCTGGATGGACTCCTCCGGCGACTTCGGCTGGTTGAAGAAGATGAAGTAGCGGTCGTCCGAGAGCCGTTCCTCGGCGTCGAGGCCGAAGCAGCTGATGTCGAAGGTGAGCCCGGGCCCGGCGATCTGGACGCCCACGTACAGATCGGTGCCCGCCGTCAGATCACTGATCTTGGCCTTGTGGCCCCGCTGGAATTCCCTTGCCATACGTAACGACCGTCCCCCATCCCGACTGTGAATGCGTGCCGCTCAGGCTAACGGCAACGGCCGACATCCGGCCAAGTCGGTACCGACCCGGTACATATCACCGTGTGTGACAGGGCGAGTGGGGTGCGGCCCGCGGGCCGGCTATTCGTCCCGGGACGCGGGAACCTTCGGGAGGCGCTCGGCGGCGACGACGCCCTCCAGGTATCCGCGGGCCCGCTCGGTGCGGGGATAGGCCTCCAGCAGCTTCCAGAAGCGCGGTCCGTGGCCGGGCACGAGGAGGTGCGCCAGCTCGTGCAGGAGCACGTAGTCGACGACGTACTCCGGCATCCCCTGGAGGCGGTGCGAGAGCCGGATGCTGCCTTCGGCCGGGGTGCAGGAGCCCCAGCGGGTGTTCTGGTTGGTGACCCAGCGGACGGAGCGGGGACGGGCCCGGCCGCCGAAGAACTGCTCGGACAAACGCTCGGCGCGTTCGGTCAGTTCCGCGTCCCCGAGGGTGCGCTTGCTCTCCTGCGCGGCCAGTTTGTCGAGCATGACGCCCACCCAGCGCTGCTCCTCGGCCTCCGACATCCGGGCAGGGATCAGGACGACCGTACGGTCACCCTCGCGGTAGGCGGATACGGTCCTGCGGCGGCGCGCGCTCCGGCGGACTTCGACGGCGCGCTGCGGGAGGTCGGCGGACACGCCACGACGGTACCCGGTACCCGTCGCGGAAGTCCCGCACGTCCGGGGTTCGAACGTGATCGGTGTGGGATCGGTGCGCGGACCGGGCGCGGACCGGTGCGCGGATCGATGCGCGGCTGGTGTCCCGGCCGCACCATTTCTCCATCTCATATGCCTTATAGGCCTTGCCTGTGGACAAATTCCCGCACGGAACGCGGAGGACGGGCACTGTGGCGAAGGACGGCACATGGGGGCGGTGGGAGCGCCGCCCGGGGAATCGAGGGGGACGGAACCATGTATCCGAAGGTGAAGCCGGCGCTGGCACGGGCGTGGCGGGACCTGCAGACGGTGCAGTTCGGGGTGACCCCCGCCCACGCGGTGGTGCTCGGCCCGGTCGACACGGCGACGGGCGCGTTCATCGACCGGATCGACGGGACGCGGCGGATGGAGCTGCTGCGGGCCGAGGCCTCGGGGATGGGACTGCCGGACGGCCAGGCGGACGAGCTGGTCCGGCGGCTGGCCGGGGCGGGGCTGATCGACGACGCCACGGCGGGCGGCCCGCGGGCCCAGGCCGTGCGGGGGCGGCCGGAGACCCTGGAGCGGCTGGCCCCCGATCTGGGCTCGCTCTCCCTGGTGCACCGCGAACCGGGCGGGGACTTGAGGGGCATCGCCGCGCGCCGGGCGATACGGGTCCAGGTGCGCGGGAGCGGCCGGGTGGGAGCCCTGATCGCCTCCGTCCTGGCGGGAGCCGGCGTGGGCGGGGTCGAGGTGCTCGACGGCGGCCGGGTCGAGCCGGGGGACGTGGCTCCGGGCGGGCTCGAGCCCGGGAGCGTGGGCCGGCTGCGGGCCGAAGCGGCGGGCGGGCTGGTGCGCGAGTCGGCGCCGGGGCGGGCCCCGCGGGCCGGGGAAGGCGAGGGTCCGCGGCCGGGGCTCGCCCTGGTGGTGGTCGCGCCGCGGGACGGGCTGCACGCCTGGGCCCCGGATCCGGACACCGCGGCCCCCTGGGTCGCCACCGGGATCCCGCACCTGTACGCGGGGGTGCTGGAGGGCACCGGGCTGGTGGGGCCGCTGGTGCTGCCCGGGGCTACCGCGTGCGCCGGGTGCATGGAGCGCGACCGCGTGGACCGGGATCCGGCCTGGCCGAGGATGCTGGTGCAGTGGCGGTCCGCCCACCGCCGGCGGACGGGCGCCGCCTGCGACCTGGGGCTGTCCACGGCGGTGGCGGGGCTGGCCGCGGCCCATGCCCTGTCCTTCCTCGACGGCGAACTGCCCGCCTCCACCGCGTCCCGCTGGGAGGCCGCCCTCCCGGGGCTCCACTGGGAGCACAGCTCGCTGCTGCCCCATCCCGACTGTCCTTGCGGAGCGGGCGCCGGACGCCCCGCGGTGGTGCGGGGCGCCGGGGGAGGATCGGGAGCGGACCCGCCGGTAGGGCCATGACAGGATGCGTGGGTTGGAGGGGGTCTCCCCGAACCGCCGCTTGCGGCGCAGCTGTCTGGGACATGGAGGGGCATATGTCTGATCTTCCCCGGAAGGCGGTCACCCGCACCGTCAAGCTGGCCGCGCTGCCGCTGGGCATCGCGGGTCGGGCCACCTGGGGGCTGGGCAAGCGGATCGGCGGCAAGTCGGCGGAGATCGTGGCGCGCGAGCTCCAGCAGCGCACCGCCGAGCAGCTGTTCCGCACGCTCGGGGAACTGAAGGGCGGTGCCATGAAGTTCGGGCAGGCCCTGTCGGTCTTCGAGTCCGCCCTGCCGGAGGAGGTGGCGGGGCCCTACCGGGCCGCGCTGACCAAGCTCCAGGAGGCGGCCCCGCCGCTGCCCGCGGCCACCGTGCACCAGGTGCTCGCGGACCGGTTGGGCGCGGACTGGCGCGACCTGTTCGAGGAGTTCGAGGACAAGCCGGCCGCGGCGGCCTCGATCGGGCAGGTGCACCGGGCGGTGTGGCACGACGGCCGGCAGGTGGCGGTCAAGGTGCAGTACCCGGGAGCCGGTGAGGCGCTCCTGTCGGACTTGAAGCAGCTGAGCCGCTTCGCGGGGCTGCTGGGCCCGCTGATCCCGGGCATGGAGATCAAGCCGCTGATCAAGGAGCTGCGCGACCGGGTTTCGGAGGAGCTCGACTACGAGCTCGAGGCCGAGGCCCAGCGGACGCACGCGGACGCGTTCCTCGACGACCCCGACGTCGTCGTGCCGGACGTCGTCCACCAGGGCGACCAGGTGCTGGTGACCGAGTGGCTGGAGGGGAGGCCGCTGTCGGAGGTGATAGCCGACGGCACGCAGGAGGAGCGCGACCGCGCCGGACAGCTCCTGGCCCGGTTCCTCTTCTCCGGGCCGGCGCGCACCGGGCTGCTCCACGCGGACCCGCACCCGGGCAACTTCCGGCTGATATCGGGCGAGGACGGCCGGATGCAGCTGGGCGTCCTGGACTTCGGCACCGTGGACCGGCTGCCCGGCGGCTGGCCCAAGCCCATCGGCAGGTCTCTGCGGATGACGCTGGACGGTGATGCCGAGGGCGTCTACGGGCACCTGTGCGGCGAGGGGTTCGTGAAGGAGTCCATCGAATTGGACCCCGACGCGGTGCTGGACTACCTGAAGCCGATCATCGAGCCCGCCGAGGCCGAGGAGTTCACCTTCACGCGCCCCTGGCTGCGCGGCCAGGCGGCCCGGATCGCCGATCCCCGCTCCCCCGCACACCAGTTGGGCCGGCAGATCAACCTGCCGCCCTCGTACCTGCTGATCCACCGGGTGACGCTCAGCACCATCGGGGTGCTGTGCCAGCTGGGCGCCACGGTACGGCTGCGTGACGAACTGGACACCTGGCTGCCGGGGTTCGCTCCCGCGCGGTGACGGGCGGCGGCGCCGACACGACGTCGGCGCCGTCCTGACCTGGCGTCACCACCAGGAGGAGTCGAGCCTGCCCTCGATCGACCGGAGATGGGCGCGCGCGCAGTCGACGCAGAAGTACTGCCTGGTCCCGTTCTCCACCGAGCAGGTCCAGGTGATCGGGGCGCCGTCGGGAGACCGGGCACCGCAGCGTGCGCAGACGACGGGCTGGTTCTCGGGGCCCGGCTGGGCGGGGTGGGGAGTCGGCTGGTCCACCTCCAGACGATATCGCCGTGCGGGTGGAGAGCCCCTCGCAACGCACCGGGGGGACCGGTCCGTTCGGACCGGTCCCCCCGGGACTGGTGTTCTGCTCTTGCCGGATACCGGCCAGGGCATGCCTGCTATGGCATGCCTCTTACTGCATGACGGCCATGGCCAGCGCGCGGCGGGCGCGCAGCGAGACGCGCTCGGCTCGCCGCTGCATGCGGCGGGCGGCGACCAGGCGCAGGGCGTGACGCTCGGCGTCCGCCTCGCGCATGCGGTCGTCCATATGGGCACGAGCCAGGGCTTCTGGGATGAGTTGCATTTCGCGGGTCCTGTTCTGACGCGAGGTGATCGCGCCGGTGGTGATGAAGTCTGCGTGGGCGGCGCCGTGGGGCTGCTCGCTCGTGGAGTGGGCGGTCATGAGGGCCTGCTTCAGGGGGTCGTGCGTGAGGGGGCGGTCGATGGTTCCGGTGGCGGTCATGCCGCGACAACCGGGTTCTTGCGCGGGCGACCGCGCGGCCGCTTCCGGGCGACGACGACACCCTGGACGAAGAGCTCGCCGCCCCAGACACCCCAGGGCTCGCGGCGCTCGGTCGCCCCGGCGAGGCAGGCCTCGACCAGCGGGCAGGTCCGGCACAGGGACTTGGCGTACTCGACGTCGGCCGGGGACTCGGCGAAGAAGACCTCGGGGTCGAAGGTGCGGCAGGGAACGGGTACGCCGAGGTTCTCGATGGCGTCGTCGAGCGCGGTGAGCGCCGTGAGCGGGGTCAAGGTGTGGTCCTCCGGGACTGCGGGCGGGGAGATCGTTCGGGTCTGCGGTACGGACGGGGCGTGCGCTTCAAGTTGCACGGTGGTTTCTTCCTCGTCTTGTTCGGCTAGTCGTTCCGGCCGGTCGGCCGGGTTCGGCTGGGCTGTCCTCACACCGACTGGCTCCGCCAGCCCCGTGGCCCCTTCGCTGTGTCGCCCCCGTTCGGGGACAAACAGAAGGGCCGCGGATCCCGGGTGGGGTTCCGCGGCCCTGAAGGCGCCGGCCAGATCATGCGATCAGGCTGGATCACTCCAGGGTTCGAGCCCGCGGTAGGCCCACATCAGGTGGTGCTGCTTCGTCTGCTTGGTCTGCTTCGTCTGGCGCTTGAATCCGGCACCGGCGGCACCGGCCGCGGCGGCGGAGCCGTAGGCGCCGTACGCCTGGGCTTCTGCTGCCAGTACTGCCACCGGTGCCTGGGTCGGTCGCTCATTGCGCTCGCTGACCGGAAGGGTCGCCAGGAGGGCCGGAATGGCCGCGGGGATCGCGGACAGACCGGTACCCCGGAGAGAGACGGAACCGAGCAGGCAGGAAGCGTCGACCGAGCGATCGGTCATTTTGGTGAAGGTCATGAAGCTGATCACTGGTTTCGCCTCCTCTCGGCGTCTCGGGGACGGGGCCCGGAGGCCCGTCCCATGCGTATTCGGATAAGTACAGCACGGATCCAGGGCTTCGGAGAAGCCACCGTTTCCGTTGCTAAGAACCTATGGGGATTCGCCGGGCATGTGCAAACTATTTTTCCGACAAGTTTCTACGCGTCGTCAGACTCCACGGCCCCAGGCTCCTGACCTGCGCAGATGGCCAACACGTCGGCTCCGTACCGCTCGAGCTTCCGTCCACCCACCCCGGAGATCATCGAGAGCTCGCCGCCCTCGGAGGGCGCGGCCTCCGCGATCGCCATCAGCGTCTTGTCCGTGAAGACGCAGTAGGCGGGCAGGCCCTGCTCCTTCGACTGGACCGCGCGCCACTCGCGCAGCCGCTCGTAGAGCCCTTCGTCCATGTCGGACGGGCAGTCCTCGCAGCGCATCAGCTTCAGCTCGCCGGCCTCGGTCAGGGTCTTGCCGCAGACCCGGCACAGCACCGGGCCCCGGCGGCCGCGTTTGCGGGCGGCCGGCCGCTCGGCCGCGCCGCCCGGCCCGTTTCCCGGAGCCGTGGAGCCCGGCCGCAGGCCGTTCAGGAAGCGGCTGGGCCGTCGGGAGGCCCGGCCGCCCGGAGCCCGGGAGAGGCCCCAGGAGAGGCCCAGGTGCAGCCGGGCCCGGGTTACGCCGACGTAGAGCAGCCGGCGCTCCTCCTCGACCTGCTCGTCGGTCTTGGCGTAGGTGATCGGCATCATGCCGTCGGTGAGGCCCACGAGGAACACGGCGTCCCACTCCAGGCCCTTCGCCGCGTGCAGCGAGGCCAGGGTGACGCCCTGGACGGTCGGGGCGTGCTGGGCGGCCTTGCGCTCCTCCAGCTCGACCGTCAGGTCCGCCAGGGTGGCGCCCGGCCGGGCGCGGGCGAAGTCCTCGGCGAGCCGGACCAGCGCGGCCAGCGACTCCCACTGGTCGCGCACGGCGCCGGATCCGGCGGGCGGCTCGGCGGTCCAGCCGGTGGAGCTGAGCACGGCGCGGACCTGGGAGCCGAGCTCGACGACATCGTCGAGCAGGGGGTCGTTCCCGCCGGACCGGGCGGCCCCGCGCAGCGCGAGGAGCGCCTTCTGGACCTCCTGCCGCTCGAAGAACCGCTCGGCTCCGCGCAGCTGGTACGGCACCCCGGCGTCGGCGAGGGCCTGCTCGTAGACCTCGGACTGGGCGTTGATCCGGTACAGCACGGCGATCTCGCCGGCCGGGACGCCCGCCGCGATCAGGTCGCGGATCCGGTGGGCGACGCCCTCGGCCTCGGCGGGCTCGTCCGGGTACTCCGCGTACACCGGGTCGGGACCGGCCTCGCGCTGCGAGACCAGCTCGAGCCGGTGCTCGGCGGCCCGGCCCCGGGCCTGGTTCAGGAGTCCGTTGGCGAGGTGGACCACCTGGGGGGTGGACCGGTAGTCGCGGACCAGCTTGACCACCGTGGCCTGCGGGTAGCGGGTGCGGAAGTTCAGCAGGTGGTCGGGGGTGGCGCCGGTGAAGGAGTAGATCGTCTGGCTGGCGTCGCCGACGACGCACAGGCTGTCGCGCTCGCCGAGCCACAGGTCCAGCAGCCGCTGCTGGAGGGGGCTGACGTCCTGGTACTCGTCGACGACGAAGTGCTGGTACTGGGCGCGGATCTGCTCGGCGATGTCGTGGCGGTCCTGGAGGATGCCGACGGTCAGGAGCAGCACGTCCTCAAAGTCGATCATGCCGCGGTCGCGCTTGAGCTGCTCGTACGTCCCGTAGATCTGGGCGATCTCGGCCAGGTCGCGCGGTGCCTCGCGGCCCGCCTTGAGGGCGGCCGCCGGATAGTCGGCGGGCACGGTCTGGGTGACCTTGGCCCACTCGATCTCGCCGGTGACATCGCGCAGCTCACCGCGGTCGAGGCGGATGCGGCAGCGCGCGCCCGCCTCGGCCACGAACTGGATCTTGCGCTCCAGCAGCCGGGGCACGTCCCCGCCGACCGCCTTGGGCCAGAAGTACTGGAGCTGGCGCAGGGCGGCGGAGTGGAAGGTCCGGGCCTGGACCCCGCCCGCGCCGAGTCCGCGCAGCCGGCCGCGCATCTCCCCCGCGGCCCGGTTGGTGAAGGTGACGGCCAGCACACTGGCCGGCATGAGCTGGCCGGACTGGACCCCGTAGGCGATGCGGTGGGTGATCGCGCGGGTCTTGCCGGTGCCGGCTCCCGCCAGCACGCACACCGGTCCGCGCAGGGTCGTCGCGACCTCGCGCTGCTCCGGGTCCAGGCCCAGGAGCACCGCGTCGGCCGAGTCGACGGGGCCGGCGAAGGATGAGGTGTGCGTTGCTGGTGTCACCCCGCCATGCTGCCAGGTCTCGTGGGTCGGGCGGGAAACCTGTCCACAGGCTCCCGGCGTCCGTAGTACTTACCGGCAGGAGCGCACGGGAATGGTCGGGCGACCCCGTACGTTCGAGTACTCGGACCACCGAGCCCCCACGAAGGAGAGCGCAGCATGCAGGACACGGGCACCGTCACGATGTACAGCACGACCTGGTGCGGCTACTGCCGCCGGCTGAAGACCCAGCTGGACCGGGAAGGCATCGCGTACAACGAGATCAACATCGAGCTCGACCCGGAGTCCGCGGCGTTCGTGGAGAAGGCCAACGGCGGCAACCAGACGGTTCCCACGGTCCTCGTGAAGTCCTCCGCGGGCCACGAGTCCGTCATGACGAACCCGAGCCTGGCCCAGGTCAAGCAGGCCCTCGCCGTCTGATCGCCTCCCCATCACAGAAGGCCCCCGCCCCGGCGGGGGCCTTCTGCCGTCTGCGGGCCGGGCCGGGCCTCGCGGGCCCGCCCTGGCCTCAGGTGGTGGGGCCGGGCTTGGGCAGGGGCTGGCCGTACCAGAGCTCCACCAGGCGGGCGGCGATGGAGATGCCTCCCGCCGGGGGGACGACCTCGCCCGATTCGATCGCCGTGCGCAGGTCCTCGCGGGAGAACCAGCGGGCCTCCTCGATCTCCTCGCCGTCCACCGTGATCTCGTAGCTGGTGGCGCGGGCCGTGAAGCCCAGCATCAGGCTGTACGGGAACGGCCAGGGCTGGCTGGCCACGTACTCGACCTCGCCGACCCGGACGCCCGCCTCCTCCCACACCTCGCGCACGACGGACTGCTCGATCGACTCGCCCGGCTCCACGAAGCCGGCCAGGGTGGAGAAGCGGCCCTCCGGCCAGTGCACCTGGCGGCCCAGCAGGGCACGGTCCTGGTCGTCCGTGACCAGCATGATCACGGCCGGGTCGGTACGCGGGTAGTGCTCCGCGCCGCAGCCCGGGCAGCGGCGGATGTGCCCGGCGGCCGCGACCACCGTGCGCTCGCCGCAGCGGGAGCAGAAGCGGTGCATCCGCTGCCAGTTCTCCAGCGCCACCGCGTGCACCATGAGCCCCGCGTCGCGCGGCGACAGCAGCAGTCCGGCCTCGCGCAGGCCGGCCGCGCGGGCCGACTGGTCCATGCGGCCCGGCAGCGCGTCCTTCTGCAGCGCGAAGTACCGTACGCCGTCCTCGTCGGTCCCCAGGAAGTAGCGGTGCGTCTCGGTGACCGGGGCCTCGAAGGCCGGGGTCATCACGATGCCCGTGCCCCCGTCGGGGGTGTCGTCGATCAGCACCTGGCCGCCGGAGACGACGAAGACGCGGGTCGTCGGGTGGCTCCAGGCGGCGGCCAGCCAGGCCTCGTCGAGGCGGTGGTGTGCGACACGGTCGATTCCGCTGGGCGCGGTCAGCGAGATCGGACGCTCGGTATGGATGCTCACGGGTACTTCCAACTCCCCCGGTGGTGGGACAGGCAGGTGGGCGTCAGGCGGATGTGCGGTGGGACGCGGCCAGATCGCCCCAGAGGTAGGCGGTCGTCTCGACGCCCTTGAGGAGGAGGTCCAGCTCGACCTTCTCGTTCGGCGAGTGCCAGCCGTCGGACGGCACGGAGATGCCGAGGAAGAGGACGGGCGCGCCCAGGACGTCCTGGAGGTCGGCCGCCGGCCCCGAGCCGCCCTCGCGGGTGAAGCGGATCTTCTGGCCGAAGGCGCGGCCCATCGCCCGTACGACCGACTGCAGCGCCGGGTGGTCCAGCGGGGTCAGGCACGGGCGGGTCGGTGCGCCGAAGGTGATGCAGTGGCGGATCCCGTCCGGGACGCGGGCCGCGACCCAGTCCCGGACGGCCGCCTCGACCTCGTACGGGTCCTGCCCCGACACCAGGCGGAACGACAGCTTCAGGTGGGCGGAGGCGGGCACGATCGTCTTGCCGCCGGGGCCCTGGTAGCCGCCGCCGATGCCGTTGACCTCGGCCGTCGGGCGGGCCCAGACACGCTCCAGGGTGGAGTACCCGGCCTCGCCGGCGGCCGCGTGGGACTTGGCCGTGCGCAGCCACTCGGACTCGTCGAACGGGAGCTCGGCGATCAGCGCGCGCTCGGCGTCGGTGAGCTCGGCGATGCCCTCGTAGAAGCCGGGGATCGTCACCCGCCCCTCGTCGTCGTGCAGGGCCGCGACCAGCCGGGCGGCGACGGCGGCCGGGTTCGGCACGGCCCCGCCGAAGGCTCCGGAGTGGATGTCCTGGTCCGGGCCGTGGAAGTCGATCTCGCAGTCGGCGACGCCGCGCATGCCGGTGCACACCGTGGGGGTGGTCTCGGACCACATGCCGGTGTCGGAGACGATCACGACGTCGGCGGCGAGCTCGGCCGCGCGGGCCTCGACGAGCGCGCGGAAGTTCGGGGAGCCGGACTCCTCCTCGCCCTCGACGAGGAGCTTGAGGTTCACGGCGGGGGCGGCGGCGCCGGTGGCCGCCAGGTGCGCCCGTACGCCCAGGGTGTGGAAGAACACCTGCCCCTTGTCGTCGGCGGCGCCGCGCCCGTACATGCGGCCGTCGCGGATGACCGGCTCGAACGGGTCGGAGTGCCAGCCGTCGGCGAGGGCGGCGGGCTGCACGTCGTGGTGCCCGTACACGAGGACGGTGGGCGCGTCCGGGTCCTCGCTCGGCCAGTGCGCGAACACGGCCGGGGCGCCCGCGGTCTCCCAGACCTCGGCGACCGGGAAGCCGGTCTCCTTGAGCTTCGCCGCGAGCCATTCGGCGCTGCGGCGCACGTCGCCCGCGTGCTCGGGCTGCACCGAGACGGAGGGGATGCGCAGCCACTCGGCGAGGTCGGCGAGGAAGGCGGCGCGGTGGGTGTCGATGTACGTGCGGACGACGCTGTCCGGCGGGGTGTCGCTCATGGCCCCGAGCCTAGCCGTCCACCTGATGGTCACTGTCGGTGCCCGATGTGCCTTGGAGGATCCGCTCAAGACGGGCCCGGTCGGGGAGGTCGCGGGGGCGGATCACACGGCCGCTGCGGACGTGCAGGAAGGCGGCGGTGACCTGCTCGAGCGGGGTGCCGGTGGCTTCCGCCCAGGCCAGGCGGTAGACGGCGAGCTGGAGCGGGTCGGCCTCGGTGGTGCGGCCGGTCTTCCAGTCGACGATCTCGTAGCCGGTGTCCGTGCGGTAGACGGCGTCGATCCGGCCGCGGATGACGCGGCCGGCGAGGGTGAGCTGGACCGGGGCCTCCATGCGGTGGGGCGGCCGGTCCGCGTACTCGCTGCGCTCGAAGGCGGCCTTGAGGGAGTCGAGGTCCGCCTCGTCGGCGACCTCCTGGTCGGAGCCGGGCAGCTCGGTGGCGGGGTCGAGCACGTCGAGCAGCGGGAGCGGGAGTTCGTCGAAGCGGGACTCGACCCAGGCGTGGAACCGGGTGCCCTGGCGGGCGGCGGGCTGCGGGGGCTTGGGCATGGGGCGGGCGAGGTCGCGGGCGAAGCCCTGCTCGTCGGCGGCGAGCCGGAGCAGCTGGCCGGCCGACAGGGCGGGGGGGAGTTCGACGTCGCGGACCGCCGCGCGGGCACGGCGGAGCTCGCCCTCCAGGGCGTCGAGGTCCCGGTCCCAGGAGGCGACGGCCCGCGCCTCCTCGGGCAGGAGCGGCGGCCCGGCGGACAGGACCGGGCCGCCGGTTCCGCCGGGGGCGGGCCGGGCGCCGTCGGGAGCCGGGCGGGCGGCGGGCGGGGCCGGGCGGGCGGCGGGCGGGGCGTCCTGCGGCCAGAGGTCTTCGTCGTACCGGGCGCTGCCCCCCGCCCCGCCCGGGGCAGGCGGGTGCGCCGGGGTGGGGCGGGGCTCCGCCGGGTCCGCTCCGGGCCAGAGGTCGCCGTGGTCGTACGGGGCCGGCGCCGGGCCCGTCGGCCGGGGTTCGGCCGGCGGCGCGGGGTCCGGCTGCGGCCAGTCCTCGTCGTCCGGCCAGGGTTCGTCCTCGTAGGACGGGTCCTCGCAGTCCGGGGGCCAGAGGTAGGCCTCGTCCTCCTCCGGCCGGGCCCGCTCGGGCGGGGGCGGGGCCGCCAGGTAGGACTGCACCAGGGCGGCCGCCGAGCGGCGGAGCGCCAGCGAGCCGGGGTCGAGGGGAAGCGGCCAGGAGTGGTCCTTGGCGGCTTCGGCGGACAGGGCCGGGTTCTCCGCGTCCGGTTCCGGCTCGTCCGCCCAGGCCTCGATCTCCCCGGCGCCGGCCGCGCAGTGCTCGTACAGCCCGGTCAGGAAGGCGGAGGGGCCGCGGCGCTTCTTCTGGGTCGGGCCCCACCAGTGGCCCGAGGCCAGGAGGAGGGAGCGGGGGCGGGTGAAGGTCACGTAGCCGAGGCGCAGTTCCTCCACGGACTTGTGGTCCTTCAGGGCCGCCTTGAAGGACTTGAGCCCGGCCGAGGTCCAGGCCGGGTCCGCCGGCAGCGTCGGCGCGTCGCCGCGCAGCGCGTACGGGAGCACCTTCGCGTACGAGGTCCAGGCCTCCGGCGCCCGCTCCTTCGGGAAGGCCCCGGCGCACAGGTCGGGGACGACGACCACGTCCCACTCCAGGCCCTTGGACTTGTGGGCGGTCAGCACCTTCACCGTGTTCTCCCCGCCCGGCAGGGCGTGGTCCAGGCCCTTCTCGTACTGGGCCGCCGTCCGCAGGAAGGCGAGGAAGGCCAGCAGGGTCGCCTCGCCGTCCAGGGCGGCGAAGCCCGCGGCCACGTCCATGAAGTTCGACAGGGTCTCCCGGCGGCGGGCCGCCAGTGCGTGCGGGGAGGCCGAGAGCTCCACCTCGAGGCCCGTCGCGGACAGGATCCGGTGCAGGACGTCCATCAGGGGGTCGGAGAGGGAGCGCCGCAGGTCGCGCAGCTCCTGCGCGAGGTGCGCGAAGCGGACCCGGGCCTCGGCGGAGAAGGGGAGCCCGTCGTCGGACCGGCCCGCCCCGTCCAGGAAGGTCTCCAGGGCGTCGGCCAGCGACACGACCTCCGCCGGGTCCACGCCCTCGACGGCCGCCGCGAGCCGCTCGTCCGGGTCCGCCGCGTCCGCGTCGGACGGCGCGCGGCCGACGAGCAGGCGGGCCCGGCGGCCCAGCAGGGCCAGGTCGCGCGCGCCGATCCGCCAGCGCGGGCCGATGAGCAGCCGGACCAGCGCGGCGTTGGCGCCCGGGTCCTGGAGCACCTCGCAGACGGCGACGAGGTCCGCGACCTCCGGCAGGTGCAGCAGCCCGGACAGGCCGACGACCTCCACGGGCACGTCCCGGGCCACCAGCACGGCCTGGATCCGCGCGAAGTCCCCGGCGGACCGGCACAGCACGGCGATCTCGCCCGGCTCGGTCCCGGTGCGGACCAGGTGCGCGACGGAGTCCCCGAGCCACTCCAGTTCCTCGGCATGGGTCTCCAGCAGGGCGCACCGCACGAAGCCGGAGCGCTCGGCGCCGGGAGCCGGGCGCAGCGCCTCCACCCCCTCGTGCATGGCGCGCAGCGGTGCGGCGAGCCCGTTGGCCAGGTCGAGCAGGCGGCCGCCGCTGCGCCGGTTCTCGCTGAGCGAGAGGCGGGTGGCGGGGGCGCCGTCGGCCTGCGGGAAGTGCGCGGGGAAGTCGTCGAGGTTGGCCACGGAGGCGCCGCGCCAGCCGTAGATGGCCTGGCAGGGGTCGCCCACGGCGGTCACCGCGTGCCCGGTGCCTCCCCCGAACAGCCCGGACAGCAGCAGCCGCTGCGCGACGGAGGTGTCCTGGTACTCGTCGAGCAGGACCACCCGGAACTCCTCGCGCAGCAGCGCCCCGACCTCGGGCCGGGTGGTGGCGAGCTGCGCGGAGAGGGCTATCTGGTCGCTGAAGTCGAAGAGGTCGCGGGAGCGTTTGGCGGCGCGGTAGCGGGCGACGAGCTCCAGCAGTTCGAGGCGGCCGCGCACGGCCTCGGGAACCTTGCGCAGGTCGTCGTTGGTGAGCTTGGTGTCGGCGAGCGTGTCCAGCAGCTCGGTGTCGTACGCCCGCAGGCGCGCCGGCTCGACCAGGTGCTCGGAGAGCTCCGCGTCGAGCGCGAGCAGGTCGCTGACCAGGTCGGGGAGGGATTTGGTGAGCGAGGGGTAGGGGCCGGGGGCCTCGCGCAGCACCTTGGCGGCGAGCTGGAAGCGGGTCGCGTCGGCGAGGAGGCGGGAGCTGGGCTCCAGGCCGATGCGCAGGCCGTGGTCCTTGAGGAGCTGCCCGGCGAAGGCGTGGTACGTGGAGATGCGCGGCTCGCCGCCGGCCGATTCGGCCTCGGCGGGTGAGGGGTCAGGGTCGGTGATGCCGGCCCGCGCGAGGGCCGTGCGTACGCGCTCGGACAGCTCTCCGGCGGCCTTGTTGGTGAAGGTCAGGCCGAGGACCTGCTCGGGCGCGACGGCGCCGGTGCCCACCAGCCAGACCACGCGGGCGGCCATGACGGTGGTCTTGCCGGAGCCGGCGCCCGCGACGATCACCTGGGGGGCGGGCGGTGCGGTGGCGCAGGCCAGCTGCTCGGGCGTGAAGGGGATGCCGAGGAGCTCTTTGAGCTGCTCGGGGTCGGTGAGGACGGACGGACGCGCGGACACCTCAAAAGGCTAGCCGCCCCCACCGACACTCCGGTCCGGGCGCGGTCTCAGCCGGCGGGCGGGCCGGGGGGCGGGCCCGCCTCGCGCGGCGGTCCGGCGCGCGAGGGCCGGCCGGGCCGGCGCGGCGGCCCGGCCGGCGCGGTGATTCTGCTCACCCGGCGGGTCGGCGGGGGGCCCGATCGCGCGTCGGTCCGGCGGGCACGGCGTCCGGATCGCTCGGCGTCCGGCGGGCACGGCGTCCGGCGCACGCGGCGGTACGGCTCACTCCACGGTCTGGCGGCCCTCCGGGCGGGCGCTGCACGAGCTGCGGAAGGAGCAGTGGTCGCAGTGCTTGCCCGCGGCGGGCGCGAAGCGCTCGTCCAGCACCCGGCCGGCGGCGGTGGCCAGCAGGTCGCCGACCCACTCGCCGTCGAGCGGCTGCTGACCCTGGACCTTCGGTACCTGGTCGCCGCCCTCCTTCTTGGGCGCGCCCTGGCGCAGCTGGACGAGTTCGGCGCCGCCGCCGGCGGGGCGCAGGCCGTCGAAGACCTCGTCGACGGCGCCTTCGCGCACGGCCAGCTGGTAGACGGCGAGCTGCGGGTGGCGGGCGACCTCGTCCCTGGTGGGGGCGGACTTGCCGGTCTTGAAGTCGACGACGTACGCGCGCCCCTGCGGGTCCGCTTCGACGCGGTCCATGGAGCCCCGGATCCGGACGGTGTGCTCGCCCGCTTCGAGCGTGACGTCGAACTCGTGCTCGGTGGCCACGGCCGCCCGGCCGCCGCGGTCGGTGGTGTGCCAGCGCAGGAAGCGCTCGAGGGCGGCGCGGGCGTTCTCCTTCTCCTGGGCCGACTTCCAGGGCGCGTCGAAGGCGAGGGCGTCCCAGACGGAGTCGAGGCGCTCCATGAGCACGGCCAGGTCGGCGGGGGTGCGGCCGGAGGCGACCTCGTCGGCGAGGACGTGGACGACGTTGCCGAACCCCTGGGCGGCGGTGGAGGGGGCGTCGGCCTTGACCTCGCGGCCGAGGAACCACTGGAGCGAGCAGGTGTTGGCGAGCTGGTCCAGGGCGCTGCCGGACAGCGCGACGGGCCGCTCCCGGTCGCGCAGCGGGACGCTGCTGCGGGTGGGCTCGTACAGCCCCCACCAGCGCTGCGGGTGCGCGGCGGGGACCAGCGGGCGGTCCTCGTCGTCGGTGAGCGCGGCGAGGCGGGCGAGACGCCGGGCGGCCGCGTCGCGCAGGGCGGGCGAGGCGTCGGGGTCGACGGTGGTGGCGCGCAGTTCGGCGACGAGGGCCGGGACGGCGAGGGGGCGGCGGGGGCGGCCGGTGACGTCCTTCGGGGTGACGCCGAGTTCGGTGAGGAAGCGGGAGGGCTGGTCGCCGTCCTCGGCCGGGGCCTTGACGGCGGTGACGACGAGGCGGTCGCGGGCGCGGGTGGCGGCGACGTAGAAGAGCCGGCGCTCCTCGGCGAGGAGCGCGCCGGGGGTGAGGGGCTCGGCGAGGCCGTCGCGGCCGATGCGGTCGGCCTCGAGGAGGGAGCCGCGGCGGCGGAGGTCGGGCCACAGGCCCTCCTGTACGCCGGCCACGACGACCAGGGACCACTCCAGGCCCTTGGAGCGGTGGGCGGTCATCAGCCGGACCGCGTCGGGGCGGGCGGCGCGGGTCGTCAACGTGTCGGCGGCGATGTCCTCCGCCTCCAGTTGTTCGAGGAAGTTGAGGGCGCCGCGGCCGCCGGTGCGGTCCTCGGCGCGGGCGGCGGTGTCGAAGAGGGCGCAGACGGCGTCGAGATCGCGGTCGGCGTTGCGGCCGGCCGCGCCGCCGCGGCGGGCGGAGCGCTCGAGCCGCTGGGGCCAGGGGGTGCCGTCCCACAGGGTCCACAGGGCCTCTTCCGCGGTGCCGCCGCCCTGGAGGAGCTCGCGGGCCTTGCGCAGGAGGAGGCCGAGGCGCTGCGCTCCGCGGGCGTAGGCGGGGTCGTGGGCGGTGAGCCGTTCCGGCTCCGCCAGGGCGCGCGCGAGCAGCACGTCGGAGGGCGCGGGCACCTTGACGCCGGCGGCGCGCTCCTCCTCGCGGAGGGCCCGGCCGAGGCGGCGCAGGTCGGCGGCGTCCATCCCGCCGAGCGGCGAGCCGAGCAGCTCGATGGCAGCCTCGACCCCGATCCCGACCTGGTCGACGGGGTCGCCCGCGGGGTCGCCTGCGGCGGGCTCGGCGGTACGGGGCTCGGCGGAGCCGGGGTCGCCAGCGGGGTCGCCTGCGGCGGGCTGGGACTCGGCAAAGCCGGGGTCGCCGGGTCGTGCGGGTCCGGACTCGGCATCGGGGCCGGGGGATGTTCCCCGCCCGCCCGCCCCGGAGTTGCGAGCAAGCTCGCTCACACCGCCGCCTGCGGCGCCCACGCCGGCCGCTGCCGCGGCGGCGCCCACCGACGGCTCGCCGCGCCCCGGCGCCGCGGGGCCCGCCGGATCGGCTCCGTCCGCCGGGGCGGCGGCATCGGCGGGGTCGGGTACGACCCGGCCGTCCGGGTCACCGGGCACGCCCGTGCCGACGCCGGGCGCGGGCGTCGCGGCGCCGGGCGCGGGCGTCGCGGCGGCGGTCGTCGGCGGGAGGTCGGCGGGGGCCGGCGCTGCGGGGTCGGTCGGGGGGAACGCGGGCGTGGAGGGGGGCAGGGCGGCGGGGGCGCCGTGGCGGGGGGCGGGCAGCTGGGGGGGGGCGGCGGCTGTGGCGGCTGTGCGGAGGGCCGTCAGGAGGGGGGCCACCGCCGGTTCGTGGCGGGGGGGGGTGTCCGTGCCGTCGGTTTCGACCGGGACGCCCGCCGTGATCAGGGCGCGCCGCATCGACGGGAGGGTGCGGCCGCCCGCGCGGACCAGGACCGCCATGTCCTGCCAGGGCACGCCGTCCTCGAGGTGGGCCCGGCGCAGGATGTCGGCGATGTTGTCCAGCTCGGCCCCGGCCGTGGGGTAGGTGTACACCTCCACCCGGCCGCCCTCCCGCGTGGCCTGGAGGCCCCGGTGCGCGCGGACCGCCGCCGCGGGGAGGCGGGGCAGGGGCATGCGGGCCGTCAGGAGGCGGGTCGCCGCCAGGAGGGCCGCGCCCGAGCGGCGGCCCACCGTCAGGGCCTTGACCGCCGCGCCCGGGAACGCCGACTCGAAGTCCAGCACGTTGTTGATGTCCGCGCCCCGGAAGGCGTAGATCGACTGGTCCGGGTCGCCGAAGGCGACCAGCGTCCCGGCGGGGCCGTTCAGCGCGCGCAGCAGCCGCAGCTGGGAGGCGTCCGTGTCCTGGTACTCGTCCACGAAGATCGCGTCGTAGGAGGAGGACAGGGCGGGGGTGCCTTCCGCCAGGAGGACCGCACGGTGCAGGAGTTCCGCGTAGTCCAGCGTGCCCTGCAGGTCCAGGACGTCCAGGTACTCGGAGAGGAACGCCGCGGCCGCCTTCCAGTCGGGCCGGCCGATCCGGGTCGCGAAGGAGTCGAGCGCGGACGGGCCGAGGCCCAGCTCGCGGGCGCGGGCCAGGACGGCGCGGACCTCGTCCGCGAAGCCGCGCGTGGTCAGCGCGGCCCGCAGGTCGTCCGGCCAGCGGATGGAGCGGATCCGGCGCTGGCCCTCCAGCAGGGTGCGGACCATCACGTCCTGCTCCGGGCCGGACAGCAGCCGCAGCGGATCGGCGAACAGGTCGGTGTCCTGGTGGGCGCGGACGAGCCCGTAGCAGAAGGAGTGGAAGGTGGTCGCCTGCGGAGCCCGCGCGCCGCCGAGCCGCAGGGCGGCCCGGTCGCGCAGTTCCACGGCCGCCTTGCGGCTGAAGGTGAGGATGAGGATCCGCGCGGGGTCCGTACCCGCTTCCACCCGGGCGGCGACGGCCTCGACCAGGGTGGTCGTCTTCCCGGTGCCCGGTCCGGCCAGCACCAGCAGTGGTCCGCCGGTGTGATCAACCACCGCGCGCTGCGCTGCGTCCAGCACAGGGGGGTCCACCCGTTCCGGCCCGGTGCGCACCAGGCGGTACGCGTCAGGGGTCCGCGTACGCCGCCGTTCGGTGCGGTCGGAAGGAGAGGTGATCACGTGAGCTGCCGGTCCTGGTGGGTCTTCGGGTGGCACCGCGGCGGCGGCGGCCGGAGCGGAAGAGGCAACGCTACGGCAACCGGCCGACCCCGCGCAGTCCGTCTCCGTCCCCCGGACGGGCCTTCGCGCGGGCGCTCGACCGCCCGCCCGGGCCCCGCATGGCCGAAGCTGTCAGGTGTGAGCCTCGTCGCGGTCCCCGTCGCGCTCTTCGCCGCCGTCCCAGCGTGCCCGGCGCATGTCGAGCCGCGGCTCGCCGCCGGCCGTCAGGCGCAGCGGGGTGGCCTCCGCCCGGTAGTGCCCCAGGGCGCGGCGCTCGCTGCCGGGCAGCGGTACGCCGTCCGCGCGCACCACGCGCCACCAGGGCACGGCCCCTCCGTACAGGGCCATGACGCGGCCGACTTGGCGGGGTCCGCCCTCGCCGAGCCATTCGGCGACGTCTCCGTACGTCATCACCCGGCCGGGCGGAATACGCTCGGCCACCTCCAGCACGTGCTCCGCGTAGGCGGGCAGCTCCTCGCTCATTCGGCCCATGGTGCAGCACTGCGGCGGCCGGGCGCCGGAAGACAAGGTTCCGTACCGGCGCGCACCCTGATGCCCCGCTGGCAGGTCGGTCCGTGCCACCATCTTGCGGGCGGTGACTGGTGATACGTGATCAAGAAGAGACGGAAGTGACGACGAAGGAGCAGGGTGTGAGCCCTCCGGACGGCGCGGCGGCGGACGACGACGCGACGCGCCCAGACGACGGCCCCGCCCCCCGGCCCGCACCACCGTCCGGCAGCGGAACGTCCGGGAACGGAACCTCCGGCACCGGGCCCTCCGACGGCGGACCCGCCGACGGAGCGGAGCCGGAGGGTCCGCACGGGCACGCCTCCACCGGCGCCGACCAGGTGGAGGTCGACGAACCGCTGCTCGCCGCTCGCGTACACCGCCCGTCCGACCTCGTACGCCTGCTCGTCGGCATCCTCGGCATCGCCGTCGTCCTCGCCATCGCCGCCTTCGCCCACGGCACCACCGTCGGCCTGGAGGAGGACATCAACAAGGGCACCGGCCAGGCGCCCGACCTGCTGATCAAGGTCGCCGCGCTGGTGTCGAGCATCGCGGTGCTGCTGCTCCCCGTCGCCTTCGCCATCGAACGGCTGATCAAACGCGACGGCCTGCGCATCGCCGACGGCGTGCTCGCGGCGGTCCTCGCGCACGGGGTCACCCTCGCCACCGACCTGTGGGTCTCCCAAGCCGCCCCGAGCACGATCCAGGAAGCCCTCACCCGGTCCGCCGGGGCCGGCGGCGCGCTCACCGATCCGGTGCACGGCTACCTCGCGCCCGTGATCGCGTACATGTGCGCCGTCGGGATGACCCGCCGGCCGCACTGGCGCGTCGCGCTGTGGGTGGTCCTGCTCCTCGACGCGTTCACGATGCTGGTCAGCGGCTACACCACGCCGTTCTCGATCATCCTCACCGTGCTGATCGGCTGGAGCGTCGCGTACGGGACCCTGTACGCCGTCGGCTCGCCCAATGTGCGGCCCACCGGCAAGACCCTCCTCGCGGGACTGCGCCGGGTCGGCTTCCGGCCGGTCAGCGCGATGCGCGCCGATGTCACCGAGGGCGGCCCGGAGGCCTCCGAGGTCAGCGACCGGGGACGGCGCTACCACGTCACCCTGGAGGACGGCCCGCCGCTCGACGTCACCGTCGTCGACCGCGAGCAGCAGGCCCAGGGCTTCTTCTACCGGGTCTGGCGCCGGCTCACCCTGCGCGGCATCACCACCCGGCGCAGCCTGCAGTCGCTGCGGCAGGCGCTGGAGCAGGAAGCGCTGCTCGCGTACGCCGCCATCGCGGCCGGGGCGAACGCGCCGAAGCTGATCGCCACCTCCGAGCTCGGCCCGGACGCCGTGATGCTCGTGTACGAGCACCTGGGCGGCCGGAGCCTGGACTCCCTCTCCGACGAGGAGATCACCGACGAGCTGAGCCGCAACGCCTGGGAGCAGGTGCGGGCCCTGCAGTCGCGTCGGATCGCGCACCGCCGGCTGACCGGGGACGCCCTGGTGGTGGATCGTTCCGGCACGGTGATCCTGACCGACCTGCGCGGCGGCGAGATCGCGGCGGGCGACCTGGTGCTCCGGATGGACATCGCCCAGCTGCTCACCACGCTCGGCCTGCGGGTCGGCGCGGAGCGCGCGGTGGCCTCGGCGGTCTCGGTGCTCGGCCCGGACGCGGTGGCGGACTGCCTGCCGCTGCTCCAGCCGATCGCGCTGAGCCGTTCCACCCGGGCCACGCTGCGCAAGCTGGCCCGGGAGCGGGCGGACCGGGAGCGGGAGGCCGTGCTGGAGTCCTCGCGGGCGGCGAAGGCGGCGCGCGGGGCGGACGCCTCTGCCACCAGCCCCGCCGCGGACCGCAAGGCCGAGAAGAAGGCGCTGGACGACGCGCTGGACGGGGCCCGGGAGGAGGACCTGCTGAGCCAGATCCGCCAGCAGGTGCTGCTGATCCGCCCGCAGGCGCCGGTGGAGCCGGCCCGGCTGGAGCGGATCCGGCCGCGCACGCTGGTGTCGTTCATCGCGGGCGCCTTCGGTGCGTACTTCCTGCTGACGCAGCTCGCCCACGTGGACTTCGCGACCATCATCGGCGAGGCCGAGTGGGGCTGGGTCGGGGCGGCGCTGGCCTTCTCGGCGCTGAGCTACCTCGCGGCGGCGATGAGCCTGCTGGGCTTCGTGCCGGAGCGGGTGTCGTTCCTGCGGACGGTGGTCGCGCAGGTGGCCGGGTCCTTCGTGAAGCTGGTGGCTCCGGCGGCGGTGGGCGGTGTCGCGCTGAACACGCGGTTCCTGCAGCGGGCGGGGGTCCGGCCTGGGCTCGCGGTCGCGAGCGTGGGCGCCTCGCAGCTGTTCGGGCTGGCGAGCCACATCCTGCTGCTGCTGTCCTTCGGCTACCTGACGGGGACGGAGAAGACCCCGGAGATGACCCCGTCCCGGACGGTCATCGCGGGTCTGCTGACGGTGGCGGTGCTGGTGCTGGTGGTGACGGCGGTCCCGTTCATGCGGAAGTTCGTCGTGACGCGGGTACGGGCGCTGTTCGCCGGGGTCGTGCCGCGCATGCTGGACGTGCTCCAGCGGCCGCAGAAGCTGGTGACGGGCATCGGCGGGATGCTGCTGCTGACGGGCTGCTTCGTGATGTGCCTGGACGCGTCGATCCGGGCGTTCGGGGGTGGCGAGGCCATCAGCTACGCCAGCATCGCGGTGGTGTTCCTCGCGGGGAACGCGCTGGGGTCGGCGGCGCCGACGCCGGGCGGCATCGGGGCGGTGGAGACCACGCTGACGGTGGGCCTGGTGGCGGTGGGCCTGCAGTCGGACGTCGCCTTCTCGGCGGTGCTGCTGTTCCGCACGATGACCTTCTGGCTGCCGGTGCTGCCGGGGTGGGTGGCGTTCAACTTCTTGACCCGCAAGGAAGCCATCTAGCCTCCGGCTCGGGCGCACGGTTCCCTGGCCTGGCCCCGCTGCTCCACCACGGCTCGGACTCCGCCCGACCCTCTGGGGCTCCGCCTGGCGCCTCCGGCCGGTCGCGCGGGTTCCTGGCGGGGCCCGACCGCCCTGACGGCCCGGACTCCGCCCGAGCCCCCGGGGCTCCGCCCCAGACCCCGCTCCTCAAACGCCGGAGGGGCTGACTTTGGCGCCGGCGCAGCCGAGGCGGGGCAGAGGGCTGGGTTCGGCTTCGGCGCAGCCGGGGCGGTGGGGACACGTTCGGGTCAGCGCGGGGGCGGGGGCGACGGGGGGCGCCCAGGATGGGGGTATGCCGAGAAACGTCTGGCGGGTCACCGCCGCCACCGCCCTGGCCGCCACCCTGCTCGCCTCCGCCGGCTGCTCCGACGACGGCGACGGGAAGAAGACGAAGGCCGACGGCGCCAAGGAGGCCAAGCCCCTCGAGTGGGGCGAGTGCCCGGCCCCCAGCCCCCTGGAGGGCGGCGGCCAGGCCCCGCCCAAGGACTGGCAGTGCGCCACCCTCGACGTCCCCCTTGACTACGCGAAGCCCGAGGGCGAGACCCTCCCGATCGCCCTGATCCGCGCCAAGGCCCGCGACCAGAAGAACCGCCTCGGCTCCCTCGTCTTCAACTTCGGCGGCCCCGGCGGCTCCGGCATCACCACCCTGCCCGGCGCCGCCAAGGAGTACGAGGCCCTGCGCGCCCGGTACGACCTGGTCAGCTTCGACCCCCGCGGGGTCGGCCGCAGCGCCCCCGTCCGCTGCGAGGACGACAAGCAACTGGACGCGTACTACGCCGAGGACTCCACCCCGGACACCCCGGAGGAGGAGCAGGGCTTCGTCGACAACATCCGGACCTACCGGGAGGCCTGCGAGAAGAACTCCGACGAGCTCCTCCCCCACGTCGGCACCTCCAACGCCGCCCGCGACCTGGACCGCATCCGCCAGGCCCTCGGCGACGAGAAGCTGAACTACTTCGGCATCTCCTACGGCACCGAGCTCGGCGGGGTCTACGCCCACCTCTTCCCGAAGAACGTCGGGCGGGCCGTCTTCGACGCCGTCGTGGATCCGACCAAGACCTCCGAGGAGGGCGCGCTCGGCCAGGCGAAGGGCTTCCAGCTCGCCCTCGGCAACTTCGCCCAGGACTGCGTGGACCGCGGCGACGAGTGCAAGCTCCAGGGCAGCACCGCCAAGGAGATCGAGGCCAACATCATCAAGCTCCAGAAGGACCTGGCCGCCAAGCCCATCGCGGGCATCGGCGACCGGCAGCTCACCGAGGGCCAGGCGACCAACGGCATCGCGCAGGCCCTGTACTCCAAGGAGCTGTGGCCGCTGCTGGAGCAGGGCCTCGACGAGGCCGAAGGCGGGCAGGGCCAGCTGCTGCTCGCCCTCTCCGACGCCCTCAACGGCCGCGACCAGGACGGCCGCTACAGCAACATCGGCGCCGCGAACACCGCCATCAACTGCGCCGACTCCAAGGACCGGTACACCCTGGCGCAGACCAAGGCCAAGCTGCCGGCCTTCCGTGCGGCCTCGCCGGTCTTCGGCGACTTCCTCGGCTGGGCGATGATGAGCTGCACCGGCTGGCCGGTCGCGGGCGCCTGGGAGACCCCGGACGTCTCCGCCCCGGGGTCCGCCCCGATCCTGGTGATCGGCAACACCGGCGACCCGGCGACCCCGTACGAGGGCGCCCGCCGCATGGTCGAGCGGCTCGGCCCCGGCGTGGGTGTGGAGCTCACCTACAAGGGCGAGGGGCACGGCGCGTACAACAGCGGCGACACCTGCGTGCAGGACGCGGTCAACGCCTACCTGATCGAGGGGAAGACGCCCGCCGCCGGAACCGTCTGCACCGCCAAGGCGGACCCGACCGGGAGCCCGACGGCGCCCCCGACCGGCTCCCCCGTCTGACCCCCGCGCCGGGCCCGGCACGCCGAAGGGGCCGTACTCCCAGCGGAGTACGGCCCCTTCGGCGGCTGCTAGTAGATCGGCTTGTCCGGCTCGATCTGGTGGACCCAGCCGATGACGCCGCCACCGACGTGGACCGCGTCCGCGAAGCCCGCGGCCTTCAGCACCGCGAGGACTTCCGCACTGCGGACACCCGTCTTGCAGTGCAAGACGATGCGCTTGTCCTGCGGGAGGTCCTGGAGGGCGGTGCCCATCAGGAACTCGCCCTTGGGGATCAGCTTCGCGCCGGGGATCGAGACGATCTCGTACTCGTTGATCTCGCGGACGTCGATGATCTCGATGTTCTCGCCGTCGTCGATCCACTCCTTGAGCTGCTTGGGAGTGATCGTCGAGCCGGCGGCCGCCTCCTGGGCCTCCTCCGACACGACGCCGCAGAAGGCCTCGTAGTCGATGAGCTCGGTGACGGTCGGGTTCTCGCCGCAGACCGCGCAGTCGGGGTCCTTGCGGACCTTGACCTGGCGGTACTGCATCTCCAGGGCGTCGTAGATCATCAGACGGCCGACCAGCGGCTCGCCGATGCCCGCCAGGAGCTTGATCGCCTCGTTGACCTGGATGGACCCGATGGACGCGCACAGCACGCCCAGTACGCCGCCCTCGGCGCAGCTCGGGACCATGCCCGGCGGCGGGGGCTCCGGGTACAGGCAGCGGTAGCACGGGCCGTGCTCGGACCAGAAGACCGAGGCCTGGCCGTCGAAGCGGTAGATCGAGCCCCACACGTACGGCTTGTTCAGCAGCACGCAGGCGTCGTTGACCAGGTAGCGCGTGGCGAAGTTGTCCGTGCCGTCGACGATGAGGTCGTACTGGCTGAAGATCTCCATCACGTTCTCGGCTTCGAGCCGCTCTTCGTGGAGGACCACGTTCACGTACGGGTTGATGCCCAGCACGCTGTCGCGGGCCGACGCGGCCTTGGAACGGCCGATGTCCGCCTGGCTGTGGATGATCTGGCGCTGCAGGTTCGACTCGTCGACCTCGTCGAACTCCACGATGCCGAGCGTGCCGACGCCGGCCGCGGCCAGGTACATGAGGGCGGGCGAGCCGAGGCCGCCCGCGCCCACGGCCAGCACCTTGGCGTTCTTCAGGCGCTTCTGGCCGTCCATCCCCACATCCGGGATGATCAGGTGGCGGGAGTACCGACGAACCTCGTCAACGGTGAGCTCAGCAGCTGGCTCGACCAGGGGTGGCAGCGACACGGGGACTCCGTAGATGGTGACGTCTCAACGGTGGTTCTTCCCGTAACACTGCCACGCCCGTCTTCATTCCAAGACACCCGTCCCGATCCGCGAGACGATTTCGTCCCAGTACCCGGGCATGGACGCCCAGGGGTCGCGGTCGGCCGCGCCGCACCGGTCGGTGAACCAGATCGTCCCCGCGCCCTGCCAGCGGGCGATCCGCATCGCCTCCTCCAGATGGGTGCGCGGCACCCCGTGGACGAGGTGGCAGAAGCGCTCGGGGGGATGGTCGGCGGTCCACTCCGCCACCTGCGACCAGCGGTAGTCGGCCCACGCCCCGGAGAAGGTGACCAGCTGGTCGGCGGCCTCCACGTAGCCCTCGTAGGGGTGGGTGCCGTGCCCGAGCACGATCCGCACGTCCTCGCCGAGGCCCCGCAGGGTGTCCGCGACCCGGCGCACCGAGGCGAGTTCGGCCTTGCCGGCGGGGGCCCCGGCGAGGTAGAAGCCGCCCACCCCGTACCAGTCGCGGAACCGGTGGGCGTCGGAGACCAGCTCCCCGAAGGAGCGTTCACCGTCCCGCATCGCGAGATGGCCCAGGAGGCGGGGGCCGGCGCCGGCCGCGCCGCGGAGCTTCGCGGCCGCCTCCGTGCAGTGCGGGTCGGGCCGCCCGCCCGGGCCGTCCGTGACGTTGAGCACCGCCCAGTGCAGCGGGGTCCCGGGGCGGGTCAGCTCGGCCCACTCGACGGGGGCGAGCAGCGGGTGCGCGTAGCCGGGAATGCCCAGCCCCAGGCGGCCGGCCCCGGTGGTGGCCTCGGCGGCCCCCGGCGGCGTGGTCAGATGCGGCACGCCGCCTCCATCCAGATGTCCGCGAGGGATTCCTCCAGGTTGATCCGCGGCCGCCAGCCGAGCCGGTCGCGGGCGGTGCGGACATCGGCCTGCTGCCAGGCCCCGCAGCCGTCGGGGTACGGGTACGGCTGGGGCGCGGCCGCGGCGAGCTGCTCGGCGGTCACCTCGGAGCGGGGGGCGCCGATGGCGGCGAGACCGGCCGGCCGGCCGGGGTGCGCGTGCTGCTGGGGCCCGCCGTGCGGGAGGTCCAGCTCGTGCAGGGCGCCCCCGTACCCGGCGACCCGGGCCAGGACGGCGGCCGCGTCGCGCAGCCGGACCGCGCGGCCGGTGCCGATGTTCACCACACCCTGGGCCGCCGAGAGCGAGGCGGCGTGCACGGCCCGGGCCACGTCCCGTACGTCGACGAAGTCGCGCTGTACGCCGAGCCCGCTGAGCTTGAGCTCCCCGTCCCCGGACTGCATCGCGCGCCGCATCGCCTCGGCGAGCCGGCCGAGCGGGGAGCCGGCGGGGGTGCCGGGGCCGACGGGTGAGAAGACCCGGAGCACGACGGCGTCCAGACCGGAGCCGAGCACCAGCTCGGTGGCGGCCAGTTTGCTGACACCGTACGGCCCGCCGGGTCTCGGCACGGCGTCCTCGGCCGTGGAGGAGCCGGGCTGGCTCGGCCCGTACTCGGCGGCGCAGCCGAGTTGGACGAGGCGGGCCCCGCAGCCGCTGCGGCGCAGCGATTCGCAGATGGTGGCGACGGCCACCGTGTTGTGCCGGGTGAGCTCGCGGGCTCCGCCGCGGGTGGCGCCGGCGCAGTTGATCACGACGCCCGGGTGGACGGCGTCGAGGAAGCGGGTCAGCGCACCGGGGCTGCCGGTGGCGAGGTCGAACCGGACGTCGGCGTCGTCGCCGCGGCCGAGCGCGGTGAGCTGGACGGCGGGGTCGGCGAGCAGCCGGTCGGCGACGTAGCGGCCGAGGTATCCGTTGGCTCCGATCAGCAGCACCCTCATCGCGTGGCCCCTTGGTTGGTTGGCTGGCCGGTCATCTTCTGTTTCTCCTTGCGGGTGGGTGGACGGGGCCGCGCATGGGCGGATGCGCGGGACAGTGCGAGGACCGCGTGTACGAGGAGTCCCGCGGCCGCGGCGGAGGCCGCGGCCGGGACGGGTACGAGGGCGAGCGCCAGGGCCGCGGCGACGGGCCCGCGGTGGGCTCCGTGGCGCAGCAGCAGCCTGGTCAGGAAGAGCAGAAGGGCGAGCGGCACGGCCGCGGTGAGCGGGGCCGCTGCGAGCGCGGCGGCCCCGGCGGCGGCCGCGGCGAACACCGCGACGGAGGCGAGGAGCAGCGGCCGGACCCGGTCCGCGAACTCCTCGAGGGCGCGGCTCCCGGCGAGCCGGGCCCCGGCCCGGGCGGCGAAGGCGGCGGCGACCAGGTGTCCGGGGGCGGCGGCCAGGGCGAGGCCGAGCGCGAGGGCGGTGCCGTACCGGTGCGCGGCCCAGCCGGTGACGGCCGCGGCGAGCAGGTGCGCGGCCCAGGGCCACCGCCCGCCGGCGGCCCGGCCGGGCCACACCAGCGCGGCGACGGTCACGGCCACGGCGACGGGCCCGGCCCAGACCGGCACGGCGGCGGCCGCCCCGAAGGCGAGGGCCCCGGGGAGCAGCGCGCAGCCGAGGCGGAGGAGCGCGCAGGGCCCGGCCGGCACGCGGGTGCGTGCGGCGGCGGGCGCCTCCCCGTGCGGGGTACGGGCGTACAGCTCCTCGGCGAGCGAGAAGACGTCCCGGTGCCGGAAGCGCCTGGCGGTGCGGTCGGTGATCCCGTGCGCCTCCAGCCCGGCGGCGATCTCCAGCGGATCCACGGCCCGCTCACACAACTCCCGATGCCGATGCAACAAGGCCTTGACGGGATCCCCTTTGCCCCGCCGCCCGACCTGCGTGCTCGCCCCCGAGGCACGGCCAACCCCGACAGCCTCTGCCCCGCCGCCCCCGGAAGCCCCGGGCCCGTCCACTCCGTCCCCGCCGACGCCTAAGGCGCGGGGCCCGTCCACTCCGTCCCCGCCGACGCTTGAGACGCGGGGCCCGTCCACTCCGTCCCCGCCGACGCTTGAGACGCAGGGCCCGGCCAATTCAGCCCCGCCGGCGTTTGAGGCGCGGGGTCCGGGGCGGAGCCCCGGCAGCGGCGCCGCACCCGCGTCCGAGCCGTCGTCCGCACCGGAGGTGGCCACGCCGAGCCCCGGCGCCGGCCCCGGAACCGGCCCCGCACCCGGGTGCAACCCTTCGGCCCCGGTCATGCCGTCGCCTCCGGTACGGGTTCGGCCCAGGTCGGGCTGGTCCAGTGGCCCGGCACCCGCGCCTCGGCCGGCCAGGCGAAGGGCGTCTCCCCGTCCTGCCGCGCGGCCCCGCCGGCGAGCAGCCTCAGGTAGATCTCCCGGAAGGCGGCCACGTTCTGCTCGACGGTGAACAGCTCCAGCGCCCTGGCCCGCGCGGCAGCGCCGAGCCGGTGCGCCCGGTCGGGATCCCCCAGCAGCGCCAGGCACGCGTCGGCCAGCGCCCGCGGATTGCGCGGCGGGACGACGAGCCCGGTGCCCCCGATGACCTCGCAGACCGCGCCGACGTCGGTGGAGACCGTGGCACGGCCGCTCAGCATCGCCTCGGCCAGGGTGACCGGGAAGCCCTCGATCACGGAGGACAGCACGACGACCCGACCGGCGCCGTACGCCTCGGCCGGGGTCTGCGCGTCGGGTCCGCCGATCTCCTCGAAGGTGACGGGGTTCTCCCCGACCGTGACGGCGTCGGCGGCCTCGTCGGGGAAGAGCTGGGCGGCCAGGGAGCGGCAGTCGGCGAGGTAGTCGGGGGCCGCGGCCGTGGCGAAGATGCGCAGGCGGGCCTCTGGAGCGGCCCGGTGGACCTCCGCGAAGGCGTGCAGCAGGGCGATGAGGTCCTTGGCGGGCTCTATCCGCCCGACCCAGACGAGGGTGTCGGGGTCGCCGCGGTCCGCGGACTCCCCGACGGTGGCGAATCGGTCCGCCTCCATCCCGGGGTAGACCGTCCGCAGCTTGTCCCGGGTGGCCCCGCACCGCTCCTGCCAGCGTCTGGCGTGCGCGTTCCCGGGGGTCAGGAGGTCGGCCCGGGCGTAGATCTCGCCGGCCAACCGGATGTGGAAGGCCGCCATGAGGGCCCGTACGGCCGGGCGGGCCTCCGGGCTCTGCTCGAGGTAGTGGGCCCGCAGCTGGACCCCGTACTCGGTGACCAGCAGCGGGACCCCGAAGAAGCGTTTGGCCAGCAGTCCGGAAAGGGCCGCGACCCCGCCCGCCGCCGCGTGGCAGACGTCGACCGCGCCGAGGCTCCCGGGCCGGCCGTTCTCCTCGTACCAGTCGAGGGACAACGGCCGCAGCATCCGCTCCAGTTCGTCCACGAACTCCAGCAGGTCCGGCACCTGCGCCGCCTGCACGGTCCGCCCGGCGCCCGGCGCCCGGCACGCGGCCTCGAGGACCCGTACCGCGGACTCGGAGCGCAGCGCCGCGTACAGGCCGCCCTGTTCGCGGGCGAGTCCGGCGAGCCCGTAGAGCCCGGCCGCGAAGGCGGGCGCCTCTCCGGCGCAGATCCCGCGGACCAGTTCCCGGAAGCAGTCGGCGAACCGCCGGCGCTCGCGCCGGCAGTACGTCCGCCCGTCGTCGGCCGGGGCCCACAGGGGGGCGGTCCGGACCCGGGTGACGTGGTCGGGCAGCGGGACCCTCGTGCGTTCCTGCTCGGCGCTGCGGCTCAGTGCGTAGAGCTCGAACTCGTGCTGCGGGAGCCCGCGCACGAGCCGGTCGCACCACAACCTCGCCTCTCCCGTGGCATACGGATAACCACCTTCCGTGAGCAGTCCGATCCGCACGAGTGGCACCCCCGATCTCCCGTTCAGGCGGTCGCCGTCGGTCCGGCGACCCGCCGCGGAGAACTCAAGCGGATGCTCCGAAGCCGCGACGGACGGTTGTCCGTCGCGCCACCGGAAGGGGTGAAGAGTCGTAACTTTCCCGTGCGGTTCGCGTTCGAGCGCGCTACGCGGTGGAACGCCGCCGCACAGAGCGGTCAACTACCGGGGAACACCCAGGGGTTGGGCTTGCACTGGACGCCGTCGATATCGAGCGACTTCGTCTGCTGCTGCATGATCGGGGCGAGTGCGCCGGGCGTCCGGCAGTTCACGTGGCCGTTTCCGAGGCGGTGGCCGACCTCGTGGTTGATGAGCATCTGGCGGTAGGCGAGCATCTGGTCCGGCCCGAAGGTGGCTGCGCCCTGGGCCCAGCGGAAGGCGTTGATCATCACGCGTTCGGTGGCGGCGGAGTCGCAGGAGACGTTGTCGACGGTGGTGTCCAGGTTGGACTTGGCGCACCACTTCCCGGTGGTCCCGGGGCTGGCCAGGGTGATGACGAAGTCGGTCTCACCGCCCGGTACCCGCTCGAAGGTCTTGGTGCCGCCGTGGCCCCAGCTGCGGTCGTCGTTGAGGGTGCGGTGGACGGCCTCGGCGAAGAGCTGCGGGTCCAGGCCCAGACCCTGTTCGACGTCGACCCGGTAGCGCACGAGCCTGCCCTTGCCGGGGGCCTTGGCCACGCCCGGCACGGTGTCGAAGACGCCGGAGCCGGTGAGCTTCTCGTCGATCGGCAGTTGCTGGGCCATCTTCTGCTCGTACGTCAGCTCCGGCGCGGGCGCGGGTGCCTGCGCCGGCGCCTGCACGGGCGGCACCTCCGGCGTAGGGCGGCCGTCGGAACGGGAGGCCGCCCCCTCGGCCCGGCTGTCGTCGGTGGCGGCGAGCGTGCCGCGCCGGGCGCTCTCGCCGTCCGCGGCGACCTGTCCGGCGACGACGACGGCGAGGACGGTGGTGACCGCCGCGGCGGCCATGCCGGTGTAGGTGCGGACCTTCGATCCGCGGCCGGAGCCGGGCTGCTGCGGCACCGGCAGCGCGTCGGCGGGCACCCGCGGGGCGGGCACGCGGCGGTGCGAGCCGGTGGAGGTGAGGGGGTCGCGGTCCGGCCCGGGAGCGGGGCCGCGCGAGGGGGCGGGCACGCGGGCGGGGCCGGACACGCGCGCGGAGGCGGGCTCGGGCGCCGGCGGAGCCAGGGTGACCTGCGGGAAGCCGACCGCGGGGGTGCCGAAGGCCGGGGTGTCGGTGTCCAGCAGGGCGGTCGCGGTCCGGGGGCGCGGGACCCCGCGCCAGTCCCCGTACACGGAGTCGGACCGGGCTCCCCAGGCCCCGCCGCGCTCGTGGTGCTGGGGGTGCCCGCCGGGGGCGGGCCGCTCCTCGGGGACGTATCCCTGGTGGGTGACGGTGGTCTCGGGCCTCGGCCGGGTGCGTTCCTCGTACACCGGCGGCCGCCCGTGCGCCTGTTCGTAGGGCTGCTCGTACGGCCGGCCGGCCGGCGCCGGAGCGGGTACGGGCACCGGGTCGGGTGCGGGCGCCTTGCGACTATGTCGTCCCACGGTCCTCAGCCTCTGCCGTCTTCGGTGTCCTTGAGCAGCTCCCGGAAGGCGGCGGCCACCACCTCGGGGTACTCCATCATCGCCACGTGCCCGGCCTCCGGCAGGCACACCAGCCGCGAGCCCCGGAAGGCGGCGGCCGCCTTGTGCGCCATGCGGTAAGAGACCAGTTGGTCCCTGCCACCGTAGACCAGCAGGGCCGGGGCGAGTACCCGCTGGGCCTGCCGCCAAAGTCCGTGCTGGCCGCCGAGGGTGTAGGCGTCGACGATGCCGCGGGACGACCGGGTCAGGGACTCCCAGAAGTACGGCAGGGCCATCCGCCGCTCCATCTCCTCGACGGCGTTGCGGAATCCCTCCGGCGTCACCCGTGCGGGGTCTCCGTAGCAGAGCTCCGTCACCCCCCGGGTGCGCTGTTCGGCGGTCAGGCCCTGTGCGATCCGGCCCAGCAGCGCGGCCATGCCCGGAACGGCGAGCAGCGCGGTCGGCACGGCCGACCTCTGCACGCGCAGTTCGGGCAGGGCGGGCGAGACCAGGGTGAGGGAGCGCACCAGGTCGGGCCGGGCGGCCGCGACGCGGGTGGAGACGGCGCCCCCGAGGGAGTTGCCGAAGAGGTGGACCGGGCCGCGTCCGGCGGCGTCGAGGTACCGGATGACCGCGCGGGCGAAGGCCCTGACGGAGTAGTCGCGGTCGCCCGGCGGCGGGGACCAGCCGAAGCCGGGCAGGTCGAGTGCCTCGCCGTCGACGGTGTCGGCCAGCTGCTCCATGAGCGCCGACCAGTTCTGGGAGGAGCCGCCCAGTCCGTGGACGAAGAGGGCGGGCGGCAGGTCCGTGCGGGCGGGCGGCCGTACCCGGACGGCCAGCTCCAGCCCGGGCAGTGCGACGGTGCGCAGCTGCTCTCCATCGGCCACCCGCGCCGCTTCCGCCGGGGCGGAGGGCTCGGCGGTGGACCGTACGCCCGGCAGCTCGGTCGAAGACATGCGGCAATGTTACGAGACGATCACGCCGGACTCCTTGTGTTCGCGGTCACAGACGCATGGCGATCCGTATAGCGGGGTATCCGCAAGCCTCCTAGGCTCATAGTGAGCAGAAGGAAGCGAGGGGAACGGTATGACTGTCGACCCTGCGGAGCCCGACACCTTCCGGGAGCCGTTTCCGGAAGTCGTCGACCCCGAAGCGCCCGAGGCGGACCTCGCGGAGCAGCTGACCGAGGTGGAGCCGTCGCGGGACGACGACCGGGTCACCGGTGTGGATCGCGGTGAGGCCAATGACGGCGATGCCGTGGAGCAGGCCAGGGTGGTGCCCCTGGACGACGACGACTACCGCTGACCAGCGTCTCCGACCGGTCCGTACCGCGAGAAAACTCGGCTTGAACCCACCAGATTCGGTTACCGAAAAGTACGATGGCGGCGCGGCGCAGAGCGCACTGTGTTCTTAGAGAAAGTGGGAGGCGGCGTGACAGCCATCGAGCAGACCGAGGCAGCGCGTCCGCGGGGCACGCGACTGCCGCGCCGGGCCCGGCGCAACCAGCTGCTGGGCGCGGCTCAGGAGGTCTTCGTCGCGCAGGGTTACCACGCCGCCGCCATGGACGACATCGCGGAGCGGGCCGGCGTGAGCAAGCCGGTGCTCTACCAGCACTTCCCCGGCAAGCTCGACCTCTACCTGGCGCTGCTGGACCAGCACTGCGAGGCCCTGTTGCTCGCGGTGCGCACGGCGCTCGCGTCGACGACCGACAACAAGCTGCGCGTGGCGGCGACGATGGACGCCTATTTCGCGTACGTGGAGGACGAGGGCGGCGCCTTCCGGCTGGTGTTCGAGTCCGACCTGACGAACGAGCCGGCGGTGCGCGAGCGCGTCGACCGGGTCTCGCTGCAGTGCGCCGAGGCCATCTCCGACGTGATCGCCGAGGACACCGGCCTGTCCAAGGACGAGTCGATGCTGCTGGCCGTGGGCCTGGGCGGGGTCTCGCAGGTGGTGGCCCGGTACTGGCTGTCCAGCGAGAGCCCGGTCGCCCGGGACACCGCGGTGGGCCTGCTGACCTCGCTCGCCTGGCGCGGTATCGCCGGATTCCCGCTGCACGGCAGCGAGCAGGCGGGCGACCAGGGCGCCGAGGGCTGAGCCGCGGGCGGCCGCGCGCCGTCGCCTCCTGCGCTGTTCGCTGCGAGCGTGTCCGCCGCGCGCGGTTCCCGTCCCCTCTCGGGCTAATGTGGACCGCGTACGGCGCGGCTGATCGCGCGAACCGGACCGTCGGAGGGACAAAGCCGTGGAGGTCAAGATCGGCGTGCAGCACGCACCCCGGGAGATCGTGCTGGAGAGCGACCTGAGCGCCGAGGAGCTGGAGAGCATCGTCGCCGCCGCGCTGTCCGGCACCGCGCCGCTGCTCAGCCTGACCGACACCAAGGGCCGCAAGGTCCTGGTGCCGTCCGACCGGCTGTCGTATGTCGACCTGGGCGAGCCGAGCACGCGCAAGGTCGGCTTCGGAGCTCTCTGACGCGATGGCACCTGACGTGCCGAGAACTGTCTGAAACGGCCCGGTGGTTGATTCCACCGGGCCGTTTCCGTGTCTTCCGCTTCGGGTAGGACCGCAGTGACGGCGATTGCCCTGATGTGTGGGAGGGACTTCATGCTGCTGATGGAAGTGCTCGGCTCTGCCCTGCTGGGCCTCGCCCTGTCCGCGACCGCCGCGCGCATGCTCGCCGGCCGCCTGCCCGCGCTGCGTGTGGTGCTGGTCAGCGGGGTGCTCGGGGCGCTGTTCGGGGCCTATCTGACGCACTTCGCACTCGGCCCGGGGCACAACACCCTGACCGCGACCTTCGTGGGGGCCGTGCTGGTGTCGGCGGTCGTGCTGTCCCTGCTGCTCCGTCCGGCCTCGGGGCCCCGCAGGCCCTCGCACAGGACTCCGTTTTCGGTCCCGACCCGGGGCTGACCCCTGACATGCGCCGGCCCCGGCACGGATGATGTCCGTGCCGGGGCCGGCGTACGCGTGCCGGATGCCCGGCGGCGGAGCTCAGGCGGCGAGGCCGAGGGCCGCCATGCGCTTGGTGTGCGCCTTGGTGATCCGGGTGAACATCTCGCCCACGGCGGCCAGGTCGAAGCCGGCGGCCATCCCGTCGACCCCGCCGACCAGCATGGTGGAGAGGGCGTCGCGCTCGGCGACCACGCGCTGGGCCTGTGAGAGGGCCTCGCCCATCAGCCGGCGGGCCCACAGTGCGAGGCGGCCGCCGCAGCGCGGGTCGGCCTCGATGGCGGCGCGGACCTTCTCCACGGCGAAGTTGCCGTGGCCGGTGTCGTCGAGCACGCCGAGCACCAGGGCCCGGGTGTCGGAGTCGAGGTGGGTGGCGACCTCGCGGTAGAAGTCGCTGGCGATCGAGTCGCCGACGTAGGCCTTGACCAGGCCTTCCAGCCAGTCCGAGGGCGCGGTCTGGCGGTGGAAGTCGTCCACGCCCTTGGCGAAGGGCTCCATGGCGGCGGTGGGCTCGGCGTCGATCGCCGCGAGCCGGTCGCGCAGCCGCTCGAAGTGGTGGAACTCGGCGGACGCCATGGCGGCGAGTTCGGCCTTGTCGTCGAGGGTGGGCGCGAGCTTCGCGTCCTCCGCGAGGCGTTCGAAGGCCGCGAGCTCTCCGTACGCGAGCGCGCCGAGCAGGTCCACGACGGCGGCCCGGTACTGCGGCGAGGCGGAGGCGGCCGCCCAGTCCTGGGCGGCGATGCCCACGGCTTCGGCGGGGGTGCCGTCGTCGGCGGGCGTGGCGTTTTCTACGGTCGACATGCTCCGCACAATAGCCCGCCGAAAGGCGCCTCAAGTCACCATGCCTGGTCACTGCCGGTCTGCCTGAACGTGCCGCGGTGATGAATTCACCCGACACAGCTGCGCGATTCCGGGGTACAGTGGTAATGCGCCTGCCGGATACTCGGCGGGCGATCTGAATGAGGATGCCCGGTCGGTGGCCCGATCGGCTCCAAACCGACCGCCCTCAGTGGTGTGGTGTGTGCGCAGACGCGCACCTCCCCGCACGAGGGGCCCCCTCAGCGGCAAGAGCGCTTGAGCGACGGCAGTGGTCCCGCGCGGCTTCGTACGTAGCAGTACGGCACAGCCAGGCACGGTACGACCCCCTTCGCCGCCTCGGGCCGCGTCTCACAGAAGAGGCAGCACCCTGACTACGTTCCGAGACCTCGGGATTCTCCCCGAGACCGCCGAAGCCCTCGAGGCCGTCGGCATCGTGTCCCCCTTCCCGATCCAGGAGATGACCCTCCCCGTCGCCCTTTCCGGCACGGACGTCATCGGCCAGGCCAAGACCGGCACCGGCAAGACGCTCGGTTTCGGCCTTCCGCTGCTGGAGCGGGTCACCGTCCCCGCGGACGTCGAGGCGGGCCGGGCCCGCCCCGACCAGCTCACGGACGCTCCGCAGGCCCTCGTGGTGGTTCCGACCCGCGAGCTGTGCACCCAGGTCACCAACGACCTCCTGACCGCGGGCAAGGTCCGCAACGTCCGCGTCCTCGCCATATACGGCGGCCGTGCGTACGAGCCCCAGGTCGAGGCGCTCAAGAAGGGCGTCGACATCATCGTCGGCACCCCGGGCCGCCTGCTGGACCTGGCCGGCCAGAAGAAGCTCGACCTGTCGCACGTCCGCGCGCTGGTCCTCGACGAGGCCGACGAGATGCTCGACCTGGGCTTCCTGCCCGACGTCGAGCGGATCATGAGCTACCTGCCGCCGAAGCGCCAGACCATGCTGTTCTCGGCGACCATGCCGGGCGCGGTCATCGGCCTGGCCCGCCGGTACATGACGCAGCCCACGCACATCCGCGCCTCCTCGGAGGACGGTGAGGGCGCCACCGTCGCCAACACCGCGCAGCACGTCTTCCGCGCGCACAACATGGACAAGCCGGAGCTCGTCTCCCGCATCCTGCAGGCAGAGGGCCGCGGGCTGGCCATGATCTTCTGCCGCACCAAGCGCACGGCGGCCGACATCGCCGAGCAGCTGGAGAAGCGCGGCTTCGCCTCGGGCGCCGTCCACGGCGACCTGGGCCAGGGCGCGCGCGAGCAGGCGCTGCGCGCGTTCCGCAACGGCAAGGTCGACGTGCTGGTGTGCACCGACGTCGCCGCGCGCGGCATCGACGTCGAGGGCGTCACCCACGTCATCAACTACCAGACGCCGGAAGACGAGAAGACCTTCCTGCACCGTGTGGGCCGCACCGGCCGCGCGGGCAAGAAGGGCATCGCCGTCACCCTGGTCGACTGGGACGACATCCCGCGCTGGCAGCTGATCAACAAGGCCCTCGGGCTGGACTTCCACGACCCGGTCGAGACGTACTCCACGTCCCCGCACCTGTTCGAGCAGATGAACATCCCGACCGGCACCAAGGGCACCCTGCCGCGCTCCGAGCGCACGCGGGCGGGCCTGAAGGCGGAGGACGTCGAGGACCTGGGCGAGACCGGCGGCCGCGGTGGCCGTGGCGGCCGCGGTCCGGCCGCCGCCGCCGTGGTCACGGAAGAGCGCCCCGCGCGCACCCGTACGCCGCGTCAGCGTCGTCGTACCCGTGGCGGTACGGAGCTGGACTCCGAGGCCGCCGCCGCTCCCGCGGCCGAGGCCCCGCAGGCCCCGGCCGCCGACGAGTCGCGCAGGCCGCGCCGCCGCCGCACCCGTGTGGGCGCGGTGCCGGCCCAGGCCGTCGAGACCGTCGCGGCCGTGGAGGCGGCTCCGGTCGTCGAGGCGCCGGTCGTCGAGGCCGCGCCGGTCGCCGAGGCCGCCGCCTCCGTGGTGGCCGAGGAGGCTCCGGCCAAGCCGAAGCGCACCCGCACCCGCAAGGCCGCCGCCGCGGTCGCCGAGGCCGCCGTGGTCGAGGCCCCGGCCGAGGAGGCCCCGGCCAAGCCGAAGCGCACCCGCACCCGCAAGGCCGTGGCGGACGCGGCCCCGGAGCCGGACTTCCAGATGGCGCCGCCCGTGGAGCCGGTCAAGGCCCGCCCCGCCCGCGCCCGCACCCGCAAGGCCGCGGCGGCCGCGGCCCCGGAGCCGGACTTCCAGATGGCGCCGCCCGTGGAGCCGGTCAAGGCCCGCCCCGCCCGCGCCCGCACCCGCAAGGCCGTCGAGGCCGCTCCGGCCGCCGCGGCGGGCGAGGAGGCCCCGGCCAAGCCGAAGCGCACCCGCACCCGCAAGGCCGCGGCCGCGCCGGAGGCGTAGGCAGCACCGCTCCGATGGCCCGGCTCCCCTACCAGGGGGCCGGGCCATCGGCGTACCCGCATCGGCCGTCCCACGGAACCGCGGGGCCGACCGGCCAGTAACGTGAGCCGTATGAGCAAGCCGCCGCGCCTGACCCTGCCCCCGCGCGCCCGCGCGCGCCTCCTCGACACCGCCCGTGGCGCCTTCGCCGTCCACGAGGCCGGTGCGCCCCTGCGCGGGACCGCCCTGCTGGTCCCCGGATTCACGGGCAGCAAGGAGGACTTCATCGCCCTCCTGGAGCCGCTGGCCGACGCCGGGTACCGGGTCGTCGCCGTGGACGGCCGCGGCCAGTACCAGAGCCCGGGGCCGCGCGAGGAGTCCGCGTACGCCCTGGAGGAGCTGGGGAGGGACGTCCTCGCGCAGGCCGCCGCGCTGGACGGGGGCCCGGTCCACCTGGTCGGGCACTCCCTGGGCGGTCTGGTCTCGCGGGCCGCCGTACTGCGCGACCCCGCCCGCTTCGCCTCGCTCACGCTCATGAGCAGCGGGCCCGGCGCGATCGCCGAGGAGCAGCAGGCGCGGACGAAGCTGCTGGTGGCGGCGCTGGAGGCGTTGCGCGAGGACATGCCGGCGGTGTGGGAGGCGATGCGCGCCCAGGACCCGCAGGACGCCGTCCCGGACGCGCCCGAGCTGACGGAGTTCCTGCGCGAGCGGTGGCTGGCCACGGTCCCCGAGCAGCTGATCGGCACGGGCCGGGTGCTGATCTCGGAGCCGGACCGGGTCGATGAGCTGGCGGCCGTGCCGCTCCCCAAGCTGGTGCTGTCCGGAACGGTGGACTACGCGTGGCCGGTGCCGCTGCTGGACGAGATGGCGGAGCGCCTCGGTGCTTCGCGCGTGGTCGTCGAGGGGGCCGAGCACTCGCCGAATGCGGAGAACCCGCAGGTCACGGCGGGTGCACTGATCGCCTTCTGGGAAGCCTGCACCCCGGAGTAGTTAGCCAGTGAAAAAATTTCCTTAGCGTAAGGAATGTTTGCCGTATACACTTCGTTATACCTACGCAAGGAGCAACACTGACGAAGGGAGAAGCCCCATGCGCTTCGAGATTCTGCGCCTGGACGACGTCGACGGATCTGCCGTGGACAGCACCGTCGTGGACGCGGCCTCCGTCAACCGGATCGTGCAGCAGGCCGCGGCCATAGGCCAGCGCATCCTGATCCGACCGGCTGATACGGCGTCCCTCTGACGCCCAGAACCACCGTACGGACGTCGACGCCCCCACACCAAAGCCGGTGCGGGGGCGTTCGCATGTCCGGCGCCGGAGGTGTCAGGCGCCCCGTACGACCTGGAGCACGCCGTTGATGATCTGCTGCACGGCGATGGCGGAGAGCATCATGCCGGCGAGCCGCGTCACCAGGACCACGCCGCCGTCCCTGATGACCCGGATGATCACCAGCGAGTAGCGCATGGTCAGCCACAGCACGACGTGCATGGCGATGATCGCGCACCACACCGACAGCTGGCCGCCCCACCCGTCGGCCTTCTGCACCGCCAGGATCACCGACACGATCGCACCGGGACCGGCCAGCAGCGGCATGCCCAGCGGCACGAGGGCGACGTTGACGTCCTTGGTCTGCTTCGGCTCGTCGGTCTTGCCGGTGAGCAGGTCGAGCGCGATGAGCAGGAGCAGCAGACCACCGGCGATCATCAGCGCCGGGACGGACACGTGCAGGTAGTCCAGGATCTGCTGGCCGCAGATCCCGAAGACCGCGATGACGCCGAAGGCCACGCAGACGGCCTGCCAGGCCATCTTGCGCTGCACCTTGGCGGGACGCCCCGAGGTCAGGGCGAGGAAGATCGGGGTGATGCCCGGGGGGTCCATAATCACAAAAAGCGTGAGAAAAAGGGATCCGAAGACGGCGAAGTCGAACACAGAGATGCCTTGCAGGAGAGAGGGGTGTCGCGAAGAGGACGCGCAGGAACAGGGGTGGGACGGGTGGAGCGGAGCCCGGGCTCGCTAGCCCACGCGTCCGCCGGCGCCGGGCACCGGGAAGGCGCCCGTCGCACGGCGTGTGATCTCGCCGTAGATCTCGGGGTCGGTCGTGTACTCCCCGAGCCGGCAGGTCTTGCGGCTGCCGTGGTAGTCGCTGGAGCCGGTGGTCAGCAGTCCGAGGTCCGCCGCCAGGCCGCGCAGCCGCGCACGGGTGTCGGTGTCGTGGTCCATGTGGTCCACCTCGATGCCGTCCAGGCCCGCGGCCGCCAGCGCCGCTATCGCGGCCTCGGGCACGCACTCCCCGCGCTTGACGGCGGCGGGGTGGGCGAAGACGGTGACGCCGCCGGCGGCCTTGACCAGGCGGATGGCGTCGAAGGGGTCGAGCTCGTGCTTCTCGGCGTAGGCGCGGCCGCCGTCGGCGAGCCAGTCGGGCGTGAAGGCGTCCGACACGGTCGGTACGACGCCCAGCTCGACCAGCGCGGTCGCGATGTGCGGCCGCCCCACGGAGCCGTCACCGGCGATCCGGGCCACCTGCTCCCAGGTGACGTCCACGCCGAGCGCCTGGAGCTTGCGGACCATGGCCTGGGCGCGGGGGGTGCGGTCGTCCCGTACGAGTTCCCGCTCGCGGGAGAGCTCGGGCTCCTCGGGGTCGAAGAGGTACGCCAGCATGTGCAGCCCGACCCCGTCGAGGCGGCAGGACAGCTCGGCCCCGGTCACCAGCGTCAGCCCGGCGGGCAGCGCTGCGATGGCCTCGGCGTACCCGCCCACGGTGTCGTGGTCGGTCAGCGCGACCACGTCCAGCCCCGCCCTGGCTGCGCCCAGCACCAGCTCGGCGGGCGTGTCCGTACCGTCGGAAGCCGTGGAGTGGGTGTGCAGGTCGATGCGCACAGCCGGCTCCAGGGTGGTGGTACGGAAGGGGGACGCTCCAGGATAACCGGGCCGGGGGACCCACCGGGCAAGGGGACCGCGCGCTCTAGCCGGGCCCGAGGATGCGCGGGCTCAGGGCCCCGCAGGGCAGGAGCTCGAGCTCGGCCCCCGCGTCGCGCAGGTCCGTGAGGACGAGTTCGTCGTACATCAGCAGGCCGGACTGCTCCGGCCAGACGATCGCCCAGAGCCACAGGCCGCGCGCCTCCCCGGCGAAGACGGCCCGGTCGTCGGGGACTGCGCCCAGGTGCCACAGCGGGGTCGGGCGGCCGGCCGCGACCACCTTGGCGTGCGGCGGCGCCGAGACGTCGATGTGCGAGCCGGGGTCCGGGCCGTCGATGCCCGCGAACCGCGCGCCGAGCCCCACTCCCAGCTCCTCGGCGACCAGCAGCAGCTCACCCATGCCGCCCAGCGGGGCGGGGCCGGAACAGGCCACGGCTGTAGCCCGTCCCCCGCTGCGGTCGTCGCCGGCGGAGGCGACCCCGGTGAACAGCCACCCCACCGGCAGCGGCCACGGCATCCACACCGGCACCCGCGTCCGGTGCGCGACCACGCTCAGGCCCTCGACACTGGGCGGGATCACGGGTTGCAGAGGGTGGACGGCGCCGTGCACCGCGCACTGCCAGGAGTCGGAGAAGAGACCGGGCGCTCTGACCCGGCCACCGCACTTCGGGCAACTCGGTTCGCCCCTCATAAGAAGCCACGCTCCTCCCCGCCCGGCGCGCCGTCAAGACACCATCACCCGTCCGGGCTCAGTCCAGTGCGACTGCGGTACGCAGAGGATCCCGCAGATCGGTGCCGCGCGCGAGCCAGCGTTCCTGTAGAGCGGCTGCCCCGTGCACGCGCTTCCACGCGGCCTCGTTCGCCGTCATCGGCAGGAGCGGGAGGAACCGCACCGGGTCCATGGGCTCGTCCAGCTCCAGGTCCTCCACCAGCCCGCCCGGCTCCCCCACCAGGACGGAGCTGAACGGCGCGCCCTCCCAGAGGGGTTCGCCCACCTCCAGCGAGGCCCCGGGAGCCACGATCAGCCCCTCGACCTGCGGGGAGGCGGCCAGCACCGCGAGCGGCCTGAGCAGCTTGTCGGTGGGCGCGAGTCCGGCCCGTACGGTCAGTACCAGCTCGGCGCGCGGCCCGCGGACGGGGTCGGCGACCACGGCGGTCGGATCGGTCATCGGGTGCGCGGACATCCCGAGGGTCGCGTACCGCACGAGGTCGCCCTCGGCGAAACGGAGTACCTCGATGCGGTCGGTGCCCAGGAAGGTGACTGCGGCGCGTGCGTCGGGTACGCCGAACGCGGTGCGCAGCCGGGCCTCCACGAGGGCCAGAATTTCTGCCATGGAGCGAGCATAGAACTCGTATCAGCCGGGTAAAGGACGCCTCTTGACCATCCGTCGGCTGATACTGTTGACAGCTGGTCGGGGCTGCGCTCGAGAAGCGCTGGTGGCACGCTCCGGCGACAGGACGTCCCTCACGGGGGACCGGCCGGAGGAGGTGGGGCTGCGATGGATCGAAGTCGATCGTGCAGTACCAATCGCTCTTCCGCTTCTGTGACGGGCGCCTCCCGCCCCCTTTGATCTCCTGATCAGTAGAAGAGCGACGGCAGAACTTTGTCCTCCCGTCCTGTTCCCTCCCCCCGTTCGGGCCTGCCCGCCCTTCCGCAGCGGTGAGGGTCTCCCACCCGCACGGTCCGCAGCCGTGCGCGCGAAGGAGCCTGCCATGTCGATGCTGCCCTACCTGCGTGCGGCCGTCCGTCCGTCGCTGCGCAAGTCCACCCCGGCCCAGTCCGGATACGACGCCACCCGCGACCCCTCGGCGAGCAGCGCGGTGGTCGATTGCGCCGTGTACCGAGACGGCCGGCGCGTGCTGGGGCCCGTCTGCCTGACGCCCCGTGAGGCGATCCGCGGGGTCCGCGAGGACGGCGGCTTCGTCTGGATCGGCCTGCACGAGCCGACCGGGGAGGAGTTCGCGGGGATCGCGGCCACCTTCGGCCTGCACCCGCTGGCGGTGGAGGACGCCGTACACGCGCACCAGCGGCCGAAGCTGGAACGCTACGACGACACCCTCTTCACCGTCTTCAAGACGATCCACTACGTCGAGCACGCCGAACTGACCTCGACCAGCGAGGTGGTGGAGACCGGCGAGGTGATGTGCTTCACCGGCCCCGACTTCGTCATCACCGTCCGGCACGGCGGACAGGGCTCCCTCAAGGGGCTGCGCCACCGCCTCCAGGACGACCCCGACCTGCTCGCCAAGGGCCCCTCCTCGGTCCTGCACTCCATCGCCGACCACGTCGTCGACGGCTACATCGCGGTCGCGGCGGCCGTCCAGGACGACATCGACGAGGTGGAGAGCGAGGTCTTCGCCGCCCCCGCGAAGGGCGCCGCGCGCGGCGGCGACGCGGGCCGCATCTACCAGCTCAAGCGCGAGGTGATGGAGTTCAAGCGGGCGGTCGCGCCGCTGCTGCGACCGATGGAGCTGCTCAGCGAGCGGCCGATGCGGCTGGTGGACCCGGACATCCAGAAGTACTTCCGCGACGTCGCCGACCACCTGGCGCGGGTGCACGAGCAGGTGGTGGGCTTCGACGAGCTGCTGAACTCGATCCTCCAGGCCAACCTCGCGCAGGCGACGGTGGCGCAGAACGAGGACATGCGCAAGATCACCTCGTGGGCGGCGATCATCGCCGTGCCGACCATGATCTGCGGGGTCTACGGGATGAACTTCGACCACATGCCCGAGCTCCAGTGGAAGTACGGCTATCCGATGGTGATGGCCTCGATCGTCGGCATCTGCTTCACCATCCACCGGACGCTGCGCCGCCACGGCTGGCTCTGAGGGCCGCGGCCGCCTCCCCTACTCTGGTGCGCATGACTCTCAGCGCGCTCGACCTGGCCCTCGTCGAGGAGGCCACCAAGAAGTCCGGCCTGATCTGGGTCCGCGGGGACGGGGCCGACCGCGCCCTGTGGCACGCCTGGGTCGAGGGCGCGGCCCACGTGCTGGGCGACGGCCCCGGCGAACAGCCGTTCCCGGGGCTCGCCGACGGTGCGACGGCCGAGGTGACCGTGCGCAGCAAGGACAAGGGCGGCCGGCTGGTGGCCTGGACCGCGACGGTACGGGAGCTCGCGCCGCGCGGTGAGGAGTGGGCGGCCGCGGTCGCCGAGCTCAAGGGCAAGCGGCTGAACGCGCCCGATTCCGAGGAGATGACGGAGCGGTGGGCGCGGGAGTGCCGGCTGCTGCGGCTGGAGCCGGAGTCGGTCCGCACGGAGCTGCCGGCCGGCTCGCTGGCCGCGGCCCCGCCGCCCTCGCCCGCGATCACCCGCAGGCCGATCCCGGCACACCTGCCGAAGCTGCTGCTGAAGCGGAAGAAGTCCGCCTCCCGCTAGGCCGTCGCTAGGGCTTGGCGGGGTTCGCGCCCTGGCCGGAGCCCTTGGTCCCGCCGTCCTTCGTCGTCGGCAGCTGGGACCCGTAGTCCACGGTCTGGTCCTGGGCCGGCGGGTCGAGCGGGAAGGCCTCGCCCCACTCCGCGAGCTCCACCCGGCCGGCGCCGCCCGCGCGCTCCATGAGCAGCGGGTACGGGGTCCCCTCCAGGGAGACCGAGAGCTTGCCGCCCTTGCCCGCGTCCGCCGTGACCTGGACCGCGCGGGTGGGCCCGACCTTCGTGTAGGAGCCCTTGGCGAGCTTGCCCTCGAGGCCGAGCAGCCCGTCCAGCAGGACGTCCATGTCGGTGAAGCCGCGGAACTGCTTGTAGGAGGGGTCGCCCTCGGGCACCCTCACGTACTTGTCGCCGAGCTTCCCGGCCGAGTCGGACTGGCCCCAGAACGCCGCGCTCGCCTTCAGGTACAGCTGCTCGCCCACCCGCAGCAGCTGGAAGGTGTCGTCCTGGGACTTCACCTCGCCCGAGCCGCCGTCGGACTTCAGCCGCATGTCCAGGGTGAAGGACTTGCCGCCGCTCACCACCGTGCCCGACAGGTGCACCGACTCGGCCTCGGTGGCCGCCGCCTTCGCCTTCGCCTCGATCTTGTCGGCGGAGAGCTTGCCGACCCCGTTCGTGCCCTCGTCGGGGTCCTCCCCGCAGCCCGTACCGGTGACGGCGAGGCCCGCGCACAACGCACCGATGAGGGCGGCCCGGCGCAGCCGCGCGGCAGGGAAGTAGGCGGTCACGTACGCGTGCCTCTCGTCGGTCCTGGGCCGGGGGTACTCCCCCAGCCTCCGGCCGGGGGCACCCCACCCAGCGGGGGCTGGGGGAGCAGCAGGCAGCGTACCCGTCCGGGGACCGTCCGCCACCAGCCCCCCGGAGGTCCCCGTGCGGACCGCCCCACCAGGACGGTTGCTCGGGGCACGGGCTAGCCTGAGGGGCGGCAGGACTGTCGATTCACGTACTAGGAGGCGCTCGGATGGTTGCAGGCGCCCCGCGGATCTTCGTCTCGCATCTGTCGGGTGTGCCCGTCTTCGACCCCAACGGCGACCAGGTCGGCCGCGTCCGCGACCTCGTCGCGATGCTGCGCGTCGGCGGCCGCCCGCCGCGGCTGCTGGGCCTGGTGGTCGAGGTGGTCAGCCGGCGCCGGATCTTCCTGCCGATGACCCGCGTGACGGGCGTGGAGTCCGGGCAGGTCATCACCACCGGCGTGGTCAACATGCGGCGTTTCGAGCAGCGGCCCACCGAGCGGCTGGTCCTCGGCGAACTGCTGGACCGGCGGGTGCGGCTGACCGCGACCGGCGAGGAGGCCACCGTCCTGGACGTGGCCATCCAGCAGCTGCCGGCCCGCCGGGACTGGGAGATCGACAAGATCTTCGTACGCAAGGGCAAGGGCGGTGCGCTGCGCCGGCGCGGCGAGACCCTGACGGTGGAGTGGTCCGCGGTGACGGGCTTCTCGCTGGAGGAGGAGGGCCAGGGCGCCGAGAACCTGGTCGCGACCTTCGAGCAGATGCGCCCGGCCGACGTGGCGAACGTCCTGCACCACCTGTCGCCCAAGCGGCGCGCCGAGGTGGCGAGCGCCCTCGACGACGACCGGCTCGCGGACGTCATGGAGGAGCTGCCCGAGGACGAGCAGGTGGAGATCCTCGGCAAGCTGAAGGAGGAACGGGCCGCCGACGTGCTGGAGGCGATGGACCCGGACGACGCGGCCGACCTGCTCTCCGAGCTGCCCGAGGACGACAAGGAGCGGCTGCTGACGCTGATGCGGCCGGACGACGCGGCGGACGTGCGGCGCCTGATGTCCTACGAGGAGCGGACGGCGGGCGGCCTGATGACCACCGAGCCGATCGTGCTGCGGCCCGACGCGACGGTCGCGGACGCGCTGGCCCGGGTCCGGCAGGCCGACCTGTCGCCGGCGCTGGCGGCCCAGGTGTACGTGTGCCGGCCGCCGGACGAGACGCCTACGGGCAAGTACCTGGGCACGGTGCACTTCCAGCGGCTGCTGCGGGACCCCCCGTTCACCCTGGTCAGCTCCATCGTGGACACCGACCTGCCGCCGCTGCGGCCGGACGCCTCGCTGCCGGTGGTGACCAGCTACCTGGCCGCGTACAACATGGTGGCCGTGCCGGTCGTCGACGAGAGCGGTTCGCTGCTGGGCGCGGTGACGGTGGACGACGTACTGGACCACCTGCTGCCGGATGACTGGCGCGAGACGGACTTCCACTCGGAGGAGGCCGTCAGTGGCCAGTGAGCGGGGGCGCGGCGACCAGTCGCGCGAACGGCGGCGCGAGCAGATCCGGGAGCGCCGCGAGCAGACGAAGCAGTCGGCGCGCGAGCACGGGCTGGCGGAGGCCGCCGAGCGGGTGGAGCGGTCCTCCTTCGAGCGCGGCGAGCGGGCGAAGGCGGGCCAGTTCGGCCCCTCGACGGGGTCGAGCGCGCTGACGCGTTCGCGGGTCCGGCTGGACCTGCCGCGCCCGGCGCGCCGGCGCCTGCTGCCCGAGTACGACCCGGAGGCCTTCGGGCGGCTGTCGGAGCGGGTGGCGCGGTTCCTGGGGACGGGCCGGTTCATCGTCTGGATGACGGTCGTCATCATCGTCTGGGTGCTGTGGAACATCTTCGCGCCGCCGGAGCTGCGCTGGGACGAGTACCCGTTCATCTTCCTGACGCTGATGCTGTCGCTCCAGGCCTCGTACGCCGCCCCGCTGATCCTGCTCGCGCAGAATCGGCAGGACGACCGCGACCGGGTCAACCTGGAGCAGGACCGCAAGCAGAACGAGCGGTCCATCGCCGACACGGAGTACCTGACGCGGGAGATCGCGGCGCTGCGGATGGGCCTGGGCGAGGTGGCGACGCGGGACTGGATCAGGTCGGAGTTCCAGGACCTGATCAAGGAGATGGACGAACGGCGGCTGTTCCCGCCGGAACGTGACGAAGGCGACCGCTGACGGGCTTACCTGAGCCGTGCTACCGAGCCGTACCATCGGGGCATGGCTACCGACACAAGCTCCGCCGCCGTGCCTGAGCAGGACGCGATCCTGGACGCGCTGGCGACGGTGAACGACCCCGAGATCCACCGGCCGATCACCGAACTCGGCATGGTGAAATCGGTGGAGATCGGCGACGGCGGCGCGGTCGCCGTCACGGTCTACCTGACCGTGTCGGGCTGTCCCATGCGCGAGACCATCACCAAGAACGTCACCGAGGCCGTCGAGCGGGTCGCGGGCGTCACCTCGGTCGCCGTCTCCCTGGACGTGATGAGCGACGAGCAGCGCAAGGAACTGGCGACCACGCTGCGCGGCGGCACCGCCGAGCGCGAGGTGCCCTTCGCCAAGCCGGGCTCGCTGACCCGTGTGTACGCGGTCGCGTCCGGCAAGGGCGGCGTCGGCAAGTCCTCGGTCACCGTCAACCTGGCCGCGGCGATGGCCGCGGACGGCCTGAAGGTCGGCGTGGTCGACGCGGACATCTACGGCCACAGCGTGCCGCGGATGCTCGGCGTGGAGGGCCGCCCCACCCAGGTCGAGAACATGATCATGCCGCCGTCGGCGAACGGCGTGAAGGTGATCTCCATCGGCATGTTCACCCCGGGCAACGCGCCGGTGGTGTGGCGCGGCCCGATGCTGCACCGGGCGCTCCAGCAGTTCCTCGCGGACGTGTTCTGGGGCGACCTGGACGTGCTGCTGCTCGACCTGCCGCCGGGCACCGGTGACATCGCGATCTCGGTGGCCCAGCTGGTGCCGAACGCGGAGATCCTGGTCGTCACCACCCCGCAGCAGGCCGCCGCCGAGGTGGCGGAGCGGGCCGGCTCGATCGCCGTGCAGACCCACCAGAAGATCGTCGGCGTCGTCGAGAACATGTCGGGCCTGCCGTGCCCGCACTGCGACGAGATGGTGGACGTCTTCGGCTCGGGCGGCGGCCAGAAGGTCGCCGACGGCCTCACCAAGACGGTCGGCGCGACCGTGCCGGTGCTCGGCTCCATCCCGATCGACGTCCGCCTCCGCGAGGGCGGCGACGAGGGCAAGCCGGTCGTGCTGTCCGACCCGGACTCCCCGGCCGGCGCGGCCCTGCGCGCCATCGCGGGCAAGCTGGGCGGCCGGGCCCGCGGCCTGTCGGGCATGTCGCTGGGCATCACCCCCAGGAACAAGTTCTAGACGGTCCGAGCGGCCCGCGCCCCCCGCCGGGGCAGAGGTCCACGGACCGGCCGGCGGGCCGCACCGGGCCGCACGGCGCGAAGGGCACCGCCGGCCGGCGGTGCCCTTCCGCGTAGCCGCCCAGGCCGGCTACTCGTACGTGCCGAGGTCCGCGATCGCCGAGAAGCCGAGCCCGTACGCGCTCATCCCGCGCCCGTAGGCGCCCAGGTGGACCCCGCTGCCGGTGGACCCGGCCAGCACCCACCCGAACTCGGACTCGCGGTAGTGGAACTGCGTCGGCTCCCCGTCCACCGGCAGCGAGAGCGTCGACCAGTCCTCGCCGCCGAGGTCGTCCGCGAGCTCCCAGGCGGCCTCGGTCTGCTGGTCGAGCCAGTCGCTGCGCAGGGAGTGGTCCATCTGCCCGGGCCAGCTGTAGGCCAGCAGCCCGGACCCGGCCAGCCAGGCCGCGGAGGACACCGAGGTGGCCTCCAGGGTGCCGGTGCCGTCGCCGCTGCGGCGCACCGGGTTGCTCGCGACGGTGACGACCACCGCGAAGCGCTCCTTCTCGCCGGTGGCGATCTCTCCGCGCGCTGAGGGCTCGTCGCCGTGTCCGGTGGACCCGTGCTCGACGGTGCCGTCGGCGGCCGTGCCCACCTGCATGAGCCAGCGGGGGCCGGTGAAGGCCTCGTCCAGCCCGTACCAGGGGAAGTCGGCCGCCAGAAAGCCCTCGGCGGTCCGGCGGGCCGCCGGCACGGGTGCGGCGGCCTCCGGCGGCTGCGCGGTGGTCTGCGGTTCCTGAGCGGGTCCGGTCGCGGTCTGCGTCCGTACCCTGCTGCTGCTCGTCGTCTCCATCTGACCGGCCTCTCGTTCCGTAGGGCCCGGAACGGCCAGCCCCCCTCGGGCGTCCTGGGTCCGGACAACAGATGGAGGATAGCCATCCGACCCCGGTTCGCCGGGCAGGCTGAGCTCAGGTGGCGTCGGCGTCGAAGCGTGCGCGCTGGTCGGCGGCCGGTGCGGCGGGCTTCTTCAGCAGATCGGGACCGGCGGCGGCGGGCGTGGCGGACGGACCGCCGGCGGCCGCCGCGGAATCCGTCTCCTTGCTGTTCACGGCGTCGGTGACGTCGTTCAGCTCCTTGCGGAGGTCGAAGCTGGTGCGGATCTCCTTGAGGTCCTCGTTCTCGCTCAGCTGCTTGCGGATGAAGGTCTTCGGGTTCAGGTCCTCGAACTCGAAGTCCTTGAACTCCGGGCCGAGTTCGGACCGGATGTCCTGCTTGGCGCTGTCGGAGAACGCGCGGATCTTCCGGATGACGCCGGTGACGTCCTGGATGACCTTGGGCAGCTTGTCGGGGCCGAAGACGAGGATGGCGAGCACCACGATCGTGACGAGTTCGAGTGCGCCTATGTCGTTGAACACCTTGCCGCTCCTCGGCTCTCTCTCACTGCGGGCCCCGACACACGGTACCCGGCGTTCTCGCCGGGCCCATACCTGCATACCGGCTCAATACCGGTTTCTCCCGTACGTCATCTGCCGCTCATGAGCCGTTCGCGGAACCGAGGACCAGTTCCAGCGTGCGCTCGCGGCCGTCACGGAGCACGGTGAGGGTCAGCGGATCGCCGGGCCGGTGCGCCCTGATCTTGATGATCAGCTCGTCGCCGCCGCGTACGCGCTGGCCGTCCACCTTGGTGATCACGTCGCCGGCCTTGATCCCGGCGCGGGCGGCCGGCCCGTCGGCGACCACGGCCGGCTTGCCGTCCTCGCCCTTGTCCCCGACCCGGGCCCCGTCGCCCGCGTACTCCATGTCGAGGGTGACGCCGATGACGGGGTGCGTGGCGCGGCCGGTGCGGATGAGCTCCTCGGCGACGCGCTTGCCCTGGTTGATCGGGATGGCGAATCCGAGTCCGATGGAGCCGCCCTGGCGGGCGGGGTCGTCCTTGTCGGCGCCGCGGATCGCGCTGTTGATGCCGACGACGTGGGCCTTGGCGTCCAGGAGGGGGCCGCCGGAGTTGCCCGGGTTGATCGGGGCGTCGGTCTGGAGGGCGTCGACGTAGCTGATGTCGCTGCCGTCGCCCTTGTCCCCGCCGGCGGTGACGGGCCGGCCGGTGGCGCTGATGATGCCGGCGGTGACGGTGTTGGACAGGTCGAACGGCGCGCCGATGGCCACGACCGGGTCGCCGACCCGTACGTTCTCGGAGTTCCCCAGGCTCAGCGGCCGCAGGCCCCGTACCCCGCTGACCTTGACCACGGCCAGGTCGTAGCCGGAGTCGCGGCCCACCAGCTCGGCGGTGACGCTCTCGCCGGTGCTGAAGGTGACCGCCATCTCCTTGGCGCCCGCGACCACGTGGTTGTTGGTCAGGATGTGGCCCTGCTGGTCGAGGACGAAGCCGGTACCGGTGCCGCTGCCGGAGGTGCCCCGCACGTGCAGGGTGACCACGCCGGGGAGGGCGGTGGCGGCGATGCCGGCGACGCTGTCCGGGGCGCGGCCCGTGTCGGCCACGCCGGCCTGGGGCAGCTCGAGGCGGGTGCTGCTCTGGCGCTCCGCGAGGACGCCGAGGTATCCGCCGGTGCCTCCGGCGAGCAGGGCCGTGCCGGCGGCGAGGGCCGCCACCTGCCACAGCCGGAAGCCGCGGCCCTGCCGGCCCCGGTCCACGACCTGCAGCGGCTGTTCGCCCCAGGGGTCGTAGCGCACCTCGCGGGGCGCCTCCGGGGCCTGCGCGTCACCGCCGCCTTCGGGCCTGGGGGCCGGAACCCCTTCGCGTCCGGCGTCCGCCGTCGTGCCCTCGGGCCGGCTCCACCACTGTGGAGCCGGGTCGGTCTGCCGGCTGTCGGCCATCGGCGCTCCCCGCGTACTTGTGCGCATGTGCCGCAGATTCAACCAGGTGCCGGGTCAGCGCAGCAGGGAGACGGGGCGGGCCGAGCTCGGCGGGGAGGGGTGGAGCGGCGGGAGCGGGGTCGCGGCGGTCGACAGGAGCGTCGGCACGGCGGCCGGGGTGGGCATCCGGTCGCGGACGAAGGCGTCGGCCACCGTCGCGTCGTTGACCGACGCGGCGGGACCGGGCCGGGAGGCGGGGGACTCCCCCCGCACGGTCGGGTCCACCCTCTCCAGCGGCATCGCGCCGCCCAGTGCGAGCGCGGCGAGGGAGACCGCTCCGGCGGCGGCGAACGCGAACCGGCGGCGCGGCCGGCCCACCTCGTGGACGCGGAAGCCCTCCTGCCGCGGCTGGGAGGCCGGGGGCAGCGCGTAGGCGAAGGTGGCGAGCGGATCGCCGGAGGGCGGGCCCCCTGGGCCCGGCGGGCCGTCGAAGCCGCCGCCCGGCAGCCCCTGCAGGCGCGCCAGCAGCCCGGCGGACAGCGGCGGCGGGGCGCTCTCCACGAACATGGTCTTCAGGCGGCGCTGGGCATCGGCCTCGGCCTTGCACTTGGCGCAGGTGGCCAGGTGGGCCAGGACCCGCTCGCGCGCGTCGTGGTTCAGCTCGCCGTCCACCAGGGCGGCGAGCCGGTCGCCCAGGTGCTGTTCGGCGGGGGACGGACTGACTCCGCTCACTCGGCTCCGCCCTCTCCCCCGGTACCCGGGGCGCCTACGGCCACCCCGGCCAGCGCGCGCTGCTCGGCGCGGGCCGCCGGGGACCGGTGCTTGAGCGCCTTGCGCAGGTGCGAGCGCCCCCGGTGGATACGGCTGCGGACGGTGCCGAGCTTCACGCCGAGCGTGGCGGCGATCTCCTCGTACGACAGGCCTTCGATGTCGCACAGCACCACGGCCGCGCGGAACTCGGGCGCCAGGGTGTCCAGCGCCTGCTGGACGTCGGCGTCGAAGTGGGTGTCGTGCAGGACCTGCTGGGGGGACGGCTCGCGGCTGGGCAGCCGCTCGGCGGCGTCGTCGGCGAGCGCGTCGAAGCGGATGCGCTGCTTGCGGCGGACCATGTCCAGGAAGAGGTTGGTGGTGATGCGGTGCAGCCAGCCCTCGAAGGTGCCCGGCGTGTACGTCGACAGCGAGCGGAAGACGCGGACGAAGACCTCTTGGGTCAGGTCCTCGGCGTCGTGCTGGTTGCCCGTCAGACGGTAGGCAAGGCGGTAGACCCGCGCGCTGTGCGTGCTGACGATCTCCTCCCACGAAGGAGGGGTCCACGCCTGGGAGCCCGCATCGGCGGCGAAGGTCGCGGTGGTTGCGGTGGCCGCGGTGTGGAAACGGTCAGCGGTGTCGGTCACGGATTTCGGCTCGCCCACCGACCAGAAGAGGCGTCTCAGCACGCCTCCACGATCCACAGGCGCAGCCGCACCTCCCCTGTCGGCTCTGGTGGTGTCCAGCGGAGTCCCTACCATAGCCACCCCCTCCGTCAGCTCCGGATAAGCGTTTTTACGTTAACTTTGCACGGCTCGCGGGCTCCGGAGCGGCCCGGACTGGCGATCTGCCCGGCCCCGTCCCTTCTGATCCGCCCACACCCCACTCAACGCCCGGTCCCATCTGCGGGTTCCCGACGTCAGCGGATACAGTCACCGTTGCGCCAACTATGGGGACAGGAGAGGGTCATTACCGGCAACCGGCAGACGAGCTGGGCGTTCGCCGACGCGTTTGTCGCCGAGGACGACGCTCTGCGATGGGCCCGCGACCGGTCCAGGGAAGCGGGCCTGCGCTCGGTCTCCCCCGGGACCGGGGCCGCGCTGCGCCTGCTCGCCGCCACCGCGGACGCCAAGGCGGTCGCCGAGATCGGCACCGGAACCGGCGTCTCCGGCATCCACCTGCTCCACGGGATGCGCCCGGACGGCGTGCTGACCACGGTGGATCCAGAAGCCGACCGGCAGGCCTTCGCCCGCCAGGCCTTCCGCGCCGCCGGCTTCGCGGGCAACCGCGCGCGCTTCATCCCCGGCCGGGCCCTGGACGTACTGCCCCGCCTCGCCGACGGCGGGTACGACCTCGTCTTCTGCGACGGCGACCCGGCCGAGTCCCTCGACTACCTCGCTGAATCGTTGCGCCTGCTGCGCCCCGGCGGACTGGTGTGCTTCGAGGGAGTCTTCTCCGACGGCCGCACGGTCGACTCCTCGGCCCAGCCGGTGGAGGTGCTCCGCGTCCGCGAACTGCTGCGCAGCGTCCGCGAGAGCCCCGCCCTGGAGGCCGCGCTGCTCCCGGTGGGCGACGGACTGCTGTGCGCCGTACGGCGCTAGGCCCTGCTTTCCGTTCGACCGGTCAGCGCGAGGGCGCCGGAGACAACGCTGCCCCGACCGCCGGTCGCGGTCGGGGCAGCGCAGAGAACGCAGAATGCAGATGGTGCCGAAAGGTCAGCCGACGACCTTCTTCAGGGCGTCACCCAGGGCGTCCGCCTCGTCCGGGGTCAGCTCGACGACGAGCCGACCGCCGCCCTCGAGCGGTACGCGCATGACGATGCCCCGCCCCTCCTTGGTGACCTCGAGCGGGCCGTCGCCCGTCCGCGGCTTCATGGCCGCCATGCTCGTTCCCCTTCCTGAAACCAGCTCATCGTCCGCCGACGGCCCCATTCAGGCGCCTAATACCCGGCATCGAACACATTGCTTCCCAGCCATTATCCCGCATGTCAGGACCCGATGACCAACATCGGCCGGGAACGCTTGCGCAACGCGCTCGACCAAAACCACTCATTTCGGGGACCCGCCTGCGATACTTCGCCCCCGCCCCCGGTGAACGGCCTCGTCTTTCTTTGACGCACATCACATGTGCGCCTGCCGTCCGGTCCGCCATGCTGGCCCTTGCACCGGCCGGTACCGGCCGGTAGCCATCCCGCGACGAAGGGGGACCCCCCGCATGGCCGACAGCGTGCTCTACGAAGTGACCGACGGACTCGCGACCATCACGATCAACCGCCCGGACGCGATGAACGCCATGAACACGGAGGCCAAGGTCGCGCTGCGCGACGCGGCCCTCGCGGCGGCCGCGGACCCCGCGGTACGGGCCGTGCTGCTGACCGCGGCCGGCACCCGTGCCTTCTGCGTGGGCCAGGACCTCAAGGAGCACATCGGGAACCTGGCGGCGGACCGCGAGGACGGCTCCTCCCTCACGATGAGCACGGTCGCCGAGCACTACAACCCGATCGTCCGCGCGCTGACCCAGATGCCGAAGCCGGTGGTGGCCGGGGTGAACGGCGTGGCGGCCGGGGCGGGCTTCGGGTTCGCGCTCGCGGCGGACTTCCGGGTCGTCGCCGACACCGCGTCCTTCAACACCTCGTTCGCCGGGGTGGCGCTGACCGCCGACTCCGGGGTCTCGTGGACCCTGCCCCGCCTGATCGGCGCCTCCCGCGCCTGCGACCTGCTGCTCTTCCCGCGCTCGGTCAAGGCCCAGGAGGCGTACGAGCTCGGCATCGCCAACCGCCTGGTCCCGGCGGACTCCCTGCACGCCGAGGCCGAGGCCGTGGCCCGCGCCCTGGCGTCCGGCCCGACGGTCGCCTACGCGGCCCTGAAGGAGTCCCTGGCGTACGGGGCCTCCCACTCGCTCGCCGAGGCCCTCGAGCACGAGGACGTCCTGCAGACCCGCGCCGGAGCCTCCGAGGACCACTCCATCGCCGTCCAGGCCTTCCTCGCGAAGCAGCCGCCCCGGTACCTCGGCCGCTGACCTCGCGCGAGCGACGCCCACGCCTACGCCTACGCCTACGCCTACGCCTACGCCTCGCGGGAGACGCAGCCCGCGAGGTGGTCGTTGACCAGGCCGCACGCCTGCATCAGGGCGTAGGCCGTGGTGGGTCCGACGAAGCGGATGCCCGCCTTCTTCAGGGCCTTGGCCAGGGCCGTGGACTCCGGGGTGACCGCCGGCACGTCGGCGGTGCTCCGCGGGGCCCGGCCCGGCCGCTTCGGGGCGTGGGACCAGATCAGCCCGTCCAGCTCCCCGGGCCGCCACCCCGCCAGCACCTTCGCGTTGGCGAGGGTGGCCTCGATCTTGGCCCGGTTGCGGATGATCCCCTCGTCCGCCAGCAGCCGCTCGGCGTCGGCCGGACCGAACTCCGCGACCGCCGCGATCTCGAACTTCGCGAAGGCCCTGCGGAAGCCCTCGCGCCTGCGCAGGATGGTGATCCAGGACAGCCCCGACTGGAAGGCCTCCAGGCACAGCCGCTCGTACAGGGCGTCGTCCCCGTGGACCGGCCTGCCCCATTCGGTGTCGTGGTAGGCGACGTAGTCCTCGGTGGACAGGCCCCAGGGGCAGCGCAGGCGGCCGTCCGGCCCGGCCAGCAGTCCGGCACCGCTCACCGCTCGTCCTTGGTGAGGTCGACCCGGTCCTCCGGGGCCGGGGCCGGGGCGCCCGGGGCGGCGGCCGCAGCGGCCGGGGCGCCCGTGTACGCAGCCGCCGTCAGCTGCGCGATGCGCGCGTCCCGCTCGGCCAGCTCCGCCGCCAGCCGCTCCAGTACGTCGTCCACCTCGGCCATCCGGTAGCCGCGCGGCGCGACCGGCAGCCGCAGGGCGTCGATGTCCGCCCGTACGACGGGCCGGGTCTCCGGCAGCCCGTCGGCCACCCGGTCCGGCTCCGCTTCCGGCAGGACGGCCTCCGAGCCGCCGCCGATCACCGCAAGGGTGACCGCTGCCACGACCACGACCAGCGCGATCATCAAGAAGAAGAACACGATCAACTCCCCTGAGAGACTCCGGCCACCAGGTTAAGGTCGCAGGCGAGGCGCATGGGCCGCCGAAGGAGGAAAGAGCAGGATGCTGCGACTGGGCAGGCGCGAGTTCGACACCCACGAGCCGGTGATCATGGCCATCGTGAACCGGACTCCGGACTCCTTCTACGACCAGGGCGCGACGTTCCGAGATGAGCCGGCGCTCGACCGGGTCGAGCAGGCGGTCGCCGAGGGCGCCGCGATCATCGACATCGGCGGGGTCAAGGCCGGTCCCGGCGAGCACGTGGACGCGGCCGAGGAGGCGCGGCGCACGGTGGGCTTCGTGGCCGAGGTCCGGCGCCGGCACCCGGACGTGGTGATCAGCGTGGACACCTGGCGGCACGAGGTCGGCGAGGCCGTGTGCGAGGCCGGGGCCGATCTGCTGAACGACGCCTGGGGCGGGGTGGACCCCAAGCTCGCCGAGGTCGCGGCGCGCTACGGCGCCGGGCTGGTCTGCACGCACGCGGGCGGGGTCGAGCCGCGCACCCGGCCGCACCGGACCTCGTACGAGGACGTCATGGACGACATCCTGCGGGTCACGGTCGGCCTGGCCGAACGGGCGCGGGCCCTCGGCGTCCGCGGCGACGCGATCATGATCGACCCGGGCCACGACTTCGGCAAGAACACCCGCCACTCGCTGGAGGCCACGCGCCGGCTGGACGAGATGACGGCGACGGGCTGGCCGGTCCTGGTCTCCCTGTCCAACAAGGACTTCGTCGGCGAGACCCTGGACAAGCCCGTCAAGGAACGCCTGCTGGGCACCCTGGCCACCACGGCCGTCTCGGCCTGGCTGGGCGCGCAGGTCTACCGCGTCCACGAGGTCGCGGAGACCAGGCAGATCCTGGACATGGTCCGCTCCATCCAGGGCCACCGCCCCCCGGCAGTGGCCCGCCGCGGCCTGGCCTGAGCCGCCGCCGTCCGGCCCGGCCTGAGCCGCCGCCGTCCGGCCCGGCCTGAGCCGCCGTGGGGCCGGGCCCGGGCCCGGCCCCACGGCGTGCGGGTCCTACTTCCCGACTTCCTTCGTCACCAGCGCGATCGCCTCGTCCACGTCGTCCGTGACGTGGAAGAGGTACAGGTCCTTCTCCGAGGCCTTGCCCTGGGCGATCACCGTGCCCCGCAGCCAGTCGACCAGGCCGCTCCAGTACTCCGTGCCGAACAGCACGATCGGGAAGCGGGTGATCTTCTGGGTCTGGACCAGGGTCAGCGCCTCGAACAGCTCGTCCAGCGTGCCGAGGCCGCCCGGCAGCACCACGAAGCCCTGGCTGTACTTCACGAACATCGTCTTGCGGACGAAGAAGTACCGGAAGTTCAGCCCGAGGTCGACGTGCTGGTTGAGCCCCTGCTCGAAGGGCAGCTCGATGCCGAGGCCGACCGAGACACCGCCCCCCTCGCGGGCGCCCTTGTTGGCCGCCTCCATCGCGCCCGGACCGCCACCGGTGATCACCGCGAACCCGGCGTCCACCAGCGCGCGCCCGATCCGCTCGCCCGCCTCGTACTCCGGCGTCCCCGCCGGGGTGCGGGCCGATCCGAACACGCTGATCGCGGGCGGCAGCTCGGCCAGCGTGCCGAAGCCCTCGATGAACTCCGACTGGATGCGCAGGACCCGCCAGGGATCGGTGTGCACCCACTCGGAAGGCCCGGCAGAGTCCAGCAGCCGCTGGTCCGTCGTACTGCCCGCCTTGATCTGGCTCCGCCTCCTCAGCACCGGCCCGAGCTGCTGCTCCTCGGGCCGACGACGAGCGGACCCTTCGGGGTTGCCCATGATGTGCTCCCTCCTGCTGATCGTTGGATCAGGTTAGGCGCACAAAGGTGACAGCAAGCGGAATTCAGGAGGTCAGCCAGGCGCGGAGTCGTTCCTCGCAGTGGAGGATCGCCTTCGTGTCGACGCGTTCGTCGACCTTGTGGGCCAGCAGCGCGTCGCCCGGGCCGTAGTTGACCGCCGGTACGCCGAGGGCGCTGAAGCGGGAGACGTCCGTCCAGCCGAACTTCGGCATGGCGCGGCCGCCGACCGCCTCCATGAAGGCCGCCGCCGCCGGGTGCGCGAGGCCGGGCAGGGCGCCGCCCGAGGAGTCGTCGACCACGAACTCGGCGATGTCGCAGTCGGCGAAGACCTCCCGCACGTGGGCGATCGCCTCGGCCTCGCTGCGGTCGGGGGCGTAGCGGAAGTTGACCGTCACCGTGCAGCCGTCGGGGATGACGTTGTTGGCGACGCCGCCCTCGATGCGGACCGCGTTGAGGCCCTCGTGGTACTCCAGGCCGTCGATCAGCGGCCGGCGCGGCTCGTACGCGGCCAGCCGGGCCAGGATCGGCGCCGCCGAGTGGATCGCGTTGGAGCCCATCCAGCTGCGCGCGGAGTGGGCGCGCTCGCCCGCGGTGCGCAGCAGCACCCGCAGAGTGCCCTGGCAGCCGCCCTCGACCTCGGCGTTCGAGGGCTCCAGCAGCACCGCGAAGTCGCCGGTCAGCCAGTCGGGGTGGGCCTCGGCGACCTTGCCCAGGCCGTTGAGGTCGGCGGCGACCTCCTCCTGGTCGTAGAAGACGAAGGTGAGGTCCCGGTTCGGCTCGGGAACGGTCGCCGCGATGCGCAGCTGCACGGCGACACCGGACTTCATGTCGGTCGTGCCGCAGCCCCACAGGACGTCGTTCTCGTCGAGACGGGAGGGGACGTTGTCGGCGATCGGCACGGTGTCGAGGTGGCCGGCGAGCACGACGCGCTCGCCTCGGCCCAGGTGCGTGCGGGCGACGACGTTGTTGCCGAGGCGGTCCACGGTGAGGTGCGGCAGGTCCCGCAGCGCGCGTTCCACGAGGTCGGCGAGCACCTTCTCGTCGCCGCTCACGGAGGGGATGTCGACGAGCCGGGCGGTCAGCTCGGCGGCGTCCAGGGTGAGGTCCAGCTCGGATTCGGGCATGAATCGACCCTAACGCCCCCACCCGGGGGGCCACCTCGTCGTCCGGCCGGTGGACACGTCATATGCCTCAAGTACGGTGGGCCGCGTGTCCGAAACCCGTGATCCACGCCCCCGTCGCCGCAGGCCGCTCCGTGTGGCCGTAGGTCTGCTCGTCCTGTTCGCGGTGATCGGCTATTTCGCCGTCCAGCGGTACTCCAACGGCGGCGCCGGCGCCCCGTACTGCACGGCCACCGCGGCCGCGGGCGGCGGGCAGAAGTACGAGATGACGCCCGAGCAGGCGGCGAACGCGGCGACGATAGCCGCCGTCGGCATCTCCAAGGGGCTGCCGGACCGGGCGGTGACCATCGCGTTGGCGACCGCCATGCAGGAGTCGGCCCTGCGCAATCTGGACCACGGCGACCGGGACTCGCTGGGCCTGTTCCAGCAGCGGCCCTCGATGGGTTGGGGCACGCCGGAGCAGATCACGGACCCCGTGTACTCGGCCGCCATCTTCTACGACCACCTCGTCGACGTGCCGGGGTACTCGCGGCTGCCGCTGACGGTGGCGGCGCAGAAGGTGCAGCGCAGCGGCTACCCGCAGGCGTACGCGAAGCACGAGACGGACGCGACGGTCCTGACGGCGGCCTTCGGCGCGAACGGAGTGCTGTCCTGCTCCGGCCCGGCTCCGCTGAAGGGTGATCCGGAGAAGGTGAAGGCGGAGCTGGTACGGGCGTTCGGCAAGGAGGCGCTGGCCGGCGGCGGGGGCGCCCCGGGCGGCGGCGAGGCGGGCCGGGCGGACGCCGGCGGGGTCGCCGAGCCCGAGATCACGCTGCGGCTGAAGCAGGGCGGCGGTGCGGCCGAGGAGCGCCGCGGCCGGGCGATGGCCCACTGGGCGGTGGCCCGGTCCCACGAGCTCGGCATCGCCCGGGTCTCGTACCGGGGCGGCGGGTGGACCGGCGGGAAGGCCCGGGGCGTGTGGCAGGACAAGGGCGGTTCCGGCAAGTCCGGGGACGGCGATCCGCACAGCACCCTCGGCGACGAGGTCCGGATCTTCGTCGCCCGCTGAGCCGGGCCCGCCGAGCCGTCCCGCCGGATCGCGCTCCGGCGGGACCCGGCCGTGCGTTCGGCCCGTCACTCGTACGGGGGCGGCCGGGGCGGTGGACGCGGGGCCGCAGAGCGACAGAAGGCCTGGTGGGCGCGTATCCAATGCGTTTGTCGCGGAAGCCGATTAAACGATGCGTTACCGATCTTTTACCTGTCGGCCCCGCAACTCCACCCGCCCCACGAGCGGTTGTACACGGCGTACTCAGCCGCTACCGCTTAGGAGCATCATGTCCCTCCCCCTGACCCGTCGGATCGCCCGCGCCGCGCTGCTCCTCGCAGCCGGGGCAGCACCCGTGGTCGGTGCGGCCGGCGCGGCCAGCGCCGCGGACGCCCCCGACGCCGCGGCCGCGACGACGGCGGCGGCCACGGACACGGCGAGCACCGCCGTCGAGGCCCTCCCGGCGGCCGCCCCCGCCGCCGGCGTGACCGAAGCCGCGGGCGGCCTGCTCGGCGGCCTGCCCACCGCCCAGCAGCTGCCGGCGGCCGGTGAGCTGCCGGGCGGTCTGCCGGCCGAGCTGCCGGCCGAGCTGCCGGGCGGTCTCCCCGGCGGCCTGCCGGGCGGCCTCACGGGCGGCCTGCCCCAGCTGCCCCTGGGCTGACCCTGACCCACGGCAGGAACCCCGAAGGGGCCGGGAGCACGAACTCCCGGCCCCTTCGGGCTGTCCGGCGGCGGATCAGCCCAGGCGCTTGACCGCGGCCTCGACGCGCTCGTCGGTGGCGGTGAAGGCCACGCGCACGAACCGCGCGCCCGCCTCCCCGTAGAAATCGCCCGGCGCGACCAGGATGCCCAGGTCGGCGAGGTGGCCCACGGTGTCCCAGCAGGGCTCGTCCCGGGTCACCCACAGGTACAGGCTCGCCTCGCTGTGCTCGACCCGGAAGCCGTGCGCCTCCAGCGCCGCCCGCAGCGCCGTGCGGCGGGCCGCGTAGCGGGCGCGCTGCTCCTCGACGTGGCCGTCGTCGCCGAGCGCCGCGACCGTGGCCGCCTGCACCGGGGCGGGGGTCATCATGCCGCCGTGCTTGCGGATCTCCAGCAGCTCGCCGAGCACGTCCGCGTCACCGGCGATGAAGGCGGCCCGGTAGCCGGCCAGGTTGGAGCGCTTGGAGAGCGAGTGGACGGCGACCAGGCCCTCGTACGAACCGCCGCACACGTCGTCGTGGAGCACGGAGACGGGCTCGGCCTCCCAGCCGAGCTCCAGGTAGCACTCGTCGCTGAAGACCAGGATGCCGTGCTCGCGCGCCCAGGCCACGATCCGGATCAGGTCCTCCTTCGGGATGACCTTCCCGGTGGGGTTGGACGGGGAGTTGAGCCACAGCAGCTTCACGCCGGCCGGGTCGAGCGCGGTCGGGTCGTCGTAGACCACGGCCTCGGCGCCGCACAGCCGCGCGCCGACCTCGTACGTCGGGTAGGCGAGCCGGGGGTAGGCCACCTTGTCGCCCGCGCCGAGGCCCAGCTGGGTCGGCAGCCAGGCCACCAGCTCCTTGGAGCCGACCACGGGCAGCACGTTGCGGTGCTCGGCGGCGCTCGCCCCGAGGCGGCCGCGCAGCCAGCCGGTGATCGCGTCGCGCAGGGCGGGGGTGCCCCAGACCGTCGGGTAGCCCGGGGAGTCCGCGGCGCCGACCAGGGCGCGCTGGATCAGCTCGGGCACCGGGTCGACGGGCGTGCCGACCGACAGGTCGACGATGCCGTCCGCGTGGGCCGCCGCCGTCTTCTTGTACGGCTCCAGCTTGTCCCAGGGGAAGGCGGGAAGACGGTCGGATACTGCGGCCACGGTGCTCTCTGCTCTCTCTCGGTGCTGGACTCGAAGGTCGGGAAACACCTCGGTCCCGTGCGGCGGGCAGGCCGTACGGGACCGAGTGGCGCTTGTGCCGGGAACCCTCAGTGAGAAGGGTTGATGTCGGCGGGAAGCGCCGCGATGAAGGGGTGGTCGCGCTCGATCAGGCCCAGCTTCGAGGCGCCACCGGGCGAACCGAGCTCGTCGAAGAACTCGACGTTCGCCTTGTAGTAGTCCTTCCACTCCTCCGGAGTGTCGTCCTCGTAGAAGATCGCCTCGACCGGGCAGACCGGCTCACACGCACCACAGTCGACGCACTCGTCCGGGTGGATGTACAAGGACCGCTGGCCCTCGTAGATGCAGTCGACGGGGCACTCTTCGATGCATGCCTTGTCCTTGACGTCGACACAAGGCTCCGCGATGACGTAGGTCACGCTCTCGTTCCTCCTCGGTAGGGCTTTCCATATCGCGCGGGAGCGCGGCGTCGTCGATGCCCGCACCTAGTATCTCCGTTCCCGGGCACGATCCGAACAGGAGGGGCGGACAGAGCTGTGGAAATCACTGCCGGTGGGCTGTTGGAGGTCCGTATCACCCCGGCTGACGTGGGTAAACGAGTCTCTGTACGACGGGTGGAGTACGGGTCGAGCGGAGCCCCCGCGTACGCGGACGCGGTAGGGGTTCTCACATCCTGGAACGAGGGTGTGCTGCTGATCACACAAAAGAACGGAAAGTCCGTCCGCATCGCGGAATCCTCGCTGGTGGCGGGCAAGATCGTGCCTCCCGCGCCGGCCCGCCGGAGGGGTCCCGCGGCCTCTTTCGAGGAGCTTTCGAGGGTCGCCGGACGGTCCTGGCAGCCGTTGGAGAGCGAGCCGCTCGGCGAGTGGACGCTGCGGGCGGCCGCCGGCTTCACCCGGCGGGCCAACTCGGTGCTGCCGCTCGGCGATCCCGGGATACCGCTGGACGATGCACTCGCGCGGGTGACCTCCTGGTACGCGGAACGAGGGCTCCCCGCCTACGTGCAGGCCGCGACCGGGGCCGTCGGCACCCAGGAGCTGCTGATCGCCGAGCTGGAGCGGCGCGGCTGGGCGGCCGAGGTGTCGGCGCAGGTGCGGATCGGGGCGCTCGCGCCGGTCGGGGACGTGGACGCGCCCGCCGCCGGGGCCGTACGGCTGACCCGTACTCCGGACGAGGCGTGGCTCGGGCGCTACGGCAGGGTCGGCGACCCCGAGGTGGCCCGGCGGCTGCTGGTCGAAGGCCCGTCGGTGTGGTTCGCGGCGCTGCCGGAGGGCCGGGCGATCGGGCGGTGCGTGGTGGACGGTCGGTGGGCCGGGTTCGCCGCGGTGACGGTCGATCCCGCGCACCGGCGGGAGGGCCTGGCGACCGCGGTGATGGCGGCGCTGGCGCGGCGGGCGCTGGAGGAGGGCGCCTCGGCGGCCTGGCTCCAGGTGGAGGTGGACAACCCGGGGGCGCTGGCCCTCTACGACGGGATGGGCTTCGCCCCGCACCACACGTACCACCACTACCGGGCGGCGCGGTGACCGCGGCGGACCGGCGCGAGCAGTTCGCCGCGGAGGCGCGCTCGGAGCGGCCGGACCTGGCGCTGTTGTGCCTGCTGCTGGCGGCCGAGGCGGACCCGGAGCTGGACGAGCGGGCCATGGACTGGGCGCAGATCGAGCTGGACCGGCTGGCCGGGATGCTGCCGTACGGGCTGCGGGGCGGGCGGGCCTGGGCTTCGGCGGTGACGGAGCTGCTGGGCGGGCGGCTCGGTTTCCACGGCACCCCGGCGGACTACGACCGGCTGTCGTCCTCGCTGCTGCACGAGGTGCTGCGGCGTCGGCGGGGGCTGCCGATCCTGCTGTCCGTGGTCTGGCTGGAGGTCGCCCGGCGGGCGGGGGCGCCGGTGTACGGGCTGGGGCTGCCGGGGCACTTCGTGGTGGGCTTCGGGGACCCGGAGGAGGGCGTGGTGGTCGACCCGTTCGCGGGCGGGGCGTCCCTGGGGGCGGGGCCGGCGGAACTGGCGGAGGGGCCGCGGGCCCCGGCCCGCACGCTGGACATCGTGCTGCGGATCCTGAACAACATCCGGGCGTGGGCCTCGACCCGGCCGGAGCAGTCGGGCGTGGCGCTGTGGGCGCTGGACCTGTCGCTGCTGCTGCCGTCGCACCCCGCGTCGCTGCGGTACGAGCGGGCGCGGCTGCTGGTGGAACGGGGGGCGTTCCGGGACGGGGCGGTCGAGCTGGACGCGTATGCCGAGGTCGTGGCGGCGGTGGATGCCGACGCGGCGGCCCGCGTCCGCGGCGAGGCGGCCGCGGCCCGCGCCCTGCTGAACTAGCCGCCGTCCCCGCCCTACGGCCCAACCCCACCGTTGGCTCTGCCCCGCACCCCGGGCTACGGGCACGCCCCAGGCCGCCGGAACCCGCCCCGCACCCCGGGCTATGAGCGCGACCCAGGCCCCCGGAGCCCCGCCCCGCACCCCGGTCGCAGGCGCCCAAGGGCCGGGGGCTCCGCCCCACACCCCGTCACGGGCGCGGCCCAAGGGCTGGGGGGCAGCCCCGCACCTCAGCCGGCGGCGCGGCTCAAAGACCTGGGGCGCCGCCCCGGACCCCGCGCCTCAAACGCCGGCGAGGCTGGATCTTGCCCCCGCAGCCCGCGAGGTGCGGCTGCATTGCCCGCAGGGCAAAGTCAGCTGGGGCCGACCCCGAGCCCGCCCCGCGATCCTTGTGGATCTGGCTGCTGAAGCCGTCATGTGCCCACAACCAGCCCCGCCGGCGATTGAGGCGCGGGGCCCCGCCCGGGTGGGGCGGGGGCTAGCCGGCGTTGGTGTCGACCACGACGGTTCGTTCGGCCGTGGTCTTGCCGCGCAGGGCCTTGCCGAGGGCTCCGGCGACGTCCTGCGGGGTGACGGCCGTCTTGGCGCCGGTGCCGCGGGCGATCGTGATGCCGTCGAAGGTGTTCCCGTAGGTCTCCTTGAGGGCCTCCAGGTCGAACTTTTCGACGAGGTGCCCGTCGACCGGCTGCATGCTGAGGATCTTCGGCAGGGACTTGGCGCCGAAGGCGATGGACTTGGACCCGATCTTGACCGTGGCGTTCGCGGACATCGCCGGTTCGGCGAACTCCTTCATGGCCCGGTTCAGTTCGGCCTCGTCGATGACCGGCGCCTTGGTGGTCACGGGCAGTTCGGCCACGGGCGCGTTGCCGGTGGCGACCATGTCGCGGAAGGCCTTGGTGACCTGGTCGACGGAGGCGTCCACGTCGAGGGTGGAGCCGGGGGTGCCGGGGACGGCCACCGCCTTGCCGGTGTCGAACCTGATGGTGCCCTCGGTCGCCGTGCCGGCGGTGCCCGCGAGCTCCTGGAGCGCGACCTGGAGCTTCTCCTCGTCGACGGGCATCACGGCGTCGGCCTTGCGCTCGTTGCCGAGGAGGGAGCCGATGACCGTGATCGGGTTGTAGTCGCTGCCGGCGGCGTTGCGGACGGTGGTCTGGCTGTCCAGGGTCAGGCCGGCCTTCTCGGGCTTCAGCTCGACCTGCTTGCCGCCGACGCTCAGCTGGAGCGGGGCGGCGGCCCGGGTGCCGAAGGCCGTCTGGAGCTTGTTCACGGCCTCGTCGCGGCTGCCGCTGATGTCGACGCCGAGGACGGTGGTGCCCTTGGGGACGTCGGAGTGGTTGAGCAGCAGCCCCGCTCCGTAGGCCACGCCGAGCAGGGCCACGAGGCCGCCGCCGAGCAGGACCGCCTTCGAGCGGCCCTTCTTGGCGGGCTTCGCGGCCTTGGCGGGCGCCTGGGACTTCGGCTGCGGCGCCGGGCGCGGGGCGGCGGGCGCGGGGGCCGGGACGGGGGTCGGGGCCGGAGCCGGCGTCGCGTCCATCTCGGGACCGGGCCAGCGCGGAGCCCCTTCGGCCGCGGGCCCGCCGACGGGGCCGCTGCCGAAGCCGGGGCCCGCGGTGGGGCCGGCGGGGAACTCGTCGCCCTGGCTGCCGTAGGCGGGGAACGCCTGGGTGACCGGGCCGGTGTTCCCCTGGCCGGCGCCGTACGCGGGGAAGCCCTGGGTCGAGTCCACGCCGGGGCCGGCCGGGAGCGGGCCGTAGTCCCCGACCGGCGGGGGCGGGGTGCGCGGCGGCGCGAAGCCCGCGTCGGGTGCGGGCCCGGCCTGGGTGTGCACGGGCGGCGGGTAGCCGGCGCCCGGCCCGGCCGGGGGCGGCGGGGCGACGCCCTGCCCGGGCCCGGGGGCAGGCGCCGGAGCGGGACGCGGTCCCGCAGCCGGGTGCGGTCCCGGAGCCGGGTGCGGGGCCTGATGCGGACCAGGGGCCGGGGCCGGCGCACGGCCCGCGAGGGGGCCGCCCGGCACGCCGGGCGCCGGGCCGGGCGCCGGAGCAGGCGCGGGCGCCGGGTTGGGCGACTTGCGCGGAGCGAACCAGTTGCTGGCGGACTCCTCGGCCGGCGCGGCCGGGCCCTGCTGGGGGGCGCGTGCGGGCTCCCGCTCGGCCTCGATCCGGGTCGGCACGGGCTGCGGCCGCTGCGGGAGCGGCGGCTCGGCCGCCCGGCCGGGCGCCGGAGGCTCGGGCGCCTGAGCCCCCGCCGGCGCGCCATCGGCGTCGGCGTCGGCGGCGGGCCCCATCGCCTTGCGGACGACCACCGGCGGAATCGGCCGCGAACCCGGGATGTTGATCCGGATCCGGGTCGTCAGGGTGGTCTCGGTCTTGGGCCCGTCCGAGTCGGGCGTGGACGGCTTCGAGGTCACAGGGTTCTCCTCCGGGGCAGTCGCCGCGCCAGGCCCAGGCACAGCCGTGGACGGATACTGGCCGGTTCCATACGGCGGTGTACCCGAGGGGTAGGCGGCTCCACCGCGCCCTGTGGGCCCGGAGGACGAACTGTCGGTTTCACGACTCAAGGCAGGTTCTCCCGGTTGGCTCCGCCGCCCGTCATACCGTGCGCGGGCAGCTCGGCGGCCCGTCCACCATACTGGCCGCCGCCCGCGCGCAACTGACCCGCAGGAATCAGGGGTTCCTCATAGCGCCCGCCAACCCCCCTTGAAGCCGCCCGCGAGACCCGGCGCGCGCCATGGAGCGGCGACCTCTAAAGAGTCCGACACCACGTCACTTGGCAGGCCGGGCGGCCGAAACCGGCCCGTCCGGCGGAACGCGCATCGTGGCGCACATCACAGCGAAGACGGTTCCGCCCAAAAGGTAGACGTACGTGCTGATTCCGGACGAACTGAGCAGGAAGTCCCCCTCGGGGCGCGGAACACCGAGCATCACGTACGCCAGGAACCAGCCGGCCGCGGCCCCGCCCACCCCGAGTCCGGTGCCGAGCGCGATCCGGCCGCCGAGGAAGAGCCCGAAGGCGGCCGCCAGCGCGAGCAACAGGCCGCCGGGGAACCACAGGTCCACCACCAGCCAGCCGGCGAGGCCGGTCAGGGCGCCCAGCACCAGCAGGCCCAGGCAGCCGGCGATCCGCACCGGGGTCGGCGTTCCGGTCATGCCGCCACCCCCGCGAACAGGTCGCGCTCGCGCTCGCCCGCCGGTGCGCCCGGCCGGCCCGCGACGAGTTCGTAGTACTCGCAGGCGAACAGGGGCTGCGCCAGGTCGTTGGAGAGGGCGAAGAAGGGCCCGTCCACGGCGATCTGGGTGGCGTGGGCCCGCATGGCCGCCGCCTTCGCCGCCACGAGCTCCTCGGGGGCCTCGATCTCGGCGGTGATCGTCTCGTCGGGCACGACCCCGGGCACGTCCTCGGGCGAGGCCATCCCCGGGAAGGGCGCCTCGATACCGACGGCCGCCCGCAGCTTGGCGAAGCCCTCCTCGACCACCGAGCGGGGCACGCGGTTCCAGTAGATCTTCCCGATCGCGTGCGGTTCGCCCAGGTCCCGCCGGTAGGCGGTCTCGGCGGCCAGTTCGGCGGCGCGCATGGCGACGCGGTGGGCCTGGATGTGGTCGGGGTGCCCGTAGCCGCCGTGCGGGTCGTAGGTGACCAGCACCTGCGGCCGCACCTCGCGGATCACCTCCACGAGGAACGCGGCGGCCTCGTCCACGTCGGCCGACCAGAAGGCCTCCGGGCGGCGGTTCTGCGGGGCTCCCATCATCCCGGAGTCCCGGTAGCGGCCGGCCCCGCCGAGGAACCGGTGGTCGGTGACGCCCAGTTCCGCCATGGCGGCGGCGAGCTCGCCGACCCGGTGGGTGCCGAGGCTGTCGTCGCGGTCGGCCGCCAGGTGGGCGAGGCCGGGCGGGATGACCTCCCCCTCCTCGCCGAGGGTGCAGGTCACCAGGGTGACGTGGGCACCCTGGGCCGCGTACTTGGCCATGGTGACGCCGTTGTTGATCGACTCGTCGTCCGGGTGCGCGTGCACGAGGAGCAGACGACGGGCGGGAAGACCGTTCATGGGCCTAGCCTACGAGGCAGGGCTCAGAACTTGAGGCCACTGATCATGCTGGCCACGTTCGAAGTGAGTTGGTTGAGGGTCGGGGCGATGGTGGAACTCGCCAGGTAGAAGCCGAGCAGCACACAGACCACCGCGTGTCCCGCCTTCAGGCCCGACTTTCGGACCAGCAGGAATACGACGATCGCCAGCAGCACCACGGCCGAGATCGAGAGTGCCACGGCGTTTCACCTCCACGTCGAGCGGACATCGGTTCGCGTATCAGTGCTCGGCGGGAGTCATACCCACCGTGCGCTACGGATCATAACTATCCGTACCAGCGCATCGATCGAATTCCGGCAGCACGAGGGGCGCATGGCGCGCACGGGCCGGGGCACACGGAAGGCCGGCCGGAGGGACCGTACGCCCCTCCGGCCGGCTGTCGGCACCCGCACGGCCGCACGCCGTTCAGCCTGCACGCCCCGGATCTCGGCGCAGAAACGGTCAAGTTGCCTGCGTGTAAACGGCGTTGGACGTTCGGCGCCCCTCCTCCCGACCGGCCAGTCGCGGGTGGCTGGAAATGATCGCGGCTACGCGCCCGCTCCGGCCGGCGGGGGTGTGGGGACCACGTGCTTCTCGGCCGCGAAGTGACAGGCCGACGGATGCGCCGCCGGGCCCGACGGGAAGACCTCGGGCACCGCCAGCAGCGGCACCTCGGCGGCGCACTTCTCCCGCGCCTTCCAGCAGCGGGTGCGAAAGCGGCAGCCCGACGGCGGGTTGGCCGGGGACGGCACGTCGCCGGAGAGGATGATGCGCTCGCGGCGGGCGCGGGCCTCCGGGGCGGGGACCGGGACCGCGGACAGCAGGGCCTGGGTGTACGGGTGGGTCGGGTGGTCGTAGATCTGGGTGTCGGTGCCGATCTCCACGATCCGGCCCAGGTACATGACGCCGACGCGGTCGGAGATGTGCCGGACGATCGACAGGTCGTGCGCGATGAACACGTAGGACAGGTCGAACTCGTCCTGCAGGCGCTCCAGCAGGTTGATCACCTGCGCCTGGACCGACACGTCGAGCGCGGAGACCGGCTCGTCGGCGACGATGATCTCGGGCCGCAGGGCGAGCCCGCGGGCGATGCCGATGCGCTGGCGCTGGCCGCCGGAGAACTGGTGGGGATAGCGGTTGATGTACTCCGGGTTCAGGCCGACCACGTCCAGGAGCTCCTGGACCTTGCGGCGCCGGTCGCCCTTCGGAGCGACCTCGGGGTGGATCTCGTAGGGCTCCCCGATGATGTCGCCGACCGTCATGCGCGGGTTCAGCGAGGTGTACGGGTCCTGGAACACCATCTGGATGTTGCGGCGCACCGCCTTGAGGGCCTTGCCCGACAGCTTGGTGATGTCCTCGCCCTTGTACGAGATCGCGCCGGCGGTCGGCCGCTCCAGGTTGACCAGCATCTTGGCCACCGTGGACTTCCCGCAGCCGGACTCGCCGACGATGCCGAGCGTCTCGCCCGCGCGCAGCCCGAAGGAGACCCCGTCGACGGCCTTGACCGCGCCGACCTGCCGGCGGAAGACGACGCCCTGGGTCAGCGGGTAGTGCTTGACCAGGTCCTTCACTTCCAGAAGGGACTCAGGCATGGAGGCACTCCTTCCAGAAGAAGCAGGCGCTGGTCCGGTCCTCGGCGACCCGCGCCAGCGGAGGGACCTCGGCCCGGCAGACGGCCTGCGCCATCGGGCAGCGCGGGTTGAAGGCGCAACCGGGCGGGATGGCCAGCAGGTTCGGCGGCAGGCCCTTGATCGCGTACAGCTCCTGGCCCTTCTGGTCCAGGCGCGGGATCGAGTCCAACAGGCCCCTCGTATAGGGGTGGGCCGGCGCCCGGTAGATCTCGTGGACCGGGGCGGCTTCGACGATCCGGCCCGCGTACATGACGGCGATCTTGTCGGCGACGTCGGCGACCACGCCCAGGTCGTGGGTGATCAGGATGAGGCCCATGTTGAGCTCGCGCTGGAGCTCGGCCAGCAGGTCCATCACCTGGGCCTGGACGGTGACGTCCAGGGCGGTGGTCGGCTCGTCGGCGATGATCAGCGAGGGCTCCAGCGCCAGCGCCATCGCGATCATGATGCGCTGGCGCATGCCGCCGGAGAACTGGTGGGGGTAGTCCCCCACGCGCTGCTTGGCCGCCGGGATCTTCACCCGGTCCATCAGCTCGACGGCCTTGCCCTTGGCGTCCTTGCGGGACATCCCGCGGTGCACCTCGTACATCTCGCCGAGCTGCGCGCCGACGCTGAGGACGGGGTTCAGGGAGGACAGGGCGTCCTGGAAGATCATCGCCATCTCGGCGCCGCGGACCTTCCGGCGGTGCTCCTCCTTCATCTTCAGCAGGTCCTGGCCCTTGAAGAGGATCTCGCCGCCCGCGATCCGGCCCGGCGGCACGTCCAGGATCCCCATGACGGCCTGCGCGGTCACCGACTTGCCGGAGCCCGACTCGCCGAGCACGGCGAGCGTCTCGCCCTCGTCCACCGAGTAGTCGACGCCGTTGACCGCCTTCGCGACTCCGTCGCGCGTCTTGAATTCCACGTGCAGGTCGCGGACTTCGAGCAGCATGTGCGGGGCTCCTCAGCGCAGCTTGGGGTCGAGGGCGTCGCGCACCGCGTCGCCGAGCATGATGAAGGCGAGCACGGTCAGGCTGAGCGCGCCCGCCGGCCAGAGCAGCATGTGCGGGGCGTTGCGGATCTGCGAGGCCGCGTTGGAGATGTCGATGCCCCAGGAGACGGTGGGCGGGCGCAGGCCGACGCCGAGGAAGGACAGGGTGGCTTCCAGGGCGATGTAGGTGCCGAGCGCGATGGTGGCGACGACGATGACGGGCGCGACGGCGTTGGGCGCCACGTGTCGCAGCAGCATCCGGCCGTTGCCCGCGCCGAGCGCGCGGGCGGCCTGGACGTAGTCGTTCTGTTTGGCGGTGATCACCGAGCCGCGGGCGATGCGGGCGAGCTGCGGCCAGCCGAGCAGCACGATGAAGCCGACCACGGGCCAGACGGTGGTGCTGGTGACGACGGACAGGAAGACCAGGCCGCCGAGGATCACCGGGATGCCGAAGAAGATGTCCGCGACCCGGGAGAGCAGCGCGTCCCACCAGCCGCCGAAGAAGCCGGCGAGCCCGCCGAGCGCGGAGCCGAGCAGGGCGGCGCCGAGGGTGGCGCACACGCCGACGGTGATGGAGGCGCGGGCGCCGTAGACGGTACGGGTGTACACGTCGCAGCCCTGGGTGTCGTAGCCGAAGGGGTGCCCCGGGGAGGAGCCCTGCTGGGACTTGGACAGGTCGCACTGGAGGGGGTCGCCGCCCGCGATGAGCTGGGGCCAGATCGCGATGACGACGAGGAAGAGGATCAGCAGGGCGGAGACGATGAAGACGGGGTTGCGGCGCAGCTGGTGCCAGGCGTCGGACCACAGCGAGCGGGCCTTCTCGGAGGGTCCGGCTCCGCCGGGTGCGGGGCCGAGGGTCTTCTCGAGGCTCTCCCCCTCCTCCAGGGCCAGGTCCATGGCTCCGCCTTGGCCGGTGGGGGACATCGCTTCGCGCGGGAGAGGGCCGACGGGGTCGTAGGCGTCGGGGCGCTCGGGCTCAGGCATAACGGATCCTCGGGTCCAGGACCGCGTAGAGCAGGTCGACGAGCAGGTTCGCCAGCAGGAAGACGATGACGAGGATGGTCACGAAGCCGACCACGGTGGGCGCGTTGTTGCGCAGGATGCCCTGGTAGAGCTGGTAGCCGACGCCGTGGATGTTGAAGATCCGCTCGGTGACGATGGCACCGCCCATGAGCGCGCCGATGTCGGTGCCGATGAAGGTGACCACCGGGATCAGGGAGTTGCGCAGCAGGTGGCGGGTGATGACCCGGCGGCGCGGCAGCCCCTTGGCGACGGCGGTGCGGACGTAGTCGGCCTTGACGTTCTCGGCGATGGAGGTGCGCGAGAGCCGGGTCACGTAGGCGAGCGAGACGAGGGCGAGCACGATGCCGGGCAGGATCAGCTCGCCGAAGGGGGCGTCGGGGGAGACGGTGGGCCGGACCCAGCCCCATTCGACGCCGAAGAGGTACTGGAGCAGGTAGCCCGTCACGAAGGTGGGCACCGAGATGACGACGAGGGTCATCACGAGGACGGAGGTGTCGATGGACTTGCCGCGGCGCAGTCCGCTGACCACCCCGAGGGTGATGCCGACGACGATCTCGATGAGGATCGCGACGACGGTCAGGCGCAGGGTGACGGGGAAGGCCGTCGCCATGAGCTCGGTGACCTTCTGGCCGTTGAAGGCCGTGCCGAAGTCGCCCTGGAAGATCTGGCCCATGTAGTGGAGGTACTGCTCCCACAGCGGGCGGTCGAGGTAGAGGTCCTTGCGGATGCGCGCGGCGGTGGCGGGGTCGGGCGCCTTGTCGCCGAAGAGGGCCGCGACCGGGTCACCGAGCGCGTACACCATGAAGAAGATCAGGAACGTGCTGCCGATGAACACGGGGATCATCTGGAGCAGCCGCCGGATCACGTAACGTCCCATGGACTGCTCCAGGATCGATCCGTCGGTCGGTCAGCTGACCTTGATCTGGTCGTAGACCGGCACGCTGAACTGGTTGAGCGCCACGTCGGTGATCCGCTCGGAGTGCCCGGCGCTGCCGTTCTGGTACCAGAGCGGGATGGAGGGCATCTGCTCGGCGAGGATCTTCTGGGCGTCCTGGAAGGTGGTGGTCGCCTTGGCGGCGTCGCTCTCCTGGTTGGCCAGGTCGACGAGCTTGTCGAACTCGGGGTTGCTGAACTTGCCGTAGTTGGAGGAGGCGCCGGTGTAGTACAGCGGCTCCAGGAAGTTCTGGATCAGCGGGTAGTCGGCCTGCCAGCCGGAGCGGAAGGGGCCGGTCAGCTTGAAGCTGCTCTGCTGGTTGCGGAAGTCGGCGAAGGTGCCGATGGGGTTGACCGTGCAGACGGGTCCCTCGCCCAGCGCGTTGTTGATGCTGTTGCAGACGGCGTCCATCCAGTCGCGGTGCGAGCCGGTGTCGACGTTGGAGGTCAGCGTGACCTTGCCGCCGGGCAGTCCGCCGCCCTCCTGGATGAGCTTCTTGGCCTCGGCGGGGTCGAAGGTGCAGGCGTCGCCGCAGGCGGTGGACTTGAAGCCGCCCTTGTCGCCGAGGGCCGGGGAGGTCCAGTCCTTGGCGGGGGTGCGGGTGTCCCGGAAGATCTGCCTGGTGATCTCGTCCCGGTTGATCGCCATGGAGATGCCGCGGCGGACCTTCTCCATGCCCTCCTTGCTCCACTGGGGGTCGTACAGCGGGAAGGTGAGGGTCTGGATGATCAGGGCGGGCTGGTTGATGTAGCGGTCGCCCAGGTCGTTCGCGACGTTCTTCAGCTGCTGCGCAGGGACGTCGTCGACGAGGTCGAGGTTGCCGGAGATCAGGTCGGTGTAGGCGGTATTGTTGTCCGTGTACACCTTGAGGTCGACGCCGCCGTTCTGCGCCTTGTCGGCGCCCGGGTAGCCCTCCCACTTGCGCAGCTTCATGCCGGTGCCCTTGGTGTACGAGTCCACCGTGTAGGGGCCGTTGCCGACCGGTTTGGCGAGCCAGCCGGCGTGGTCGGTGAAGAAGGCCTTGGGCAGCGGGGAGAAGGCCTGGTAGCCGAGGGTCTCGGGCCAGGTGGAGAACTTCTCCTTCAGGGCGACGGTGAAGGTCTTGGGGTCCTTGACGACGAGGCCCTTCATCGTCTTGGCCTTGGGCTCGCCGGAGGCCGGGTGCAGGTCCTCGTAGCCGACGATGTCCGAGAAGAACGGCGAGTTGTTCTGCTTGTTGCGCACGTCCGCCGCGTAGTTCCAGGCGTCCACGAAGGACTGGGCGGTGACGGGCTCGTCGTTGCTGAACTTCCAGCCGTCCTTCAGCGTGATCGTGAAGTTCTGGCTGTCGGTGGTCTCGATCTTCTCGGCGAGGAAGTCCAAGGCCTCACCGGTCTTCGGGTCGTAGCGCTTCAGGCCCCGGAACAGCATGTCGAGTACCTTGCCGCCCTGCACCTCGTTGGTGTTGGCGGGCTCCAGCGGGTTCTGCGGGTCACCCCAGGAGGAGCTGACGATCCCCTCGCCACCGCCTCCGCCGCCGCCGCTTCCGCCGCCGCAGGCCGTCGCCGCGAGGGCGACGGCCATCGCACATGCGGCCCACTTGGCGTGGGTGGCTCCGCGCATGGAGTGCCTCCTAGGGATCCCAAGACTCGCTTAGGGCCCTATGTCACCCTATGAGGGGTCCCGCACACTCCCGGTTGGCCCGATTGCACCCGCGCGTCCGCCGCCTGTCACCCCTGCGAGTGCAAAGGCAGCTCCCAGGTGTCGACCGCGTAGTGCAGGCCCATGCCGTGCGCCTCGTAGAGCGCGAGCGCGCCGGTCTCGTTGTGGACGTCCACGCCGAGGCCCACGGTGTCCCGGCCGCGCGCCGCGTAGGCCGCGAAGCCGTGGCGGAGCAGGTGGCCGCCGATGCCGCGGCCGCGCAGGGTCTCGCGTACGCCGATGTGGCTCAGCCAGCCCATGCTCGTGCGGTCGTCCCGGGTGAGCAGGACGGCCACGTCGCCCTCGCCGGGCAGGGAGGCGATCCACACCAGGGACCAGTCGAGCCCGCGTGCGTCCAGGTGGTCCAGCCAGGGTTCGTACGCGCGCTCCACATGGCCGAAGTGGGCCGCGAAGGTCTCCTCGACCAGGGCGTGGGCGCGGCGGCGGTCGGTCTCGTCGCCGGCGCAGTCGCGCAGGGTGAGCCCGGCGGGCGGGGGGGGGGGGGGGGGGAAGGTCGGTGGCCGGGTCCACGGCGCGGGTCATGACCTGGTAGCGGCGTACGGTGCGGTAGCCGCGGCCGGTGAGCAGGGAGAGGTCGAGGGTGGGTTTGATGTTGAGCTGGATCCTCAGCCGGCCCTCCCCGGCCCCGGCGGACAGTTCGCGGGCCCGGGCCTCCATGAGCCCGAGCAGCCGCAGCGCGGCCTCGGGGTGGGCGGGCAGGACGTAGTGGTCCCCGTCGATCCGGCCCGGCCCGGAGTCCGCCCAGACGAGGGCGTAGGCGACGAGCCGGCCCTCCTGGAAGGCGAGCCAGGAGTCGTGGGCCAGGTCGACGTCGGGGTGGTTCAGGTCGGCCTCGACGGTGCCGAGGTCGGTCTCCGGGCGGCCGATCTCGATCATGTCGACGGCGTTGAGCAGGGCGCAGATGTCGGACGCGTCCCCGGGCCCGGCGGGCCGGACGGTCAGCATGGCGGTCATCGCCCCACTGTCGGCCCGCCCGGGCGGCGGCCGCAACCGGCTTTCCCGGCGCGGGACTTCCGCCCGGTGGGCTTTCCGGTGCGGGATCCCCCCGCGCGGGATGCGCCCCCCGCACCCGCCCGGGGAGCCGGAACGGCCGGGCCCCCGGCGCCGATGAGTGGCGCCGGGGGCCGGCCGTTCGGTCGTGCACGGTGCGGGTCAGACGGCCAGAACGGCCTTCTCCTCCGCGAAGTGGCACGCCGACTCGTGCGCGGCGAAGCCGGTCTGGCCCTTGAAGCGCTCCGGGATCGCCAGCAGCGGCTCCTCGGTGGCGCACTTGTCCTGGGCCTTCCAGCAGCGGGTGCGGAAGCGGCAGCCCGACGGCGGGTTGGCCGGGGACGGGACGTCGCCGGTGAGGATGATGCGCTCGCGGTTGTCCCGGACCTCGGGGTCCGGCACGGGGACCGCCGACAGCAGCGCCTGGGTGTAGGGGTGCGTCGGGTGGTCGTAGATCTGCGTGTCCGTGCCGATCTCGGCCATCTTGCCGAGGTACATGACGCCCACGCGGTCCGAGATGTGCCGGACGATCGACAGGTCGTGCGCGATGAAGACGTAGGACAGGTTGAACTCGTCCTGGAGCTTCTCCATCAGGTTGATGACCTGCGCCTGCACCGACACGTCGAGCGCGGAGACCGGCTCGTCGCAGATGATGATCTCCGGGTTGAGCGCGAGGCCGCGGGCGATGCCGATGCGCTGGCGCTGGCCGCCGGAGAACTGGTGCGGGTAGCGGTTGATGTACTCCGGGTTCAGGCCCACGACGTCCAGGAGCTCCTGGACCTTGCGGCGCCGGTCGCCCTTGGGAGCCACCTCGGGGTGGATCTCGTAAGGCTCCCCGATGATGTCGCCGACCGTCATGCGCGGGTTCAGCGAGGTGTACGGGTCCTGGAACACCATCTGGATGTTGCGGCGCACGGCCTTGAGGGCCTTGCCCGTCAGCTTGGTGATGTCCTGGCCCTTGTAGAAGACCTCGCCGGAGGTGGCGGTCTCCAGGCTCATCAGGAGCTTGGCGACGGTGGACTTGCCACAGCCGGACTCGCCCACGATACCGAGGGTCTCGCCCTGGTACAGGTCGAAGGAGATCCCGTCGACCGCCTTGACCGCGCCGACCTGCTTCTTGAACAGGATGCCCTGGGTCAGCGGGAAGTGCTTGACCAGGTTGCGGACCTGGAGGATCGGCTCGCGCTCGGTGGCGTTCTTGGTGAGCTCAGCCATGGATCTGCTCCTTCCAGAAGTGGCACGCGCTGGTGCGGCCGGACAGCGCGGTGCCGTCCTGCGCGGTCACCTGGTGCAGGACCGGCACGTCGGTGCGGCAGATGTCCTGCGCCTTGGGGCAGCGCGGGTTGAAGGCGCAGCCCGAGGGGATGTTGAGCAGGTTGGGCGGCAGGCCCTTGATCGCGTAGAGCTCCTGGCCCTTCTGGTCCAGGCGCGGGATCGAGTCCAGCAGGCCGCGGGTATACGGGTGCGCCGGGTTCTTGTAGATCTCGTGCACCGGGGCGTTCTCGACGATCCGGCCGCCGTACATGACGGCGATCTTGTCCGCGACGTCGGCGACGACGCCGAGGTCGTGGGTGATCAGGATCAGGCCCATGTTCATCTCGCGCTGGAGCTCCGCGAGCAGGTCCATCACCTGGGCCTGGACCGTCACGTCGAGAGCCGTGGTGGGCTCGTCGGCGATGATCAGGTCGGGCTCCAGGGCCATCGCCATGGCGATCATGATGCGCTGGCGCATACCGCCGGAGAACTGGTGCGGGTAGTCGCCCACGCGCGCCCTGGCGGCGGGGATCTTCACCCGGTCCATGAGCTCGATGGCCTTGGCCGTGGCGTCCTTCTTGGACATGCCGCGGTGGACGCGGAACATCTCGCCGAGCTGGGCGCCGACGGTGTGCACCGGGTTCAGCGAGGACAGCGCGTCCTGGAAGATCATCGCGATCTTCTGGCCGCGGACCTTGCGGAACTCCTCGGACGGGAGCTTCAGCAGGTCGGTGCCCTGGAACAGGATCTCGCCGGACGGGATCTTGCCGGGGGGCATGTCGAGGATGCCCATGATGGCCTGCGCCGTCACGGACTTGCCGGAGCCGGACTCGCCGAGGACGGCGAGGGTCTCGCCGGCGTTCACGGAGTACGAGACTCCGTTGACCGCCTTGGCGACACCGTCGCGGGTGTGGAACTCGACGTGCAGGTCGCGCACTTCGAGGAGCGGGGTGGTGCCCTCCGGCGCCGAACGGGGCGCGGGGACGTTCGAGGTCTTGTCGATGATGGTCAACGTACGCCCTTCCTCAGCGCAGCTTCGGGTCGAGGGCGTCGCGCACCGCGTCGCCGACCATGATGAACGCGAGCACGGTGATGCTCAGCGCGGCGGCCGGGAAGAGGAGCACGTGGGGTGCTTGGAGGAAGCGGTCCTTCGCGTCGCTCACCATGAGACCCCAGGAGATCTCGGGGGGCTGGACGCCGATGCCCAGGTAGGACAGGGCGGCCTCCGCACCGATGTACACGCCGAGGCTGATCGCGCCGACCACGATGACCGGGGCGATGGCGTTCGGCAGGATGTGCCGCATCGTGATGCGCAGGGTGCCGGCGCCGAGGGCGCGGGCGGCCATCACGTAGTCGTTGTTCTTGTTCTGCAGGACCGAGGACCGCATGATGCGGAAGATCTGCGGCCAGCCGAGCGTCGCCATGACGAGCGAGACGGTCCAGGCGTTGCCCTCGAGGCCCGACATGATGAGCATGCCGCCGAGGAGCAGCGGGATCGCGAAGAAGATCTCGGTGACGCGGGACAGGATGCTGTCCCAGAATCCGCCGAGCCAGCCCGCCATCAGACCGAGGGCCCCGCCGACGAGCAGCACGACCGTGGTCGTGAGGATGCCGACGATCACCGAGTTGCGCGTGGCCCAGATGGTACGCGTGTAGATGTCGCAGCCCTGGATGTCGAAGCCGAACCAGTGCTCGGCGCTCGGGCGCTTGAGGGAGTCCTGCAGCGTGCAGGCGGTGGCCTCGTACGGGCTGCCGGAGGTGAACCACTGCGGTACGACGGCCAGCACCAGCAGACAGAAGACCAGGAACGCGCCGATCAGGAACACCGGGTTGCGGCGCAGGTCGTGGACGGCGTCGGACCACAGGCTCGCGACGCGTTCCGGCTTCTTGTCCGCGTTCTTGCCACCCTTGTCGACGGTGGCGCCGGCCGCGGGGGCCCCGGCGGTCTGGGTGTCGGTCATCGAGTCCTCCACCGAAGTTGTGTCACGCATAGCGGATCCTCGGGTCGAGCACGGCGTAGAGCAGGTCCACGATCAGGTTGGCGATGAGGTACACGAGGACGAGGAGCGTGACCACGCCGACGAGCACGGTGCCCTGGTCGAGGCGGATGGCCTGGGCGATCAGGCCGCCGATGCCGTTGATGTTGAAGATGTTCTCGGTGATGACCGCGCCACCCATCAGAGCGCCGAGGTCGGCGCCGAGGAACGTGACGATCGGGATGAGGGCGTTGCGCAGCGCGTGGTTGACCACGACCCGGCGGCGGGGCAGACCCTTGGCCGTCGCGGTGCGGACGTAGTCCGCGCGCATGGTCTCCATCATGCTGGTGCGCGTCAGCCGGGCCACGTACGCCAGAGAGGTCGAGGCCAGGATGTAGCCGGGGAGGATGTACGCCTTGAACCCGTCGGCCTCGTTGAAGGAGACCGGGAAGAAGTCGATGCCGAGGGCCTTCGCTTCCACTCCGAGGATGAGCTGGAGCATGAAGCCGGTCACGAACACCGGGATCGAGATGAGGAACAGCGTCGACAGCAGCACCAGCTGGTCGAGGAACCTGCCTCGGCGCAGGGCTGCCATGATGCCGGCGAGCACGCCGAACACGGCCTCGATGACGAACGCGACGATCGCCAGGTTGATCGTGTACGGGAACGCCTCGGTGATGAGGTCGAGGACCTGGCGCCCGTTCAGCGTCTCGCCGAAGTTCCCCTGGAACACATTGGTGATGTAGTTCCAGTACTGGAGCAGGAACGGGTCGTCGAGGTGGTACTTCTGGCGCAGCATCGCCGCGACGAGCGGGTCGGCCTTCTTCTCACCGGCGAGTGCCTGGACGGGGTCGCCCAGCCCGAGAGTCAGCGCGTAGATCAGGAATGTGGCACCGAACAGTACAGGGATCGCCTGTATGAGTCGGCGGATGAGGTAGCGGCCCATCAGACCTCCAGCAGAAGAGCAGGGGGAAGGGGCAGACAGACGGAAACCTGATTCCGCCTGTCCGCCCCCGTTGTCCCCTTGGTGTGAAGAAGGGTGTTAGTTGAGCTCGACCTTGGCCAGGTCCATGCGGCCCTGGGCGTCGATCTCAACGTTCTTCACGGACTTGGAGTAGGCCGAGGAAGACATGTAGGTGAAGACCGGGATGTACGGCAGGTCCTTGATGATCACGTCATCGGCCTGCTGGTACAGCTTGAGGGCCTCCGCCTCGTTGGCGGTCTTGTCGGCCTGGTCCATCAGCGCCTCGAACTCGGCGCTCTCGTACGCACCGTAGTTGGAGCCGTGGTCGATCGCGATCTTCGAGAAGATCGGGCGGAGGTAGTTCTCGGCCGCCGGGTAGTCCATGGACCACGCCATACGGAACGCGCCCTTGTACTTCTGGTCGCCGAGGTCGGTCAGCATGTCGCCGAACTTGGCGAACGGCTTGGCGGTGACCTCGAGGCCGAGGTTCGCCTTCAGCTGGTTGGCGACGGCCTCGATCCACTCCTTGTGGCCGCCGTCGGCGTTGTAGCCGAGCTCGATCTTGTTGCCGGGGATGCCGCCGGCCTGGGTGAAGAGCTCCTTGGCCTTGGTCGGGTTGTACGTACCGACCTCACCCAGGGCGCCCTTGCGGTAGCCCGGGACGATGGGGCTGATGAAGTCGTCGGCCGGCTTGCGGGTGCCGTTGAAGATGGTCTTCGTGATGGCGTCCCGGTCGATGGCCATCGAGATCGCCTTGCGGATCTCGACCTTGCCGAACGCCTCGGGGTTGGTCTTCAGCGGGAGGCCGACGTAGCCGACGCCCGACTCGGGCTTGTACAGGTAGCGGTCGCCGAACTCCTGGGAGACGGTGGCCATCGCCGAGATCGGGAGCTTGTCGACGATCTGGATGGTGTCGGCGCGCAGGTCGTTGTACGCCGTGTCCAGGTTGTCGTAGATCTTGAAGGTGACGCCCTCGAGCTTCGCCTTCTCGCCACCGAACTTGTCGTAGCGCTTGATCTTGATCTGCTTGTTGTGCTCCCAGGCGCCGTCCATCTGGAAGGCGCCGTTGCCGATCGGGGCCTCGCCGAACTTCTTCGGGTCGGCTTCGAAGGCCTTCGGCAGCGGGTAGAAGGCGTTGTAGCCCAGCATGGTCTTGAACTGGGAGAACGGAGCCTTCAGCGTGACGGTGAAGGTCTTCTCGTCGACGACCTTCAGGCCCTTGAGCTCGGTGGCGGTGGGCTTCTTGTCCTTGCCCGGCGCCAGCTCCTCGGAGCCCTCGATCTTGTCGAAGAACGGCAGGCCCTCGGCCGCGTTGTCCTGGTTGGCGCCCCAGTTCCAGGCGCGGACGAACGACTGAGCGTCGACCTTCTCACCGTTGTGGAAGGTGTAGCCGTCCTTCAGCTTGACGGTCCAGACCTTCGAGTCCGTGGTCTCGATGGACTCGGCGACCGCGAGCTTCGGCTCGTTGGTCTTGTTGTCGTACTCGACCAGACCGACGAAGAGCGCGTTGAGAACCTCAGCGCCTTCGGACTCGGCGGTGTTCTGGCCGATCAGGCCGTGCTGCGGCTCGCCGAGGACCACGGTGATGTTTCCACCGGCCTTGCTGCCGGCCTCGTCCTTGCTGGTGCTGCAAGCCGTGGCAGCCATCGCCACGATGACGGCACCCGCGACCCACTTGGCGCTCGTTGCTCCGCGCATGGGTAATTGCCTCCTCAGGAGTCACTGTCGATACGTGAAGGGCCCGGCACCCGCTGACACCCCTGACAGCGAATTCCGGCCCCATCGTGTGTGCTCGTGAGTCGGCGCTCCCCACAGCGCGTGACCCATTGACCCGAGCTCAATGGAGCCATCCTCGGGGACACCTAGACCGTAAACCACACTTAAGTGGTCTCGTTTTCACAACATCACCCCATACCCAAAACCCGAAATCCGGACAAACGGATAGGAGACAGACACGTGCGAAACGGACGGTTAGCTCACCTTCCGGAGTGTCACGGTCGGTATGCGGACACCTGAACCCATAAATCCGCTTGACAAACGGGAACGGCGCGCGCCGAGTCAACGGCCCGTCAGGGCGCGCACTTCCCCGGCGCGCCCGGCATCGAGCACCTCGTAGACCGTATCCGCTGTGACTCGCCGTTGCGGATGCTTTGCGAGAGCAGGGCCCGCCCTCACGTCCACCTACGACGCGGCGCGCGCCGCACCGGCCGCGAACCGGGCGGTCTGCGCCCCAGATTCGGCACGGCGCGAAAAAGCCCCGGCCCCCGCACGGAAGTTCCGTGCGGGGGCCGGGCGGTGAGCCGCCGGGCGGCTCAGACGCCTACTTGGCGGACTTGGCGCGCGACGCGGTGCGCGAGCGCTCCTTCTGGTCCAGGACGACCTTGCGGATGCGGACGGCCTCCGGGGTCACCTCGACGCACTCGTCGTCGCGGCAGAACTCCAGGGACTGCTCCAGGGAGAGCTTGCGGGGCGGGATCACGTTCTCCGTGTTGTCCGCGGAAGCCGCACGCATGTTGGTGAGCTTCTTCTCCTTGGTGATGTTGACGTCCATGTCGTCGGAGCGCGAGTTCTCGCCGACGATCATGCCCTCGTACACCTCGGTGCCGGGGTCGGTGAACAGGACACCGCGCTCCTGCAGGTTGATCATCGCGAACGGCGTGACCGAGCCCGCGCGGTCCGCGACGAGCGAACCGTTGTTACGGGTCACCAGCGGTCCGAACCACGGCTCGTAACCCTCGTGGATGGAGTGCGCGATACCGGTACCGCGGGTCCCGGTCAGGAACTCCGTACGGAAGCCGATGAGGCCGCGGGACGGGACGACGAACTCCATGCGGACCCAGCCGGAGCCGTGGTTCGACATGTTGTCCATGCGGCCCTTGCGGACGCCCATGAGCTGCGTGACCGCGCCCATGTGCTCCTCGGGGACGTCGATCGTCATGCGCTCGACCGGCTCGTGCACCTTGCCGTCGATCTCCTGCGTGACGACCTGCGGCTTGCCGATGGTCAGCTCGAAGCCCTCGCGGCGCATCTGCTCGACCAGGATGGCGAGCGCGAGCTCACCGCGGCCCTGGACCTCCCAGGCGTCGGGGCGCTCGGTGTCGAGGACGCGGAGCGAGACGTTGCCGATCAGCTCGCGGTCCAGACGGTCCTTGACCTGGCGGGCGGTGACCTTGCGGTCCTTGACCGCGGACTTGGCGTCCGCGCCCTTGCCGGTGCCGCCGCGGCCGACCATCGGGGAGGTGTTCGTCCCGATGGTCATGGAGATCGCCGGCTCGTCGACCGAGATCAGCGGGAGGGCGATCGGGTTCTCCGGGTCGGCCAGGGTCTCGCCGATCATGATCTCGGGGAAGCCGGCGACCGCGCAGATGTCACCCGGGCCCGCCACCTCGGCCGGCTTGCGGGTGAGCGCCTCGGTCATCATCAGCTCGGTGATGCGGACGTTCGAGATGGTGCCGTCGCGCTTGATCCACGCGACCGTCTGGCCCTTGCGCAGCTCGCCCTGCTCGACGCGGACCAGCGCGATGCGGCCGAGGAAGTTGTCGGCGTCCAGGTTGGTGACGTGCGCCTGCAGGGGCGCCTCTTCGTCGTAGACCGGGGCGGGGACGTGCTCCAGGATGGTGGAGAAGAACGGCTCCAGGCTGTCGCTGTCCGCGGGGACGGTGCCGTCCTCCGGCTTGGTCAGCGAGGCGACGCCGTCACGGCCGCAGGCGTAGACGATCGGGAACTCGATCTGGTCCTCGTCCGCGTCCAGGTCCAGGAAGAGGTCGTACGTCTCGTTGACGACCTCGTCGATCCGGGAGTCCGGGCGGTCGGTCTTGTTGATGCAGAGGATGACCGGCATCTTCGCCTGCAGAGCCTTGCGCAGGACGAAGCGGGTCTGGGGCAGCGGACCCTCGGAGGCGTCCACCAGCAGAACGACGGCGTCCACCATCGACAGACCGCGCTCGACCTCGCCACCGAAGTCGGCGTGGCCGGGGGTGTCGATGATGTTGATCGTGATCGGGGCCCCGCCGTCCTTGGGGTGATACTTCACCGCCGTGTTCTTGGCGAGGATCGTGATGCCCTTCTCACGCTCCAGGTCGTTCGAGTCCATCATGCGGTCGTCGAGGTGCTGGTGGGCGGCGAAGGCACCGGCCTGCTTGAGCATGGCATCGACGATGGTCGTCTTGCCATGGTCGACGTGGGCGACGATGGCGACGTTACGGATGTCGTGGCGCGTGGGCACTTCGGCGCTTCTCCCGGGATCGTGGATGGCGTCGCGTACGGCCTGGCACGCGCGCCTCGGCCGGGCGAAAACCTGCCACGGCCTTACCCCATGGTACGTCGCGCGGCGGGAACCGCCCGCCGGGGGGGCTGTCAAGGGGCCGGACGAATGAGCACGGCCGGGTGCGGGGTGGGGGGCACCGGCCGTCTGTCCTGCCGGAAAACACGCGGGTCAACGGGTACGCACGACCTTGCCCGCCGGGGATCCGGCGGGCAAGGGACTTGAGTCACATCTGAGCTTGGGATCCGAAGGTCAACCTGACAGGCACCGCTTTGTCACCACTTCTTCGCCCACTCTCCTTCTGCGACCACTTCTTCCGCTTCTGCTGCGTTCGCCTGCCGCTTCGGCGGGGTCCTACTTCTTCTTGCCCTTGGCCGTCGGGGGCTTCTTCCAGCCGATGTCCTGGAAGCGGGGAGCCCCGAGCCCGAAGGCGCCGGCGTTGGCCAGGGACGGCTTGACGGCCACCAGCTCCGGGCGCTGGTAGAGCGGGATGGAGCCGGCGGCGGCCCAGATCCTGGCGTCGGCCTTGCGCATCAGCTCGCGGGCCTGCTCCTCGTTCAGTTCCCCGGCCGCCTGGTCGAAGAGCTGGTCGATGTGGTCGGTGCCCACCCGGGTGTAGTTCTGTTCGACGAGGAGCGAGCCGTCGGCGGCCGGCTCCGGCTTGGCGAAGATCGGCCGGGCGTCGGTGGCCGGGTAGGCGGTCGCGGGCCAGGAGTAGAGCGCGAGGTCGTACTGGCCCGAGGCGATGTGGTCCTTGAAGAAGCTCTCGTCGGCCACCTTCTTGATCTCGGTGGTCACCCCGATCTTCCGCAGCATCTGGGCGATCCGGTCGCCGACCGCGCGCAGCGACTCCGATCCGGGGCCGGCCGGGAGCACGAAGCGCAGGTTGAGCGCCTTGCCGTCCTTGGCGAGCACCGAGCCGGAGGTCCGGGCGACCTGCTGGGGCGGGGTGCCCTTCGCGGGATCGGCCGGCTCGGCCCCCTCGCCGTCCTTGGCGTCCTCGCCCTCCTCGCCCTCCTTCGCGTCGTCCACGGTGGCCGCCGCGGCGGCCTGGGCCCGCAGCAGGGCCTCCTGCCGGGCCGCGAAAGGCGCGGGGGCGAGCACCGGGGAGGGCCGGTCCCGGGGCGCGCCCGCTTCGCCCGGAGCGAAGGCCCCGGCCAGGGCGAGCCCGTCGTCGGCGGAGCCGTGCGCGGCGCCGTGGTCGCCGTTGCCCTGGTCGTCCTGGCCCACGATGTAGAGCCCGTCGTTCCCGGTGCCCGGGCCCTCGGGGGTCTTCCCGTCGTCCTGCGGCGCGCTCTCCGGTCCGGCCTTGGCACCCGCCGGCTCGGTGATCTTGCCGCCGCGGCGCCAGCCGGCGTCCGCGAGGAGGGCCTGGGCCGCCTGGGTGTCCTGGCCGCCGAGGGCCTCGCTGTTGTCGGCGTACGCCTGCTGCCCGGCCAGGGCCACGTGGCTGCCGACCGGCTTCGCGGGCAGGCCGAGCGGCTTCAGCACGATCTCGGCCAGCTCCTTGCGGTCCAGCGCCCGCGCCACCGCCCGGCGCACCCGCTCGTCCGCCAGCGGGCCGGCTGCGCCGTTCATGGCGAGCTGCGTGTAGGCCGGCTCCAGGGACTTGCGGACGATGAACTTCCGCAGGGCCGCCTGCTCGTCCGCGTACCGCTTGACGGACTCGACGCGCTTCTTGCGGGTCTCCGCCTCCGCCAGGGCCTTCTCCTCGTCCGCGCCGAAGGCCACCGCCCAGGACAAGGTGGCCTGCGCGGCCGTCATCGAGGCGTCGGGTCCGTGGGCCGGGGCTCCGCCCGAGCCCTTGCCGCCCTGCTTGGCGTCCCGGTGGGCGAGCGCGATCCGGTCGGCGCCGGCCCGGTCGATCTCCGCCAGATCGACCTTCCCGGAGGCCAGCGCCGCCGGGCGCTGCGCCCGGGGCACCGCCGTCAGCACCAGCGTGTCCAACTTGGCCGGCTGTCCCCACCAGCGCGGGTTGCGGGTCAGCGAGGCGGTGCCGGCCTTCTTGTCGACCGCCCCCAGGCCGAAGGGTCCGGCGGTGACCTTCAGGGCGCCGCGGGCCCCTTCGTTGAAGGCCTCCGGGGTGGCGGTGACCTGCTTGGGGTAGAGCGGGCTGAACAGCGAGCGCCAGTCGGCGTACGGCTTGGCGAAGGTGACCTTCACCTCGAGGTCGGTCTTGCCGCGCTCGATCTTCTCGATCCGCTCGTAGCCCGCGTTGCGGGCCGTCCAGAACGCCGAGTCCTTGCCGTTCAGCGCCCGCCACTGGGCGACGAAGTCGGGGGCGCCGATCTCGCGGCCGTCGCTCCACACCGCCTGCTGGTTCAGCTTGTACAGGACGACCTGCTTGGGCTCCCGCTCGACGACCTCGGCCTTCTCGAGGTAGTCGGGATTGGCCACCGGACGCCCCTTGGCGTCCAGCACGAACAGCTGCGGCAGCACGGCCGCGGCGATCCGGGTGGTGGTGGCGTCCGCGTCGGCCTGGAAGGTGTTCAGGGTCTCCGGCAGGGAGTCCACCGCCCAGCGCAGCACACCCCCGTCGGCGACCTTGTCGCGCGCGGTCGCTGCGATGTCCGGTCCGGCGGCGACCGGACCGCCCTCGTCGTCACCCGCGCCGCAGCCCGTGAGGAGCGGCAGTGCGAGGACTCCCGAGGTCAGGAGCGCCAAGGACCTGCGCCTTCTCTGGGACATGGGTGGTACCTCCGGGGCGGGGCGTGGGGGAAGCATGATCACGTTCGGCGGTATATGGAGCTGATCACACCGGTTGCCGGAACCCACTGAAATCGACGCCCCGCCACACCCCTCGCAGCCGCCTCGCGCCACGCCGCGAACCCCACCCGTGCGGACCAATCCCGTTTGCGCGCCAGAGAGGCGTTCCCCCACGAGGGGGATGAGAATGGGGGCCAGGGAGGGGCGCACAGTTCACGCCTGCGCGCCCGCAATCGCTGCACGTCCCTTCACAACCGGGGACGCGAGGGGCGACACTGCCAGGCGCACATGAGCGCTGCCACCGCACCCTGCGGAAGTGAGGGCAAGAATCATGTCCCTGCAAGACGATCTGAATGCCGTACGGCGCAACCTGGACGAGCTGACCCGCAAGGTCGAGCGGCTCGAACTGCAGGCCGGACGGCGGCCGGCGGCGGGCCCGCGGACCGGCTCCGCCCCGCCCGACCCGTCCCGCATGGTGACGGTTCCCGACACCCCGTACGACAGCTCGCTGTGGACGGACACCGACGACGAGGGGCTGGGCGCCCGCGACCGCCGCGCACCCTGACGTCCCCCGGCCCCCGCCGGCACCCGTACGCCCTTCACCCCATCTGGCCCGGCCGCCCCAGGCGGCCGGGCCTCCTGGGCCCATCACTCCTCTCCCGGAGTCTCCTTTGGCCACAGGCACACAACCACCCCAGCAGCGGCCCGGCGGCGTCCACGACGCCTCCCGGGCCGCGATCGGCGCCCGGCACCTGCGGACCGACCGGTGGTGGCTGGCCCCCGCCGGCACCGCGGCCGGGCTGCTCGCCTTCATCGTGTACTCCACGTGGCGGGCCTTCGCGAACGCCGACTACTACGCGGCCCCGTACGTCTCGCCGTTCTACTCCCCGTGTCTCGCGGAGAACTGCCAGGAGATGCGCGGCGGCCCCAACTGGGACCTGTTCGGCAGTTGGTGGGGCCTGTCCCCCGCCCTGCTGATCCTGGTCTTCCCGCTCGGCTTCCGGCTGACCTGCTACTACTACCGCAAGGCCTACTACCGGGGCTTCTGGGCCTCGCCGCCCGCCTGCGCGGTCGCCGAACCGCACGCCAAGTACACGGGCGAGACCCGCTTCCCGCTGGTCTTCCAGAACATGCACCGGTACTTCTTCTACGCGGCGCTGCCGGTCGCGGGGATCCTCACGTACGACACCGTGCTGACCTTCCGCGACGAGCACTACGCCTGGGGCCACATGGGCCTGGGCACGCTGATCTTCCTCGTCAACATCGTGCTGATCTGGGCCTACACCCTGTCCTGCCATTCGTGCCGGCACATCATGGGCGGCCGCCTCAAGCACTTCTCGAAGCACCCGGTGCGCTACCGGCTGTGGGGCTGGGTGAGCCGGCTCAACACCCGTCACATGCAGCTGGCGTGGGCCTCCCTGATCAGCGTCGCCCTGTGCGACTTCTACGTGTACCTGGTGGCCAGCGGCGCCTTCACCGACCCGAGGATCTTCTAGATGACTCAAGTGGAACGGCAGCAGTGGGACGTGGTCGTGGTCGGCGCGGGCGGCGCGGGGCTGCGGGCCGCGATCGAGGCCCGCGAGCGCGGCGCCCGGACGGCCGTGATCTGCAAGTCCCTGTTCGGCAAGGCACACACGGTGATGGCGGAGGGCGGGATCGCCGCCTCCATGGGCAACGTCAACGAGGGCGACAACTGGCAGGTGCACTTCCGCGACACGATGCGCGGGGGCAAGTTCCTCAACCAGTGGCGGATGGCCGAACTGCACGCGAAGGAGGCCCCGGACCGGGTCTGGGAGCTGGAGACCTGGGGCGCCCTCTTCGACCGCACGGCCGACGGGAAGATCTCCCAGCGCAACTTCGGCGGCCACGAGTACCCGCGCCTCGCGCACGTCGGGGACCGCACCGGGCTGGAGCTGATCCGCACCCTCCAGCAGAAGATCGTCCAGCTCCAGCAGGAGGACTTCAAGGAGTACGGGGACTACGAGGCCCGGCTCAAGGTCTTCCAGGAGTGCACGGTCACCAGGGTCCTGAAGGACGGGCAGAAGGTTTCGGGCACCTTCTGCTACGAACGGGAGTCCGGGCGGTTCTTCGTCCTGGAGGCCCCGGCGGTCGTCCTCGCGACGGGCGGGATCGGCAAGTCCTTCAAGACCACCTCCAACTCCTGGGAGTACACCGGCGACGGCCACGCGCTGGCCCTGCTCGCGGGGGCGCCCCTGCTGAACATGGAGTTCGTGCAGTTCCACCCGACCGGCATGGTCTGGCCGCCCTCGGTGAAGGGCATCCTCGTCACCGAATCGGTGCGCGGCGACGGCGGGGTGCTGCGCAACAGCGAGGGCAAGCGGTTCATGTTCGACTACATCCCCGATGTCTTCAAGGAGAAGTACGCCGAGTCGGAGGAGGAGGGCGACCGCTGGTACGAGGACCCGGACCACAACCGGCGGCCGCCCGAGCTGCTGCCGCGCGACGAGGTGGCCCGGGCCATCAACTCCGAGGTGAAGGCGGGCCGCGGCTCCCCCCACGGCGGGGTCTTCCTGGACGTGTCCACCCGGATGCCCGCGGAGAAGATCAAGCGGCGGCTCCCCTCGATGTACCACCAGTTCAAGGAGCTGGCGGACGTGGACATCACCGCCGAGCCGATGGAGGTCGGCCCGACCTGCCACTACGTGATGGGCGGGATCGCGGTCGACTCGGAGACCGCCGCCACGGTCGGGGTGCCGGGGCTGTACGCGGCGGGCGAGGTCGCGGGCGGGATGCACGGCTCGAACCGGCTCGGCGGCAACTCCCTGTCCGACCTGCTCGTCTTCGGGCGGCGGGCCGGGCTGCACGCCGCGGAGTACGCCTCCGGGAGCGGACCGCGCCCGGCCGTCTCGCAGGCGGAGACCGACGCGGCGGCCGCGGAGGCGCTGGCCCCGTTCCACGCGGCCGACGGCGCGGAGAACCCGTACACGCTCCACCAGGAGCTCCAGACGACCATGAACGACCTGGTCGGCATCATCCGCCGGGCGGGCGAGATGGCCGAGGCCCTGGAGAAGCTGGCGGGCCTGCGCGAGCGGGCCGCCCGGGCCGGCGTCGAGGGGCACCGGCAGTTCAACCCGGGCTGGCACCTGGCCCTGGACCTGCGGAACATGCTGCTGGTCAGCGAGTGCGTGGCCCGCGCCGCGCTGGAGCGCACCGAGAGCCGGGGCGGGCACACCCGCGAGGACTGCCCGGCGATGGAGCGCGACTGGCGTCCGGTGAACCTGCTGTGCCGCCCCGTGGACCCGGCCCCGGCCGATCCGGCCGCCGACCGGATCGCCCTCGTACGCACCCGCACCGAGCCCATCCGACCCGACCTGCTCGCGCTCTTCGAGAAGGAAGAGCTGGTCAAGTACCTCGCCGAAGAGGAGCTCTACGAATGAGTACGTACGACGCGAGCTTCCGGATCTGGCGGGGCGACGCGGAGGGCGGGGAGCTGCGGGACTTCACCGTCGAGGTGCACGACGGTGAGGTGGTCCTGGACATCGTCCACCGGCTCCAGGCGACGCAGGCCTCGGACCTCGCGGTGCGCTGGAACTGCAAGGCGGGCAAGTGCGGATCGTGCAGCGCCGAGATCAACGGCCGGCCGCGGCTGCTGTGCATGACGCGGATGTCCACCTTCGAGCGGTCCGAGACGATCACGGTCACCCCGCTGCGCGCCTTCCCGGTCGTCCGCGACCTGGTCACGGACGTGTCCTTCAACTATCAGAAGGCCCGGGAGGTCCCGGCCTTCGTCCCGCCGGCGGGGGTGGCCCCGGGCGCGTACCGGATGCAGCAGATCGACGTGGAGCGCTCGCAGGAGTTCCGCAAGTGCATCGAGTGCTTCCTGTGCCAGGACACCTGCCACGTGGTGCGCGACCACGAGGAGAACAAGACGGCCTTCGCCGGTCCGCGCTTCCTGATGCGGGTGGCGGAGCTGGACATGCACCCCCTGGACGCGGCGGCCGAGGAGGGCCTGGACCGCAAGCGCACGGCGCAGGAGGAGCACGGGCTCGGCTACTGCAACATCACCAAGTGCTGCACGGAGGTGTGCCCCGAGGGGATCAAGATCACCGACAACGCGCTGATCCCGCTGAAGGAGCGGGCGGTGGACCGCAAGTACGACCCGCTGGTGTGGCTGGGGAGCAGGATCCGCCGCCGTTCCGAGTCGTAGTCCGTTCGTCCCCGCCGGGGAGCCGCTCCCCGGCGGGGACGAACGGACAGCCCTCGGGGTGCGAGGGGATGAAACCGCCCATAATCTCCCTGATGTGACTGCGCCGAGAAGCACCAGGGTCGTACGGGCCGGGCTCCCCCTCGCCGCCGCGCTGCTGGCGCTCGGCGGCTGGGGTCTGGCCGGGGCACCGCCCGCGCGGGCGGAGGATCCCGTCACCCTTTCGCAGCAGGGGCAGATCACCGACCGGGTCGGTGCGCTGGGCGACCGCAAGGCCGCGGTCACCGCCGCGCTCGACAAGCTGTACGCCGACCGGCGGATCCAGCTCTTCGTGACGTACGTACGGGACTTCTCCGGGCGCTCGGCCCAGAGCTGGGCCGACGCCACCGCGGAGAAGAACGGCCTGGGCCAGGACGACGTCCTGCTGGCCGTGGGGACCGGGGCCCGCCAGTACGCCTACTCCGCCGCCGTCGACTCCGGATTCACCGAGCAGCAGCTCGCGGACGTCGCCCAAACCGCCATCGAGCCCGCCCTGAGGCAGAACGACTGGGCGGGCGCCGCCATCGGCGCCGCGAACGGCTACGGAGCGGTCCTGGGCGGGCAGCCCGTGCCCGTGCCCGCCATCACCCCCGGCCCGGCGGATCCCGGCGGGAAGGCGAGCGGCGAGAGCGGAGCCGGGGACTACATGCTCCCCGTGATCGCGGTCGGCGCCGCCGGGGCGCTCGGGGCGTACGCGTACACCCGCCGCAAGCGCGGGGCCGGAGCGGGCGGCGGGCGCGGGGCGCGGACCGGACCGGGCTGGCCGCAGGGCGCGCCCGACCGGCTCCCGCTGCCGGAGCTGGACGCGCGGGCCAAGGAGCTGCTGGTGGAGACCGACGACTCCGTCCGCACCAGCACCGAGGAACTCGGCTTCGCCACCGCGCAGTTCGGGGACGAGGCGGTCGCCCCGTTCACGACGGCCGTGGCGTACGCCAAGGACGAGCTGACGCACGCCTTCCGGCTGCGCCAGCAGCTCGACGACGCCTACCCCGAGGACGACGCGGCCCGGCGCCGGATGCTGGACGAGATCGTCGCCCGGTGCACCGAGGCCGGCCGGCGGTTGGACGCCGAGACCGCGGACTTCGACCGGCTGCGGGACCTGGAGAAGAACGCCCCGCAGGCCCTGGCCACCGTGGAGGCGCACTTCCGGGCCCTGACGGGCCGCACCACGACGGCCGAGGCCACCCTGACCGCGCTGACGGGGCGGTACGCGGACTCCGCGTCGGCGCCCGTCGCCGACAACCCCGAACAGGCCAAGGACCGGCTGCTGTTCGCCACCACCCACCTCGGCGAGGCCCGCGCGGCCGTCGACGGCGGCGACAACGGGCGGGCGGCCGTGCACGTGCGGGCCGCGGAGAGCGCGGTCGACCAGGCGGCGACGCTGGTGGACGCGGTGGAGCGGCGGGCGCAGGAACTGGCGGAGGCGGCGGGGAAGCTGCCGGGCGCGCTGACCGAGACGCAGACCGACCTCGCGGACGCGGGCGGGCTGCTCAGCGGCACCGCGGAAGGCACCTCGACAGCGGACCTGCGCGGCCGCATCGGCCGCGCCGAGGCGGTCCTGGCCGACGTACGGCGGGAGCAGGAGGGGGGACGCTACGACCCGATCGACGCGCTGCGGCGCGTGGAGGAGGCCGACGCGGCCCTGGACGAGGCGCTGGCCGGGGCGCGGGAGCGGGAGTCGGGCCGGCAGCGGGCGGTGGCCCTGCTCGACCAAGCCGCGCTCTCGGCGCGCAGCGCGATCGGCGCGGCCGCGGACTACATCACCACCAGCCGGGGCGCGGTCGGCAGCCAGGCCCGCACCCGGCTGGCGGAGGCCCAGCGGCACATGGAGCGCTCGGCGTCCCTGACGGGCACGGACCCCGCGGCCGCCCTGGCGGAGGCACAGCGGGCGGACGCGCTGGCCCGGCAGGCGCAGCAGCTGGCGGAGCAGGACGTACGGGCGTACCAGGACCCGTACGGGGGCCGGCGGGCCGGCGGCGGCCAGGGCGGCGCCGTACTCGGCGGGATCATCCTCGGCGAGATCCTGCGCGGCGGCGGCGGGTTCGGCGGCGGGTTCGGCGGGGGCGGGGGCTTCGGCGGGGGCTTCGGCGGCGGTGCCGGCCCCGGATCCTTCGGCGGCGGCGGAACCCGCGGCCGGATGGGCGGCGGCGGCCGCTTCTGAACCTCAGCGCGTACCCCACCCCACCTCTGACCAGGAGAGACCCGCATGAGCAAGCAGACCATCCTCGGCCGCGTCACCCAGCTCGCGAAGGCCAACATCAACGCGCTGCTGGACCAGGCGGAGGACCCGCAGAAGATGCTGGACCAGCTGATCCGGGACTACACGAGCAACATCTCGGAGGCGGAGCAGGCCGTCGCGACGACGATCGGCAACCTCCGGATGCTGGAGGCCGACCACCAGGAGGACGTGGAGGCGGCCGGCGAGTGGGGCGGCAAGGCCCTGGCGGCGAGCCGGAAGGCGGACGAACTGCGGGCGGCGGGCAGCACGGCGGACGCCGACAAGTTCGACAACCTGGCGAAGGTGGCGCTGGGCCGCCAGATGCAGTCCGAGAACGAGGCGCGGACGGCGGAGCCGACGATCGCCGCCCAGACGGAGGTCGTCGACAAGCTCAGGTCGGGCCTCGACTCGATGAAGAACAAGCTGACGGAGCTCCGGGCGAAGCGCGACGAGCTGGTGGCGCGGGCCAAGACCGCGCAGGCGCAGAACACGATGCTGGACGCGGTGAAGAACATCGACGTGATGGACCCGACGAGCGACCTGAACCGCTTCGAGGAGAAGGTCCGCCGGGAGGAGGCCATGGCCCTGGGCAAGCAGGAACTGGCCGCGTCCTCCCTGGACGCGCAGTTCGAGTCCCTCGAGGACCTGGGCAAGACCTCGGAGATCGAAGCCAGGCTCGCCGCGCTCAAGCAGGGCCGCGCCGCCTGACCCCTCCCCGGGGGCGGTGCGGCGGCGCGTCCGGGGGCTCCGCCCCGGACCCCGCGCCGCACACGCCGGCGGGGCTGGACGGGCCCGGCGTTCGAGGCGCGGGGGCGGAGCCCCCGCGACGGACCTCAGCCGTACATGCTCAGCAGTTGCTCCGCCGACAGTTCGGCCACGGCTTCGGCCGCCTCCCCCGGCAACGGCAGCTCGAACCAGACCGTCTTGCCCCGGTGGGTCCGCCGGGTGCCCCAGCCCGCGGAGAGCAGGCCGACGAGCTGGAGCCCCCGCCCGCCCTCGTCGGTGTCACGCGCCCGCCGCCGCCGCGGCTGCACCAGGTTCGCGTCCCACACCTCGCACACCAGCGTCCGGTCCAGCAGCAGCCGCAGCCTGATCTCACCCTCCCCGTACCGCAGGGCATTGGTGACCAGCTCGCTGACCAGCAGCTCGGTGGTGTCCAGCAGCCCCTCCAGGCCCCACGCGGGCAGCTTCGCCCGCGCCAGCTCCCGGGCCCGGCCCACGGAACGGGCCTCGCGCGGCAGCTGCCAGTCCCCCACCGCCTCCTGCGACAGCCCCTGCACCCGGGCCATCAGCAGGGCGATGTCGTCCTCCCCGTGCCGGGTGTCCAGCGTGTTCAGCACGTGGTCGCAGACGTCCTCCAGGGGGCGGACCGGATCGGCGAGGGCCTGCCGCAGGCCGCGCAGCCCCTCCTCCAGCGGATGGTCCCGGGACTCGACCAGCCCGTCGGTGTACAGGGCCAGCAGCGCCCCCTCGGGCAGTTCCACCTCGACCTCCTCGAAAGGCTCTCCGCCCACCCCCAGCGGCATGCCCGGCGGCACCTCCAGCAGCAGCGCGGGCCGCGGCCGGCCCTCCTCGTCCGGCGGTTCGACCAGGACCGGCGGCATGTGGCCCGCGTTGGCGATCGTGCAGCGCCGCGTCACCGGGTCGTAGACGGCGTACACGCAGGTGGCGAGGTACACCTCCGAGCGGTCCGCGTCGCGCGAGTGCAGGGCCGCCCGCGAGGCCTGCTGGGAGCCGCCGGGCGCCCCCAGGCCCCGGGCGATCTCGTCGAGCGCGGTCAGCACCTCCGCCGGTTCGAGGTCCAGCAGCGCCAGGGTCCGTACGGCGGTGCGCAGTTCGCCCATCGCGACGGCCGCCCGCAACCCGCGCCCCATCACGTCGCCGACGACCAGCGCCGTGCGGTGGCCGGGCAGTTCGATGACGTCGAACCAGTCGCCGCCGACCTCGGTGGCCGCGTTCCCCGGCAGGTAGCGGCAGGCGATGTCCAGGCCGGCCGCCTCCGGGTCGCCGGGCGGCAGCAGGCTGCGCTGCAGGATCAGCGCCCGCTCGTGCTCGCGCCGGTAGAGCCGCGCGTTGTCGATGCAGACCGCGGCCCGTGCGGCCAGTTCCACGGCGACGGCCCGGTCCCGTTCGCCGAAGGGTTCGCTGCCCTTCGTACGGGAGAACTGCGCGAGGCCGACCACCGTGTCGTGGGCGACCATCGGCACGACGAGGGTGGACTGCACGAGGTCGTCCGGGCCGCCCCCCTCGATGAGCCGCGGCCGTGCCGTGCGCAGGGCGAGCGCGCCCGGCGAGGCCGCCGGATAGCGGTGCACCTCGCCCACGGAGACCAGCGCGCCCGGTCCCGACAGCGGGGCGTCCGACACGGCCGAGGCGAAGGCGACCCGGCGCAGGGGCGCGGACGGGGCGCGGCCCGCGCCCAGCCCGGGCGGCAGCGAGGGCATCCCGGGGCCCTGCGGCCGCGCGGGCCGGTCGTCGTCGCCGAGCAGCAGGCCTTGGTAGAGGTCGACGGCGGCGAGGTCGCAGAAGCCCGGGACGGTGACGTCGAGGAGTTCGCGGGCGGTGGTCTCCAGGTCGAGGGAGTTCCCGATGCGGTGTCCGGCCTCGTTGAGCAGGGCGAGGTTGCGCCGGACCCCGGCCGCCTCTCGGGCGGCGAGGTGCCGGCGGGTGACGTCGGTGCCGATCCCGGCGACGCCGATGGGCCGGCCGGTGCCGCCGTGCACGCGGTACAGGTTGATGGACCAGTGGCGGTGCTCCCGGCTGCCGGGGGCGGCGCCGGTGATGCGCAGGTCGGTGACCGAGTCCCCGGTCTCCAGGACCCGGCGCAGCGCGTCGGCCATCCGGTCGGCCTCGTGCGCGGGCAGGTAGTCGTGCACGGTCCGGCCGCGGTGCTCCTCGGCGGAGCCTCCGAAGACGGCGGCGAAGCGGCGGTTGGCCCGCTGCACGGTGAGGTCCGTACCGAAGAGCAGGAATCCGAAAGGGGATTGGCCGAATATGGCCTGTGAAGCCGCCAGATCGGATTCGATGCGCCGCAGTGCGCGGACGTCGACGACGACACACAGCGCGGCCCGCTCCGCGGCTTCGGTCTGCGTGGGCATCACATAGATCTCGGCCACGCCGTGCTCGCCGTCGCCGCCGGGGATCCGGAAGGGGACGAGACCGGTCCATTCCTTGCCGTCGAGGATCTCGGCGACCCGGCGGTGTCCGCCGGGTCGCAGCTCGGGCGGCATGAAGGCGTCGACCGGATCACGGCCCACGGCCTGGGCCGCGGTCAGACCGAAGAGCTCCTCGGCGCGCAGGCTCCACTGGTCGATGAGCCCGTCGGGCCCGATCGAGAAAGAGGCGACCTTTATGTAGTCATATATCGAGCCAGGCGGACTGCTGTGCCACAGGGAGTCGTGCCATGTCTCCCCGGGCACCCTGGTCTGATGTGCCTGCGCAGGTATCTCGCTCACGCGACCGTCCCCTCCAGCTCACCGCAACCGGACCGGCCATGACCGAAGTATTCAGCACCACGGCCCCGGACGGCACGGCGTTCACGATCACAAAAAGGTCCCGTTAGTTTCGAGCCACCTCGTGTGATGGACGGCCACCCGTCACCTTGTTACTCACCAGGAAGAGCCAACTCGAACCACACAGTCTTGCCCGACTTCCCGTGGCGGGTCCCCCAGCGCTGCGAGGAGACGGCGACGAGATGCAGTCCGCGACCGCCCTCGTCCTCGGCGTGCGCGACGCGCTCGCGGGGCGGATCCGGAAGCGGATCGGAAACTTCCACGAGCAGGGCGGCGCCGCCGGCCTCACTGCCGGCGGCCGGATTGCGCCGTACCAGCCGGACGCCGATGGGGCCGGACGCGTACCGCAGGGAGTTGGTGACGAGCTCGCTGACCAGCAGGACGGTCACATCGCCGACCGATTCGAGGCCCCATTCCCGCAGCGCGCCCCGCACGGCATGGCGGGCGGTTCGGACGGCGCCGGGCTCAGCGGGGAAGGCCCACTCGGCGCATTCACCGTCTGTGTCGATCACGCCGATCACTTCCCGGGCCGGCAGCGACCCCAGTCCGGTTCGTCGGGGACGAAAGGGGGACAAGATAGGGACTAATAGCGACATACCCGATATTCGGGGCGTCGTACCACTCGATCCCCCACGCACCGGCGCACTGTGGCGCAGACGGCCTAGCAAGCGCGCGTCATGCGCCCCCGGCCGCCCCGCCGTGCGGCTCGGGGAGCCGACCGGCGCGCAGCCGGCGCCCGGCCTCGGCGACGGCGGGCCGGTCCTGGTCGAGCCAGTCCACCGACTCCAGCTCCTCCGGCCCGAGCCAGCGCAGCTCGTCGTGGTCCTCGAGCGGCGCCGGTTCGCCGGAGACCAGACGCGCGGTCCACACGTGCAGGACGAGGCCGGGCTTCAGCGGCCACTCCCCCGGGATCCGCTCCAGCGGCTCGGCTTCGACGCCGAGCTCCTCGCGCAGTTCGCGCACCAGCGCCTCGGGGACGGACTCGCCCGGCTCCGCCTTGCCGCCCGGCAGCTCCCAGCGTCCGGCCAGCTCGGGGGGTGCACTGCGGCGAGCGGCCAGCAGGCGCCCCTCATGACAAAGGGCTCCGCCCACGACCACTCGTACCGTCATGGGCGGAGCCTATGTCAACACTGGATGCTCAGTTCATCGTGGCGGTCTGACCGATCCGCTCGACCCAGTAGACCTGCTTGTGTCCACGGTCGTCGAGGCTGTCGACGACCTTCTGGGCCTCGGCCCGGGTGGAGTACCGGCCCACCCGGTAGCGGTTGCCGTTGTCGTCCTGACGTATGACCAGCCACGGGAGCAGGGCACCGCTGTCGTTCATCGCGTTTCACCCTCCGCCGACGTACCTGCCCGGGAAACCGCATTGCGCATATGCCCGAGCTTACGCCCGGACTTTACGGAGCGGATACGGTTTTTCACGAAGAGGTACCCGGGGGCGTACGCATTCGGCCATGCGTACGAGTGCGCCGTGCGCGCCGGTTCGAATCCGGCGCACGAGGCAGCCGGGTGACGACCCGTCACCTGTGACCAGGACCAGGGGGCTACACCTCCTGGCCCCCCATCCCCCTACCAGCGCGGCGCCACAGCCGGTGCTCCGCCCCGGACCCCCCGCCTCAAGCGCCGCCGGGGCTGCATTTTTGGCTGACGCCGCCCGCTCCGAGCCCAACCCGGCCCCGCCGAGGACAACCCGGCCGGCCTGCGGGTCGACGTCAGCGCACCGGCAGGTGGTACGCCAGCCGGTAGCGGTCCGCCGGGACGACCACGTCGGCCGTTTCCACCGCGCGGCCCGAGGCGTAGTACGTACGCCCGATGACGAGGACCACGTGCCCCGGCACCCCGCCGAGGAGCAGGATCTCCTCGGCCAGGCCCGGCCTCGCGCCGACCTCCTCCACCACGTTGTCCACGACGACATCGATCGCGGCCATCCGGTCGACCACCCCGGAGCCCCCCAGCGGACCCTCCTCCGGGAGCATCACCGGTGTCCGCCCGGTCACGGCCAGCGGCTCCCACGAGGTCGACAGCATCATCGCCTCGCCCGCGTCGCGGAACACGTACCGGGTGCGCATCACCCGCTCGCCCGGCTCGATGCCGAGCCGTTTGGCGATCTCCGACGGGGCGGCCGTCTGCTCGCTGTTCGACTCCCACGTGCCGCGCGCGCCCGACTCCGCCTGCTCCTGGCGGAACGGGGTCGAGGTGCTGCCCGTGCGGTAGCCGGAGCGGGCGACCCGACGCGGCACCGGCTGCTCCCGTACGTACGTGCCCGACCCGGACCGGCCCTCGACCAGCCCCTCCGCCATGAGGACCTTGCGCGCCTCCAGCGCCACGGTGTCGGAGACCCCGTACTCCTCGCGGATGCGGGCCTGCGAGGGGAGCCGGGCGTGCGGAGGCAGGGAACCATCGACGATCTTCCGTCGCAGATCCCCGGCCACGCGCAGATAGGCCGGCTGCTCACCGAAAGTCACTGGCCACTCCCATCAGGTTGACAGACAGCTACACCCTGGCAACCGACGGTTGTGCACCGCAAGCAAGGGCCAGAGTTTCACCCGAAGTGATGAAGCCTGGTCACTCAAACCCGTTACCGCGCGTTACAAGGACGACGTCACGCCGCTTGCGCCGAGGGTCCCCGCCCGGGCCCGCTCCCCGGGCCCTCCGGGGAATCCGCCAGCCACTCCGGAACCTGCGTCGACAGCCCGTAGGCGCCGCGCAGGGCCTTCTCCGTCTCCACGGACATCGCGCGCAGCGCCCGGTCCCACTGCCGGTCGAAGTCGGCGGCCGTCTTCGCCTGGGAGGTCCGCTGCCATGCCGCGCGAGCCGCCTCGATCTCCCGCAGCTGCGCCCCGACCGCCTTCTCCAGCCCCGGCCTCGTCCTGTCGGCCTCCAGCACCTTCGCCTCGTCACCGAGCGCCGCGTACACACCGCGCGCCCACGCCTGGTGCTCGGGGAGGGTGTCCTCCAGGTCCCCCACGGGCGGGCGGCCGAGGACGAACTCGACCTCGTTGGCCACCCGCAGGAAGGCGGACTGCTCCGGCTTCAGCGATCCGGCGTCCTGGCGCAGGCTGCCCCGCCGCTCCTCCGCGGTCGTACCGATCACGCACACCAGCCGCCGGTCCCCCTCGCGCCAGGACTGGCGTGAGGGCGCGAAGTAGAACATCTCCGCGTAGGCGGGCAGCGCCCACGTGTCCATCGCGTACGCGTCCTGCGCCTTCCAGCACTCGTCCTCGGACACCCGGTCCGCCTCGGCCGACTCGGGGGCGCCCGCCGGCTCCAGCAGCTTGGACGCGGTCACCTCGCCGTGGTGCGGCTCGGCGCAGTCGATCTTGTAGGTGAGGGGCCGGTCGGCCAGCAGGTCCCCGCCCGGGACGTTGAAGCAGTCGCCCGCCCGGAGGTCGTCGAGGTCCCTGAGGTCGCCCTCGACGTCCGCGAACTCGCCCATCGAGTCCATCCGCTCGCGGACCGCAGAGGCGACCCGGTCGACCGTGAACACCATGACGCCCGTCATCAGCACGGACACCGCCAGGCCCACGACCGCGAGCGCCCTGCCCCGCTGCCGCTGCCTGGCGATCTGTACGAGGGCCACGATGCCGAAGACGACGCCCAGCGGCGGCAGGCAGAGCAGTCCGACCAGCAGCGAGGCGAGCGCGAAGCCGTTGAGCCCGGGCTGCGGATGCGGCTGCCCGTAGCCGGGCGGCGGCCCCCACCCCGGCTGCGGGGAGGGCGGCGGCCAGGAGTGGCCCGGTCCGGAGGGCGGGCTCGGCGGGGTGCTCACGGGCTGGGGAACTCCATTACGGGGGCGCGAACGAATGCGCGAATAGTACGCAGCGGGGGCGACCGCCCTGTCGGTCGCCCCCGCCTGTTCACCGCGGTTCAGCGCGTGCGTTCAGTTCCGGTGCCTCACGTCCGGTTCCGGTGGATCAGAACTGGAGCGCCCAGGAGTCGATCTTCCCGGTGTCGACGTTCGCGTTGTCGTTCACCCGGAGCTTCCAGACGCCGTTCGCCGTCTCGGAGGAGGCGTTCACCGTGAAGGTCCGGATGATGTTGTCGGCGCTGCCGCCGGCCCGGTTGTGCAGGGTGTAGACGGTGCCGTCGGGGGCGACGAGGTCGACCTTCAGGTCACCGGTGTAGGTGTGCTTGATGTCCACCGGCACGCTCAGCGCGGCCGGGGCGTTGCCGGAGACTCCGCTGACGGTGATCGGCGACTCGACGGTCGCGTTGTCGTTGATCGCGTAGTCGGCGGTGTTCTCGAACTTCGGGCCGGGCGGCACGGTGCCGCCGGCGCCCACGTTCAGCAGGCGGTTCGGGGAGCCGGTGCCGGGGCTGGTCACCACGTTCGGGGTCGAGGCGGCCACCAGGCCGTCCCGGATCTGGGCGGGGGTGCTGCCCGGGTTCTGCGAGAGGTACAGCGCGGCCGCGCCCGCGACGTGCGGGGAAGCCATGGAGGTGCCGGAGATGGTGTTGGTGGCGGTGTCGCCCGTGGCCCACGTGGAGGTGATGGAGGAGCCCGGCGCGAAGATGTCCAGGATCGAGCCGTAGTTGGAGTAGCTGGCCCTGGCGTCGGTGTTGGTCGTGGCGCCCACCGTGATGGCCTCGGCGACCCGCGCCGGGGACTTGGTGGAGGCGTCGGTGGACTCGTTGCCCGCCGCGACCGCGTAGGTGATGCCGGAGGCTATGGAGTTGCGCACGGCGGCGTCGAGCGCGGAGTCCGCGCCGCCGCCGAGCGACATGTTGGCCACGGCCGGCTTGACGGCGTTCCGCGTCACCCAGTCGATGCCTGCGACGACCTGGGCGGTCGTGCCCGAGCCCTGGTTGTTGAGCACGCGGACGCCGACGATCTTGACCTTCTTGGCCACGCCGTACGCGCCGCCGCCGACGGTGCCGGCGACGTGCGTGCCGTGGCCGTGGCCGTCCTGGGCGGTGTTGTCGTTGTCGATCGCGTCGTAGCCGTCGGCCGCACGGCCGCCGAAGTCCTGGTGCGTCTTGCGGACGCCGGTGTCGATGATGTAGGCGGTGACACCCTCACCGGCCTTGTCCGGGTAGGTGTAGCTCTGGTTCAGCGGGAGCGCCCGCTGGTCGATGCGGTCCAGGCCCCAGGACGGCGGGTTGGGCTGGGTGGCGTCGATGGTGAAGACCCGGTTCTGCACGACCGACTTGACCGCCGGGTCGGCGGCCAGCTTCTTGGCCTGCGCCTCGGAGACCTCGATGGAGTAGCCGTTGAGGGCGGCGCTGTAGGTCCGGTCGATCTTCGCGCCGTACCGCTTGGCGACGGCCTTGCCGCTGTCCGCGGTGGAGCGGGCGGCGGTGTCGTGCAGAGTCACGATGTAGCTGCCGGGGACGGCTCCGGCGACGCCGGCGTTCTCGATGACGCCCTGCGGGCCGTTGTCGGCGGCCGAGGCGGGCAGCGCCGCGGCCGTGCCGAGCGCGAGGGCCACGACGGCGGTCGCGCTGATGCCGGCGAGCTTCCGGCGGGTGTGACGCATCACGGACATGTGAGGGGTCCTCCTCATAAGTGGTGCGTTGCGGGGGGTTAAGCGGAGCCGCACGGTCCGACGCACGGGCACGTGGGATAGCCATGCCCATGACAATTCATTCGGCCGAACGGGCTGCCGCCTCCGAAAGGTTGACGCACCCTCACCAGCTCCCACAAGAGGAAGGCCGATGCGTAACATCCATGCCACATGTCCGCCATGATCGAGCAAAGGCGTTCCGCACATGACGCACGCACTCCCGGGATACCGCTGCCCCGAGGACGGCGCCCGCGCGGACGTCCGGTCCGCGCCCTGCTGCTGCCCCGTCTGCGCCGGCCCCTGGGACCTCGACTTCACACCGGATCCGGCCAGCGCGCTGGAACCCTCCTCGGGTGCCGAACTCGCTGTGGCGGTACGCGGCCGCGCTGCCGCTGCCGGGGGCGTTCTCCGTGTCACTGGCGGAGGGAAACACTCCGATCGTGCCGCCGGCAGAGCGGGTTCACGCCAAACTCGACTTCCTGATGCCGACCCTGTCCTCAAGGACCGGGGCGCCGTGCTGCTCGCGGAGGTGGCCCGCCGGCTCACCCCGCGGCGGGTGGTGGCGGACAGCGCGGCAACGCGGGGGCGGCCGTGGCGGCGCACTGCGCGCGGGCCGGGCTGAGTTGTGAAGTTTTCGTGCCCGAGGGCACCTCGGAGAAGAAGAGGGACCGGATCCGGACCCACGGGGCGGCGGTACGGGTGGTTCCCGTCAGCCGCGAGGCGACGGCGCGGGCCGCGGCGGACGAGCCGGGAGTGTTCTACGCGAGCCACGCCTTACCCGTACTTCCTGCACGGCACGAAGACGTACGTGTACGAGATCTGGCAGGCCGGGTCGGGGCGGCTGCCGGCCGCGCTGGTGGTCCCGGTGGGCAACGGCACCCTGCTGCTGGGGGCCGCGCCGGTGGAGGAGCCGGCCCGGCGCGGTGTGCCGTTGCCGGCGCTGATCGCCGTCCAGGCGGAGGCAGCGGCTCCACTGGCGTCGGCGTTCGCCACGACCCAGCCCCGCCTGCGATTGAGGCGTGGGGCCCCGGACGGAGGCCCGGCGCTCGTGGCGCGGGTGCGGGGCGGGCTCCCGGGCCCAGTGCGGCGTCCGGTGCGGTGCATCGCAAGGCGGAGGGCCACGGCTCGTACCGGACGCACTCGCGTGGCCCGACCACGCGGCGAGGCGCCGTGCCGGGGGCCGCGACCGGCAGCCCTTCCCGGCCACAGCACTAGGCGTCGGAAAACCGCGCGCCCGGGGGTGCCGGGGTCTGTTCCACTGGGCGCATGACCGACAACCTCGTCCTCGCCAAGCTGGCCGCAGGCTTCACCGCTCTGCACACCCCCGCGACCCCCCTGGCCCTCCCCAACGCCTGGGACGTCGCCAGCGCCCGACTGGTGGAGGCCGCCGGCGCGCCGGCCGTCGCGACGACCAGCGCCGGCGTCGCCTGGTCCCTCGGATCGCCCGACGGCGACGCCCTGGCCCGCGACCGCGCCCTCGACCTCATCGCCCGCGTGGCCGCCGCCGTCTCCGTCCCGGTCACCGCCGACATCGAGGGCGGATTCGGCGCCGACCCCGCCGCCGTCGCCGAGACCGTCACCGGGGTGCTCGCCGCCGGCGCGGTCGGCATCAACATCGAGGACGGCACCCGCTCCCCCGAAGAGCACGCCGAGCGCCTGGCCGCCGCCCGCTCCGCCGCGGACACCGCCGGGGTCCCGCTGTACGTCAACGCCCGCGTCGACACGTACCTGAAGGGCCTCGGCGAGCCCTCCGCCCGCCTCGACGAGACCCTGGCCCGCGCCGCCGCCTACCTCCGCGCGGGAGCCACCGGCATCTTCGTGCCCGGCGTCACCGACCCCGCGACCGTGGCCGAGCTCGCCCGGGGCATCGACGCCCCGCTGAACGTCCTCGTCGGCCCCGGCGCACCCTCCGTCGCCGAGCTCGGCGCCCTCGGCGTGGCCCGGGTCAGCCTCGGATCCTGGGTGGCGCAGGCCGCGTACGCCGTGGTCCGCCGCGCCACCGAGGAGCTGGTCTCGACCGGCACGTACGGACCGCTCGCGGGGTCCCTGCCCTACGGCGAGCTGAACAGCCTGGTCCAGGGCTGAGAGGATTCCGGCCATGCGCACATCAACCCCGGTGGAGAGCCGGACCACGGCCACGCCGCACCGCAAGATCACCGGCGCGGTCTGGACGGCCCTCGTCGTCGTCTACGTCGTCTGGGGCTCGACCTACCTCGGGATCCGGATCGTCGTCGAGACCATGCCTCCGTTCCTCTCCGCCGGGGCCCGCTTCATCACCGCCGGCCTGCTGCTGGCCGGCGTCGTGGCCTGGCGGTCCGGCCCGGCCGCGCTCAAGGCCACCCGCGCCCAGCTCGGCTCGGCGGTGCTGGTCGGCCTGCTGCTGATCCTCGGCGGCAACGGCCTGGTCGTCCTCGCCGAGACCTCGGTGCCCTCCGGGCTCGCCGCGCTGCTGGTGGCGGCCGTGCCGATGTGGGTGGTGCTGCTGCGCGCGGGCACCGGGGACCGGCCGCCGCTGCGCACGCTGGCCGGGGTCCTGGTCGGCCTGGCCGGGCTCGCGGTGCTGACCAGCCCGGGGCTCAGCGGCGCGGTGCAGCTGTCGGGGGTGCTGCTCGTCCTGATCGCCTCGGTGCTGTGGTCGCTGGGCTCGTTCTCCGGGTCGAAGCTGAGCCTTCCGGAGAATCCTTTCGCCGGGAGCGCGTACCAGATGCTCGCGGGCGGGGTCGGCGCAGTGGTCGTCGGCCTGCTGCGCGGCGAGCACCGGGGCCTCGACCCGGCGGCGTTCTCCACCGCCTCCTGGCTGGCCCTCGGCTACCTGACCGTCTTCGGCTCGGTCGTCGCGTTCACCGCGTACGCCTGGCTGCTGCGGAACGCGCCGCTGTCGCTGGTGTCCACGTACGCGTACGTCAACCCGGTGGTGGCCGTGGCGCTCGGCTCGCTCATCCTGAGCGAGGCCCTGACCTGGCCGATCGTGCTCGGCGGCACGATCGTGGTGGCGGCGGTGGGCGTGATCGTCAGCACGGAGCGCAAGAAGTAGCGCAGCGGCGGCCCGACGGAGCGCTCCGCCCGACGCCGGCTCAGCCCGGCGGCGCTCAGCCCGCCGCCGCCCGCTCGTACAGCGCCTTCGCACGCTCGTCGAACAGCGCGGCCGTGGAGTCCACGTCCGTGTCCCCGCCGCTCAGCACCCCGATGAGCCGACCGGGACGCTCCGGCCCGCCCCGGTCGGCGATCCAGGGGCTGCCGCTGGTGCCCGTCCAGAACCCGGCACAGCTGATGTACAGCATGTCCGGGTCCTCGTCGTCGTGGCGGGTCTGCGTCGTGCAGGAGACGGGCTTGTTCTGCGGATTGTGCTCGGACTCCGGGTATCCGACGACGGTCACGTCCCGCTCGTAGCCCGAGGTCCAGTCGGGCTTCGGGGTCTCCGCGCCGCCGCCCACGGCCTCCTGGACGCTGCGCCCGTCGCCGTCCGGCGCGATGGTGAGGAAGGCGAAGTCTGCGGTGTCCTCGCCCCACTTCGTCCAGCGGTCGTCCACGTGGATCGAGCGGACCTTCCACGTGCCCAGCGGCTGGCTGCCGTCGCCCTCGCCGGAGAAGGCCGGGGCGAAGGCGAGCTCGCCGATGGCGAGGCCGTCGTGGGCGACCTCGCCGGGCTCGCCGTCCTCGCCGGCCGGAGCCACGCAGTGCGCGGCGGTGGCGACGACGTTGCCCTTCGGGCTGTCGACCACGCTCGCCGTGCACCAGTGCTCGCCGCCCGCCATGAGCACGCCCACGGTGGGGAAGGGGAGCACCGGCCGCTCGCCGGGCGACTTCAGGAACGCGACGGCGCACACCGCCACGATCCCCGCCGCGGCGGCCGCCGAGGCCCCCTTCACCACGGGGCTCACCGCACGCCGGGATCGGGTGTCGGTCCGACCATCACCTTGCTGATCCACTCCAGTGCGCCCTCCCGCATCCCGCGTACGTACGACTTCCCGTTGTGCTCACCATCCTGAATCACCTGCAGCCGGGTGTGCACGGGACCCTTGCCGTAGTCCTTCATGAACTGCTCGGCCTTCTCGCGGCCGGACTCGGCGGTGCCGATCTGGAAGTTGATGTAGACGTCCGGGCCGCCCGCCGCGATCAGCTTCGCGGCGAGCTTCTCGGGGTTGTTCTCGTCCATGGCCTGCGTGTTCCCCTTCCACAGCGGGGAGTCGGGGACGATGTCGACCCCGCTCGCGATGGCCGCCTTGAAGCGGTCGGGGTACTTCAGGACGTGCTTGAAGGCGCCGAATCCGCCCGCGGAGGAGCCCATGTAGGCCCACCCGTCGCGGGAGGTGAAGGTGCGGAAATTGGCCCTCGTGAAATCCGGGACGTCTTCGACCATCCAGGTGCCCATCTTGGCCTGGCCGGGGATGTCCGAGGCATCGAAGTGGTGCTTCGTGTCGGCGTTGTGCACCGGCATGATCAGGATGAAGGGCAGGCTCGTACCGGCTTGCGCCCCGTCGCTCACGGCCTTCTGCAGGCCGAGGCCGGGTCCCGTCCCCCAGTAGTTCGTGGGGTAGCCGCGGCCGCCGGGCAGGGAGATCAGGACCGGGAAGGCGCTCTTGGCGTACTTCGGGTCGTCGTACTCCTTGGGCACCCACACCCACACGTCACCCGTGAACCCGGACTTCGGGCCGGTGAGCGTGGTGCGGCCGATCTGGGTGCCGTCGGGCAGCCGGTTGGTGCGGACGAACTCGGCCTTCGGGCCGGTGGGCATGCGTACGCCCGGACGGGTGTCGGAGGTCTTGACGGCCTTCTCCTTGGCCTCGACCTTCCCGAAGGACACCGGCTCCCCTATGTCCGAGAAGAGCCCGTACTTGTACGCCACGCCACCCCCGGCGGCGAGGGCGAGCGCGAGGCCGCCGCTGATCAGAAGCAGGCGCAGGCGCTTGGGGCGACGGCCGCCCTCGGTCATGGGGCTGCCGTCGCCTTGCTGGTCATGCTGCACGGATTTGTCCCGTTCCTTCTCCGGCGCTCACCTGGGAGCGCGGGCCGGACCGATCGGTCCCCCTTACACCCTTTACAGAGGTATGAACGACGGGATGGGTTGCCTGGGACGGACGGGACGTGGCAAGCACCACGCGGCGCGTGCCGCCGGGCTCAGGCGGTGTCGGGCTTCGGCCCCTTGAGCACCTTGCTGATCCACTCCAGGGAGCCCTCCTTCATGCCCCGGACGTAGTGCCAGCCGTTGTGCTCGCCGTTCTGGATGTCGCGGATGGTCGTCTTGACGGGGCCCTTGCCGTACGTCTGCACGAACTTCGTCATCCGGTCCTTCCCGCTCTCTTTGGTCCCGATCTGGAAGTTGATGTAGACCTCGGGCCCCTTGGTGTCGATCAGCTTCTGGGCGAGCTTCTCCGGGTTGTTCGCGTCCATCTCCGCCTGGTGGCCCTTCCAGAGCGGGGAGTCGGGGACGATCTCGCCGCCGCTGGCGATCACGGCCTTGAACTTGTCCGGGTGCTGCAGGACGGTCTTCATGCCGACGAAAGCGCCGGAGGAGGAGCCCATGAAGGCCCAGCCGTCGCGGGACTTGTACGTACGGAAGTTGGCCTTGGCGAAGTCCGGGACGTCCTCGGCGATCCAGGTGCCCATCTTGGGCTGGCCGGGGATGTCGGCGCCGTCGTAGTAGTACTTGGCGTCCGGGTTGAGCACCGGCATGACCAGGACGAAGGGCAGGCTGGTGCCGGCCTGGACGCCCTCGCTGATGGCCTTCTGCAGGCCGAGGCTGCGGTCGGACCAGTAGTTGGCCGGGAAGCCGTTGCCGCCGGGGAGCGCGATGAGCACCGGGAACCCGCTCTTGGCGTACTTCGGGTCCTCATACTCCTTGGGCGCCCACACCCATACGTCGCCCGCGAAACCGGACTTCGCGCCCACGAGGCGGGTCTTGGCGATGATCGTGCCGTCGTCGAGCTTGGTGGTCTGCTTGAAGTCGGCCTTCGGGCCCGTCGGCATGAGCACGTCCGGGTCACCGGAGGGCGAGGCCTTGCCGGACGGGGACTGGTCCGGCGTCTGCCGGCCCGCGGCCGGGGGCGGGGTGCCGCCCTTGCCGAAGCTCACGGCCTCGCCGTTGCCGGAGAACCAGTCGAGCTTCCAGGCGGCGAATCCGCCACCGCCGAGCAGGACCGCGAGGGCGGCCACCGCGCTGATCCATATGAGGCGGCGGGAACGCCGGGGTCGCGCCGGCTGGTACGGGTCGTGGTGCACGAACTTCGCTCCGAACGGTCTTGAGTGGCCCCCGGGGGCCGAGGGCAGATCGGCTGGGCACGACTGGGCACCCATTGGTCCTGATGTACGAAAGCCCAGCGCAGTTCCACATCCGAGCCAAAAACTCCCGGGAAATCCAGCCGATCCCGCACGCGAAACGGGCGGTCACAGCACTAGGCCTGGGCGGCGAGTACCTGCGCACACCGGCCGAGCAGCCGGACGAGCTGCTCCCGCTCCTCCCCGGTGAAAGCGTCGGCCAGCGCCCGCTCGACCCGCACCGCACCGGCATCGGCCAGCTCCAGCGCCGCGCGCCCCGCGCCGGTGAGCCGGGTCTCCAGCACGTTGCGGTGCCACTCGTGCGGGGTCCGCTCGATCAGGCCGCGCTCCTGGAGGTTCTTCAGCACGGTGTTCATGGTCGGCGGGGTGACCCCGCACAGCCGGGCGAGCGCGGCGGCGGAGATGCCGGGCTTCTCGGCGAGCCAGAGCAGGGCGGCGTACTGCGGAACCGTTACTGCGGCCGGCTTGCACGCGGTGTTCTTCGCCGCGAGAAGCGCCTGCTCGGCGCGCTTGAGGTGCGAGCCGATGCGCTCCTCGGGGGCCATGGACGTCATGCCCGCATCCTACGGCCCGCCCCTTGCGGTCATTAGAGCTCTAACTTACATTCGCCCCCACACGACTAGACGAGGACGAATGTCGATGAAGCTCCTGCCCCCTGCTCTGAACCCTGCCCTGAACCCTGCGCTGGCCCCTGCGCTGGCCGCTGCTCTGGCGGGCGCCCTCACCCTCGCGGCGGCCCCGGCCGCCTACTCCGCCCCCACGCCGGACCCCCGGATATCCACGGCGTTCTCCCTGCCCGGCGCGAAGGTCTACCCGGAGGGCATCGCCGCCGACGCCCGCAGCCGTGCCGTCTACGTCGGCTCGTACGCGGACGGCGCCGTCTACCGGGCCCGCCCCGGCCGGTCCGAGGCGGAGGTCTTCCTGCCCGCCGGGACCGACGGCCGCCGCACGGCGAACGGGCTGCGCGTCGACGCGCGGGGCCGCCTGTGGGTGACGGACTCCACCACCGGGGTCTCCGTCTACGACACCGCGACCCGAACGCGGCTGGCCCATTTCGAGGTGGCGGGCGACGCGCCCCGCTTCGTCAACGACCTGACGATCACCCCGGACGGCACGGCGTACCTCACGGACAGCATCCGCGGAGTCCTGTACCGGGTGACGCCCGCCCAGCTGGCCGCCGGCAGCGGCCCCCTCACCGAGGCCCACGACCTCTCCCCGGCCCTGCGCCCCCGGCCGGCGGGGGCGTTCAGCCTCAACGGCATCACCTCGGACCGGTCGGGCCGCTACCTGCTCACCGTCGACATGGTCGCGGGCGACCTCTACCGCGTCGACCCGCGCAGCGGAGCCGTCCGCCGCGTCACCCTCACCGGCGCCGACCTGAAGGCCGGCGACGGCCTCGACCTCTCCCCCGACGGCACCCTGCGCGTGGCCCACAACACGACCAACACCCTGAGCCGCTGGCAGCTCACCCCGGACGGCACCCGCGCCCGCCTGCTGCACACGATCACGGACCCGTCCCTGCAGATCCCCACGACCCTCGCCCACACCGGCGGCCGCACCCTGGTGGTCCGCTCCCAGTTCGACAACGGCGGCCCCCTGTCCCCGGGCGGCCCGGGCACCCCCACCACCTTCACGATCGCCTCGGTCCGCGGCCTGTAGCCCCTGCCGGAACGCCGCCCGACCCGGCCCGAAGCGCAGGCCGAGTTCCGGAAGATCCCCCGCGACATGGCGCTGCGCATCCTCGCCAAGCTGACCGAGCTGGAGACCGACCCTCTCGGCTTCAACACCACCGCACTCGTGTCCCAGCCCGAACGACGCCGTCTGCGCGTCGGTGACTACCGCGTCGTCTACACGATCGACATCGGGGAGCTGGTGGTCTGGGTTGTTCATGTGGGACACCGGTCCACCGTTGATGAGACCTGATTGCCGCTGACCCGCCGTCAGAATGTCCAGCACCCATCCAGCACGGTGACGACGAAGGGGTCGGACTCGATAGAGTCCGACCCCTTCTGACCTGCATGTTTGCCACGTCAGCGACGTGGGGTTATGTCATCCGCTCAGACGTTGAAGCGGAACTCCACCACATCGCCGTCCTGCATGACGTAGTCCTTGCCCTCCATGCGGGCCTTGCCCTTGGCGCGGGCCTCGGCTACCGAGCCGCATGCGACCAGGTCCGCGAAGGAGATGACCTCGGCCTTGATGAAGCCGCGCTGGAAGTCGGTGTGGATCACGCCGGCGGCCTCGGGGGCGGTGGCGCCCTGCTTGATGGTCCAGGCGCGGGTTTCCTTCGGGCCGGCCGTCAGGTAGGTCTGCAGGCCCAGGGTGGCGAAGCCGACGCGGCCGAGGGTGGCGAGGCCGGGCTCGTGCTGGCCGACGGACTGGAGGAGCTCGAGGGCCTCCTCGTCGTCGAGCTCGGAGAGGTCCTGCTCCAGCTTGGCGTTGAGGAAGATGGCCTCGGCCGGGGCGACCAGGGCCGACTGCTCCGCCTTGAAGGCGTCGTCCGTCAGCTCGTCCTCGTCCACGTTGAAGACGTAGAGGAAGGGCTTCGTCGTGAGCAGGTGCAGCTCGTGGAGGAGGTCGCCCTGCTCCGTGCCCTTGGTGATGCCGTGGGAGAAGAGGGTGTCGCCCGCCTCGAGGATCTTCTGGGCCTTCTCGACCGCCGCCAGGACCGCGACCTTGTCCTTCTGGAGGCGGGACTCCTTCGTCAGGCGCGGCACCGCCTTCTCGATGGACTGGAGGTCGGCGAGGATCAGCTCCGTGTTGATCGTCTCGATGTCGTCCTTCGGGGAGACCTTGCCGTCGACGTGCACGACGTTCTCGTCCTTGAAGGCACGGATGACCTGGCAGATCGCGTCGGACTCGCGGATGTTCGCCAGGAACTTGTTGCCCAGGCCCTCACCCTCCGAGGCGCCGCGGACGATGCCCGCGATGTCGACGAAGTCGACCGTGGCGGGCAGGACGCGCTGCGAGCCGAAGATGCCGGCGAGGACGGCCAGGCGGGCGTCCGGGACGCCGACGACGCCGACGTTCGGCTCGATGGTGGCGAACGGGTAGTTGGCCGCCAGCACGTCGTTCTTGGTCAGGGCGTTGAACAGGGTCGACTTGCCGACATTCGGCAGGCCGACGATTCCGATCGTGAGCGACACGTTGGCGACTTCCCGTAGCTGGAGGGGGCGGCGGCCCGGGAGTGGGCCACCGGACAGTTTACTTTCCGATGAGCGGCAGTCGTTGTACGCGTGTCCCCACACGGATACCGCGCTCGCCCCGCCTAGCGTGGAGGCGTGGAGCAATACAGGACGCGACCGGCGCCTCACTCGCAGCGACCCCCGGCCCAGCGCAGGGGTCCCCGCCCGGCCACCCTGCCGGCCCAGGGCGGCCGCGACCCGCTGCCCACGTACGGGCGGCGGACGCCGCGGCCCCGGCTGACCGGGCTGGGCGGCGGGCTCTTCGCCTGCGCCGGGATGCTGCTGGCCGGCGGGCTCTGCTGGCTGCTGTTCGGCTCCTCGCTGTTCGTCTACGGGCTGCTGTTCCTGCCCGTGGCGGCCGCCACCGCCCTGTGGGTGCGGCCCGCCGACCTGATCACCGCCCCGATCACCGTGCCCATCGCCTTCGCCGCCGGAGTGTGGCCCATCTCGGGCGGCTCCGGCGGCTTCGGCGGCCAGCTGATGGGGCTCGTGTCCGCCCTGTCCCTGCACGCGGGCTGGCTGTACGCGGGGACCCTGGTCGCCGCCCTGATCGCCGTCGTGCGCAAGGCCGTGCTGATCGGCAAGCGGCGCCTGCCCCGCCGCGTCTAGGCCGAGACCGCGCCCGGGGGCGCTCCCGGTCCCGCCTCGGCGGCCCGCGCCGCCATGGCCGCGCCCACGATCCCCGCGTTGTTCTGGAGCTTCGCCGGCACGATCTCGGCCCGGATGCCCTCGATCAACGGCAGGAACTTCTCCGGCTTGCGGCTGACGCCGCCCCCGATGATGAAGAGGTCCGGGGAGAACAGCATCTCCACGTGGGCCAGGTACTTCTGGACCCGGTTCGCCCAGTGCTCCCACGAGAGCTCGTGGTCCTCCTTGGCCTTGACCGACGCCCGCGTCTCCGCGTCGTGGCCCTTCAGCTCCAGGTGCCCGAGCTCCGTGTTCGGCACCAGCCGCCCGTCCGTGAACAGGGCGCTGCCGATGCCCGTGCCGAGGGTGAGCAGGATGACCGTGCCGTCCCGGCCGCGCCCGGCCCCGTACGTCATCTCCGCGACCCCGGCCGCGTCCGCGTCGTTGAGGACCGTGACGGGCAGGCCGCCCAGCTCGCGCGCCAGCAGGGCCGCCGCGTCGGCGCCGACCCACCCCTTGTCCATGTTGGCGGCCGAGCGGGTGACCCCGCTCGTGACCACCCCCGGAAAGGTCACCCCGACCGGGCCGGACCAGGAGAAGGCCCGTACCACCTCCGCGACGCAGCCGGCCACCCCGTCGGGGGTGGCCGGCTGCGGTGTCAGTACTTTGTGGCGCTCCTGCGCCAGGTCGCCGCGGTCCAGGTCCACGGGAGCGCCCTTGATCCCGGAACCGCCGATGTCCACACCCATGATCTGCATGGACATACCGTACGAAAGGAGTTACTTGTCGGCGACCAGTTCGGCCGCTTCGGCGCGCAGGTCGCGGCGCAGTTCCTTCGGGAGGGAGAAGACGATGGACTCCTCGGCCGTCTTGACGATCTCCACGTCCGCGTAGCCGCGCTCCGCCAGCCATTCGAGCACCTGGTCGACGAGGACCTCCGGCACCGAGGCGCCCGAGGTCAGGCCGACCGTGGTGACGCCCTCCAGCCAGGCCTCGTCGATCTCGCTCGCGAAGTCGACCAGGTGGGCGGCGCGCGCGCCGGCGTCGAGCGCGACCTCGACCAGCCGGATCGAGTTCGAGGAGTTCTTCGAGCCGACGACGATGACCAGGTCCGAGTCGGCGCCCATGGCCTTGACCGCCGCCTGCCGGTTGGAGGTGGCGTAGCAGATGTCGTCGCTGGGAGGGGAGACGAGCAGCGGGAACTTCTGCTTCAGCGCGTCGACCGTCTCCATGGTCTCGTCGACCGAGAGGGTGGTCTGCGAGAGCCAGACGACCTTGGACTCGTCGCGGACCTCGACCTTGGCGACGTCGTCCGGACCGTCCACGATCGTGATGTGGTCCGGGGCCTCGCCGGAGGTGCCGATGACCTCCTCGTGGCCCTCGTGGCCGATGAGGAGGATGTCGAAGTCCTCGTTCGCGTACCGGATGGCTTCCTTGTGCACCTTGGTGACCAGCGGGCAGGTCGCGTCGATCGTCGCGAGCTTGCCGCGCGCCGCCTCCTCGTGCACCACCGGCGCCACGCCGTGGGCGGAGAACATCACGATGGAGCCCTCCGGCACCTCCTCCGTCCGCTCGACGAAGATGGCGCCCTTCTTCTCCAGCGTCTGGACGACGTACTTGTTGTGCACGATCTCGTGGCGGACGTAGACCGGCGCACCGTACTGCTCGAGAGCCTTCTCGACAGCGATCACGGCTCGGTCCACGCCCGCGCAGTAGCCGCGGGGGGCGGCGAGCAGGACACGGCGGGAAGCGGGAGCAGTCATGGGCTCCATCGTACGGGGGTCTCCAGGAGGCCGGGCGTCGCCCGTTCGGCAGAGACTGGGGCGAATGTCCGTACCACCTGTCCCCCGGAGGAACGATGGCGTCCGTTACGGAGCCCCGTACGGAACACACGGGACTGCGGCGGAGCCTCGGCTTCCGGGATCTGGTCGTCTACGGGCTGCTCTTCATCGCGCCGATGGCCCCGGTCGGGGTCTTCGGCACGCTGGACGCCAGATCGCACGGCGCCGTGGCCCTCGTCTACCTCGTCGCGACGGCCGCCATGGCCCTCACCGCCTTCTCCTACGCCCAGATGGTGCGGGTGGCCCCGCAGGCCGGATCGGTCTTCACCTACGCCCGCAAGGGCCTCGGCGAGGGCCCCGGTCTGATCGCCGGGTGGATGGCGATGCTCGACTACCTGCTGATCCCGGCGGTCGCGTACCTGTTCTCGGGGATCGCGATGAACGCGCTGGTGCCGGAGGTCTCCCGGTGGGTGTGGACCGCGCTGGCCGTCGTCGTCACGACCCTGCTGAACCTGTGGGGCGTACGGGCGGCCGCCCGGGTGGGCTTCGCCGTGCTGGCCATGGAGATCCTGGTGCTCCTGGTCTTCGTGGTCGCCGCGGTGGCCGTCCTGGTGCGGGACGGGGCCCGGCGCGGCTGGCTGTCCCCGCTGACCGGCGACGGCTCGCTGGGCTTCGGGGCGGCCGCCGTGCTGGGTGCGGTGTCGGTGGCGGTGCTCTCCTACCTGGGCTTCGACGCGATCGCCTCCTTCGCCGAGGAGGTGACGGGCGGCTCGGCGAAGGTGGCCCGGGCACTGCTGTTCTGCCTGGCCGTGGCCGGGGTGCTGTTCGTCGCCCAGACCTACCTCGCGGCGCTGCTCAGCCCGGTCACCTCGGCGGAGCTGGCGGCTGATCCGGCGCAGCAGGGGCCGGCCTTCTACAACGCGGTGGAGGCCTCGGTGGGCTTGTGGCTGCACGACCTGGTGGCGGTCTCCAAGGCGATCGGGGCGGCCTTCGCGGCGCTGGCCGGGCAGGCGGCGGCCGGGCGGCTGCTGTTCGCGATGGCCCGGGAGCGGCGGCTGCCGGGCGTGCTCGCGCGGACCTCGGGCGGCACCCCGCGGCCGGCGCTGCTGGTGGCGGCGGCGGTGACGCTGGTCGCGGCGGTGTGGGCGGCGCGGCGCGACGACGGCCTCGACCACCTGGTTTCGGTGGTGGACGTCGGGGCGCTGGTGGCGTTCACCCTGCTGCACGCCTCGGTGGTGGGCTGGTTCGTGGTCCGGCGCCGGGAGGGCCGGCCGCGCTGGTGGAAGCACCTGGTGGTCCCGGTGCTGGGTGCGGCGGTGACGGTGACGGTGATCGTGGAGGCCTCCTGGGAGGCGCAGGTGGTGGGGGCGGTGTGGCTGGCGGTGGGCCTGGTGCTGCTGGTGGTGCAGCGCGGCCGGCGGGATGCCGATGCCGGGTCCGGGACCGGGCCGGGGACCGACACCGGCCGCGGAGCCTGAGACGCTGTCAGCGCCGCCCGATAGCCTGCGTACATGGGTCTGAATACGTCGGCCGAGGCGCCGCTGCCGGTAGGCCAGGTGTCCCGGCTCATCGGGGGCTGGATCGAGCGGCTCGGCCAGGTGTGGGTGGAGGGGCAGATCACCCAGCTCTCGCGGCGGCCGGGGGCGGGGGTGGTCTTCCTGACGCTGCGCGATCCCTCGCACGACATCTCGGTCAGCGTGACCTGCTTCCGGCAGGTCTTCGACGAGGTCGCGGACGTCGTGTCGGAGGGGGCGCGCGTCGTCCTGCTGGCCAAGCCCGAGTGGTACGCCCCGCGCGGGCAGCTGTCGCTGCGGGCCACGGAGATAAGGCCGGTCGGCATCGGGGAGCTGCTGGCCCGGCTGGAGCGGCTGAAGCGGTCGCTGGCCTCGGAGGGCCTGTTCGCGCTGGACCGCAAGAAGCCGCTGCCCTTCCTGCCGCAGCTGATCGGGCTGGTGGTCGGCAGGGCCTCGGCGGCCGAGCGCGACGTGCTGGAGAACGCCCGGCGGCGCTGGCCGGCGGTCCGCTTCGAGGTGCGCAACGTCGCCGTGCAGGGGGTGCACGCGGTGCCGCAGGTGATCCAGGCGGTCAAGGAGCTCGACGCCCTGGACCAGGTCGACGTGATCATCGTGGCGCGCGGCGGCGGCAGCGTGGAGGACCTGCTGCCCTTCTCCGACGAGGAGGTCGTCCGGGCGGTCGCGGCGGCCCGTACCCCGGTGGTCTCCGCGATCGGGCACGAGCCGGACTCCCCGCTGCTGGACCTGGTCGCGGACCTGCGGGCCTCCACGCCCACGGACGCGGCCAAGAAGGTGGTCCCGGACGTCGGCGAGGAGCTGGAGCGGGTGCGCCAGCTGCAGGGCCGGGGGCTGCGCGCGGTGAGCGGGCTGCTGGACCGGGAGGAGCGGGGCCTGGCGCACGCCCTCGCCCGGCCGGTGTTCGTCCACCCGCAGCGGATGGTGGAGACCCGCGAGGACGAGCTGGAGGCCCTGCTCGGGCGCAGCAGGCGGACGCTGGGCCACCTGCTGGACCGGGCCGACTCGGAGCTCGCGCACACCCTCGCCCGGGTGGTGGCGCTGTCGCCGGCGGCGACGCTGGAGCGGGGGTACGCGGTGCTCCAGCGGGCCGACGGGCACGTGGTGCGCTCGCCGGAGGAGGTCGCGGAGGGCGAGGCGCTGCGCGCGCGGGTCGCGGAGGGAGAGTTCTCCGTACGGGTCGCCGGACCCGAATAGCCGGGCGCGGCGGCGGGCGGGTCCGCAGGACGCAAAGCCGCACGACGGACCCGGAAGACCGGCCGCACGGCCGCGACGCTGCCGCAACGAAGTCGTTGCACTACACACAGAAGGTGGATCAGGGAATGACAGAGGCCGAGACGGCGCTGGGGTACGAGCAGGCTCGCGACGAGCTCATCGAGGTCGTCCGCAAGCTGGAGGCCGGCGGGACCTCGCTGGAGGACTCCCTGGCGCTCTGGGAGCGGGGCGAGGAGCTGGCGAAGGTGTGCCGGCACTGGCTGGAGGGGGCCAGGGCCCGGCTGGACTCGGCGCTCGCGGCGCGGGACGCGGCGGACGTGGAGGAGTGATCCCGGTCACCCGGGAGCCATTTAGTTGAAAGTTCACCTAATTTCGCCGTAGAGTCGGGGACATCGCTTCACCCACGTATGGAAGAAGGCTTTCCGATGTCTCTCGTTCTTGACTCCGCCGCGCAGGACCTGCTGTTCCGCGAGGCCCGCACGGCCAACTCGTTCACCGACGAGCCGGTCACCGAGGAGCAGGTTCAGGCGATCTACGACCTGGTGAAGTTCGGCCCCACCGCCTTCAACCAGACCCCGCTGCGCATCACCCTGGTCCGCTCCCCCGAGGCCCGCGAGCGCCTCGTGAAGCACCTGGCCGAGGGCAACCAGGCCAAGACCGCCGCCGCGCCGCTGGTCGCGATCCTCTCCGCGGACAACGAGTTCCACGAGGAGCTGCCGGCGCTGCTGCCGCACTTCCCGCAGGCCAAGGACATGTTCTTCGCCGAGCGCCCGGCCCGCGAGCAGTCCGCCCTGCTCAACGCCGCGCTGCAGGCCGCCTACTTCATCGTCGGCGTCCGCGCCGCCGGCCTGGCCGCGGGTCCGATGACCGGCGCCGACCTCGCCGGCGTCCAGAAGGAGTTCCTGGACGACGACCACACCCCGCTGATGATCGTCAACATCGGCAAGCCGGGCGAGGACGCCTGGTTCCCGCGCTCCCCGCGCCTGGCGTTCGACGAGGTCGTCACCACCGTCTGAGCCGCGCGCAGAGCAGCCGCAGCGGCACCCCGCACGGCAGCCGCGCAGTACGCCAACGGCCGCGCCCCCCGGATCCCGGGGAGCGCGGCCGTTGGCGTACGCGGACCTGTTCGCCGCCGCAGGCGCGCTAGGCGCCCTGCGGCTGGCCCTGCTTGAACTCCAGCGCGGCGGCCATCGCGCCGAGCTGCTCGAAGGAGGCCGTCCCGGTGACCACCGTGACGTAGCCCTGCTCCTGCTTCACGAGGGCGTCGTACTTCTCGCCGTCCCAGCGCTCCCACACCGCGTCGCCGACCTGCTGGGTCTGCCCGGTGGGCTTCGCCTTCTGGGTGACGGCGCCGATGTACTTGGCGGAGGTGTCCGTGGACTGCTCCACCGACACGTACTGCCGCTCCGGGTCCTGGAAGCCCAGGTGCCAGGCATGGGAGTCCTTGCGCTGGAACGTCACCGAGGTCGCCCGCCACTCCTCCGGCAGCCCCACCGGGGCGGCCACGGGGTACGGGGCGGCGCGCCGGGCGGTGAGCGTCTCCACCCGGTAGTCGACCGTGCGCGTCGGATCGGCGTCCTCGTCGTGCGGGACGAAGATGTAGATCCCCGCGACCACGACGCCGATCACCGCCAGCGACCGGACCATGTCCCAGACCGTCTGCTTGCCTTTCATACCTGCCACGGCACCATCGTCCCGCATGCGCGGGAGCGATCACCGCCGGGGTGGCCTCGAAGGGCTGCGCGGCGGACCCTCGCCGGTGACAAAGGGGTGGCAAGCGGGTGACGGGCGGGAGGCAAGACGTCCGCTCAGGCCAATCGGCTGACCGATACTCCGCTCATACGTGACCCGCTCTGCTCAATATGTCGACGTACCGATAGAGTTCCAGCACCCTCACTTCCCGGCCGTCGCCGTACAGAAAGGTGCGCTCCGATGACCGAGCACAACCTGCCGCCCCAGCTCGAAGTCTCTCCGGAGGCCCCCGACCGCAACCTCGCCCTGGAACTCGTACGGGTCACCGAGGCCGCCGCCATGGCCGCCGGCCGGTGGGTCGGGCGCGGCGACAAGATCGGCGCGGACGGGGCCGCGGTCAACGCGATGCGCACCCTGATCTCCACCGTTTCGATGAACGGCGTCGTCGTCATCGGCGAGGGGGAGAAGGACGAAGCCCCCATGCTGTTCAACGGCGAGCGGGTCGGCGACGGCACCGGCGCCGAGGTCGACATCGCCGTGGACCCCATCGACGGCACCACCCTGAACGCCAAGGGCATGCCCAACGCCATCGCCGTCCTGGCCGCCGCCGACCGCGGCACCATGTTCGACCCGTCCGCGGTCTTCTACATGGAGAAGCTGGTCACCGGTCCCGAGGCCGCCGACTTCGTCGACATCAACGCCCCCGTCTCGGTCAACATCCGCCGGGTCGCGAAGGCCAAGAACATGGCCGTCGAGGACGTCACCGTCGTCATCCTGGACCGCCCCCGCCACGAGGGCATCGTCAAGGAGATCCGCGAGACGGGCGCCCGGATCAAGTTCATCTCGGACGGCGACGTCGCGGGCTCGGTCATGGCCGTGCGCGAGGGCACCGGCGTGGACCTGCTCCTCGGCATCGGCGGCACCCCCGAGGGCATCATCTCGGCCTGCGCCATAAAGTGCCTCGGCGGCACGATCCAGGGCAAGCTGTGGCCGAAGGACGACGCCGAGCGCCGGCGCGCGCTGGACGCCGGCCACGACCTGGACCGCGTGCTGTACACGAACGACCTGGTGTCCGGCGAGAACGTCTTCTTCGTCGCCACCGGCATCACGGACGGCGAGCTGCTGCGCGGCGTCCACTACCGCTCGGAGACCGCGACCACGTCCTCGCTGGTCATGCGGTCGAAGTCGGGCACGATCCGGCGGATCGACTCGACGCACCGCCTGGCGAAGCTGCGCGCGTACAGCGCGATCGACTTCGACCGGGCCCAGTAGCCTCCGGCCGGGCAGCCGAGAGGGGGCGGTCACCGTGTGCGGCGGTGACCGCCCCTCTCGCATGTCCCGTACGACGCCTCTCCGCGTGCCGCGGCAGGCGGTCGGCTCAGCCCGCGGCCGCGATCGGCCCGGGGCCCGGGGCCTGGCGCAGCTCGGCCGACCGGCGCCGCATCCGGGCCAGGACCACGCGGCGCTCGGCGGCGGTGAGGCCGCCCCAGACGCCGTAGGGCTCGGGCTGGAGCAGGGCGTGCTCCCGGCAGGCGACCATGACCGGGCAGCGGGCGCAGACGCGCTTGGCCGCCTCCTCGCGGGAGAGCCGGGCCGCCGTGGGCTCCTTGGAGGGGGCGAAGAACAGGCCCGCCTCGTCGCGGCGGCACACCGCCTCCGCATGCCATGGGCCGTCCTCAGCCCTCACCGGCACCCGCGGCTTCGGCACGACGGCAACCTTCAGGGACTGATGCGGCGGATGCGGCACGGTCTACTCCTGACGACGGGTACGCGAGCGAGAGACGATGCACCTGTCCCTACCCGCTGTGCGCGCCCCTATGCACTGGGTGCCGAGGGGCGCCCGGGGTCGTCCGAAACGCGACCCCCCGCACCGGGCCGTCCCGGCCGGCTCAGCCGCCCGGCCGCTTGCGCATCCGCTCCGCCAGATCGACCAGGCGGGCGCCGGGCCTGGGCCGTGCCTCGATGTTGCCCAGCAGGGCGAAGCCGCGGATGATCACGACCGGGGCCTGCGGGTCCGTGGCGCCGCGGCCCTGGCCGCGCACCTCGAAGTTGCCGAGGACCCCGCTTCCGTAGCCGCGCAGCGTGACGTTCTCCGGGACCAGGACCTCGACGTTCCCGAGGACGCAGGTCACGTTGATCTCGGTGACCTGCTGCTCGAAGACCGCCTCGGTGAGGTCGACGGAGATGTCGCCCATGACCGAGACCGCGCGGATGAGGGCGCCGGGACGCCACCGGCCCTTGCGGGCGGAGCTGCTGCACACGGCGACGACCGTCTCGGTGTAGCCCGCCGCGGCGCTCCCGGCCGCGTACGCCGGCGCCGCGGAGGTGTGGCCCGTGCCGGGCGCGGGGAGGTCCCGTACGAGCACTTCCAGCTCGCCCACCGTCTTGAGGGCGTACAGCGAGTCCAGGCGCTCCGAGTGCTCCTCGGAGGTCAGCCGGCCTTCGGCGAGGGCGTCCGCGAGGATCTGCGAGATCCGGTCCCGGTCGGCGTCGGAGGCGCGCAGCTCGGACGCCGCGGGGGCGGGAGCCGGCGCGGGGGCAGGGGCGGCGGGGTGCTTTTCCAGGTCCACGCGACCCAGCATAGCGAGACACGATAGATCGCGATACTGCCGAGTGAGCCTTACCTCACAGACACGGGCACGGCGGGAGGTTCTACGCTGGTGGACTGCGCTGCCAATTGGTCGCCAGCGCTGTCTGCCGAGTGAGGAATGACTGCCGTCATGACAGAGTTTGCGTACACCGACCTGCTGCCCCTGGGCGAGGACACCACCCCCTACCGGCTGGTGACCGCCGAGGGCGTGTCCACCTTCGAGGCGGACGGCCGTACGTTCCTCAAGGTCGAGCCCGAGGCGCTGCGCAAGCTCGCCGAAGAGGCCGTCCACGACATCCAGCACTTCCTGCGCCCCGCGCACCTCGCGCAGCTGCGCCGCATCATCGACGACCCCGAAGCCTCGTCGAACGACAAGTTCGTCGCGCTCGACCTCCTCAAGAACGCGAACATCGCGGCCGCCGGGGTCCTGCCGATGTGCCAGGACACCGGCACGGCGATCGTCATGGGCAAGCGCGGCCAGAACGTCCTGACGTCGGGCGGCGACGAGGAGGCGCTCTCGCGCGGCATCTACGACGCCTACACGCGGCTGAACCTGCGCTACTCGCAGATGGCCCCCCTCACCATGTGGGAGGAGAAGAACACCGGCTCGAACCTGCCCGCGCAGATCGAGCTGTACGCGACCGACGGCGGCGCGTACAAGTTCCTCTTCATGGCCAAGGGCGGCGGCTCGGCCAACAAGTCCTTCCTCTACCAGGAGACCAAGGCGGTCCTCAACGAGGCCTCCATGATGAAGTTCCTGGAGGAGAAGATCCGCTCGCTCGGTACGGCGGCCTGCCCGCCCTACCACCTGGCGATCGTGGTCGGCGGCACCTCCGCCGAGCACGCGCTGAAGACCGCCAAGTACGCCTCGGCGCACTACCTGGACGAGCTTCCGACCGAGGGCTCCGCGCTGGGCCACGGCTTCCGCGACCTGGACCTGGAGCAGCAGGTCTTCGAGCTGACGCAGAAGATCGGCATCGGCGCACAGTTCGGCGGCAAGTACTTCTGCCACGACGTGCGCGTGGTGCGCCTGCCCCGCCACGGCGCGTCGCTCCCGGTCGCGATCGCCGTGTCCTGCTCGGCGGACCGCCAGGCGACCGCGAAGATCACCGCCGAGGGCGTGTTCCTGGAGCAGCTGGAGACGGACCCGGCGCGCTTCCTCCCCGACACCACGGACTCGCACCTGGACGAGGTTTCGGACGTCGTCTCCATCGACCTGAACCAGCCGATGGACGAGATCCTGGCGACGCTCACCCGGCACCCGGTGAAGACCCGCCTGTCCCTGACCGGCCCGCTGGTCGTGGCGCGCGACATCGCGCACGCCAAGATCAAGGAGCGGCTGGACGCGGGCGAGGGCATGCCGCAGTACCTGAAGGACCACCCGGTCTACTACGCCGGCCCGGCGAAGACCCCCGAGGGCTACGCCTCGGGCTCCTTCGGCCCGACCACGGCGGGCCGGATGGACTCCTACGTCGAGCAGTTCCAGGCGGCGGGCGGCTCCAAGGTCATGCTGGCCAAGGGCAACCGCTCCCAGCAGGTGACGGACGCGTGCGGCTCGCACGGCGGCTTCTACCTGGGCTCGATCGGCGGCCCGGCGGCGCGCCTGGCCCAGGACTGCATCAAGAAGGTCGAGGTCCTGGAGTACGAGGAGCTCGGCATGGAGGCGGTCTGGAAGATCGAGGTCGAGGACTTCCCGGCCTTCATCGTGGTCGACGACAAGGGCAACGACTTCTTCCAGAACCCGGCCCCGGAACCGACGTTCACCCACATCCCGGTGCGCGGCCCGGGTCTGTAGTCACGCGTGCCGAGGGCCCCTCCCCCGTCCGGGGGAGGGGCCCTCGCGTAGGTCCGCCCAGCGGCAGATGGATGACCGGCGGCTCCCGGCGAGGCTGTTCCCGTACCCGAACAGCGCCCCTCGAACGGGAGTTCACGATGAAGAACCGCACGCGCGTCCTCGTCCTCGCCGGAACCTGCGCCGCCCTGGTGGCCACCCTGGTCGCGGCGGGCCCCGCCCCGGCGGCCCCGGCCCCTGCCCCGGCGGCGCCGAAGACCGCCTCGGTGCGCGGGGGCGGCACGGTGCACTACCCGTACGTGCCCGCGTCGCACGACATCCGCTTCACCGTGGACGCCGAATCGGTGCCGTGGAGCCGGCCGCTCCCGGGGCTCGGGCAGGGCCTGCCCACCGACGCCCGGGGCCGGGTGACCGTCTACCACGCCCAGCCCGAGGAGGACTTCACGGGCGTGGCCGAGGCGGAGGTGGACTGCCTGGTCACCGGCGGTCGGACGGCGACGGTGACCGCGGTGGTCAAGAGCTCGAACGTGCCCGGCTGGGAAGGCAGGCGGATCGGCCTGAGCGTCCAGGACGGCGAACGCGGCGCGCCCGACCGGGTCGGCTTCTCCTGGGGCATCGCCAACGTCGACCCGAAGCCGGACGGCTCGGCCGCCCAGGCCCCGGTGGGCACCTGCATGGCCCCGGCCCCCTTCACGGAGGTCACGAAGGGCGGCTTCCGCGTCACCCCGGCCCCGCTGGCCCCCCGGCCGCCCGCGAAGCCGTAGCCGGCGGGCGCCGGCACGGCACGGCCGGGGACCGGCCCTCCCAGCCCCGTGCGGGGGCCCGCAACGGTTAACGTCGGGGACACAGGCCCGAACTCGCTCGTTCACTCCGGTTCGCAAGGATTTTCGTATGTCAGCCTCGTCCTCCCTCCGCACCGCCCGCGCCGTCCGGGTCGTCGCCCATCGGGGGGCCTCCCATGAGCACCCCGAGCACACCATGGCCGCCTATCGGCAGGCCGTCGAGGACGGGGCCGACGCGCTCGAGTGCGATGTGCGGCTCACCGCCGACCGGCAGCTGGTCTGTGTGCACGACCGGCGGGTCGAGCGGACCTCCGACGGGCGGGGGGTCGTCTCCGGGATGACCTACGAGGAGCTGCGCGCGCTCGACTTCGGGGCGTGGAGGGGAGCCGAGCACGCCGGGGCCCGGGTGCTGCTCTTCGAGGACCTGCTCAAGGAGGCGCTGGCCGCGCCCCGGCCGGTCGGGCTCGCGGTCGAGACCAAGCACCCGTCCCGCGCGGGCGGCCGGCTGGAGGCCGAGCTGGTGCGGATGCTCCGGGAGTACGGGCTGGCCGACGGGGCCGGCGGCCGGGTCGAGGTGATGAGCTTCTCGCGCACCGCGCTGACCCGGGTGCACCGGCTCGCGCCCGGCCTGCCCACCGTGTTCCTGATCGAGCGCACGCTCCGCCCGGTGCGCCCCCCGTACGCGACCCACGCGGGCCCGGGCATCGACCTCGTGCGGCGGGATCCGGGGCTGGTGGCCCGGCTCAAGGCCAAGGGGCTGGCCGTGCGGGTGTGGACCGTGGACGAGGCGGAGGACGTCGAGCTGTGCGTGCGCCTCGGCGTGGACACGATCATCACCAACCGGCCGCGGGACGTGCGCAAGCTGCTGCTCGACATGTGAGCACCCGGCCGGGGTGCGCCGGCCGGGTGTGGGGGGATGAGGGGGATACGGGGTTTCGGGCCGCGGGGCTACGCGAAGCGCTGGTTCGCCGAGCCGTTGCAGGTCTGCAGCCGCAGCGGTTCGCGGGCGGCGCCCACCGTCAGGCACATGCCCGGCGCGGCCGCCGGGCGCAGGGTGGCGCCGTCGCGGACGAACCGCTGGTTCGCGCCGCCGTGGCAGTTCCAGAGGACCAGGCCGGTGCCGGGGCGGTAGTCGGCGCCGGGTGCGTCGAGGCAGCGGTCATGGGTGAGTTCGATGTGGACGGCCCCCCGGGCGGTGTCGTACCACCAGCCCTGGTTGCGGCCGCCGTGGCAGTCCCAGCCCAGGACGGCCGTCCCGTTGGCGCTGGAGCCGCCGTGGGAGTCGAGGCAGGTGCCGGTCGCCTCGTTCTTCAGGGGCTTGAACTTGTCGTCCCAGGCCCCCGCCTGCAGGACGGGGGTGCCGGTGCTCGCCGGGTCGGCGCAGGAGGCCTCGCGCAGACCGGAGTCGTAGAGCTGGGTCAGGCAGGACGCGAAGGCGCCGTGACCGCGGTAGTTGGGGTGGAAGGACTGGCGGGCAGTGTTCTCGTCCCACGGGAAGTGGTCGCCGAGGTCCAGGTAGAGCCCGCGGGCCCAGGCGTCCTCCATGCACACCTCGTGCCCGTGGAAGAGCCGCGAGTTGTCCAGGTAGACGGCGCCGGAGGCGAGGGCCGCGGCGCGCATGCCCTTCTCGAAGACGGGTACCGCGTAGTTGCGGCCCCAGGTGGCGTCGGAGTCGTAGCCCGCGCATCCGCCGGGCAGCTTGCCGGGGAAGTTCGGGTTGTCGTGGAAGTCGGGTCCGATGGGGCTGGGGTAGCCCATGACGACGAGCTTGTAGTCGGAGTCGGCGTACCCGGCGTCGCGCATGACCGTCCTGAGGTCGGCGACCGTGGCCTCGACCTTGGGCTTCAGGCCGTCGACGCGGGCCTGCCAGCCGGGGGCGTACTTGGGCTCGCAGGTGCCCTGGCTGAGCACCCAGCGGGTGACGCAGTCGGTCATGACCGGGCCGAACTGCAGGTCGTCGTTGGCCCCGGCGACCAGCAGTACCATCTTGATCTTCGTGTTGCGGGCCTTGACGGCCAGGCTGTCGCTCTGCACCAGCTCGTCGGCGTACTGCTTGCTGCCGCCGATCCTGATGTTGCCGGTGTACCCGCCGGAGCAGGCGACGTTGAAGGTGAGGTCGGCCGGGATGCCGGTGCGGTGGATCGCCGCGTCGGGCGAGCGGTGGCACTGGTTGTTCGGCGTGTTGGTCGCGGGGTCGTAGTTGCCGACGCCCTCGCCCGAGATCTCGCTGTCGCCCAGCGAGATCAGGCCGGTCTTGCGCTCGCCGAGCGGCCGGATGGCGGAGTCCCCGTAGATCTTGACGGCCTCGGCCGCGCGGATCGCCTCCAGCTCGGGCGGGAGCGGGGTCACGGCCGCGGCCGCGGCCGCCGCGGGCACCGCCGCCTGGGCCGTGGGGGTGATGGCGGTGACGCCCCCGAGGGCGGCCGCGGCCGCCGCGACGGCCGCGAAGGTACATCTGAGCCTGGGTTTCCTGTGTGCACGTGTCATGAACGCCTCCCCGAGTGCCGGTGTTACCCCCGGTATTTACTGGTCGGTAGGGGAGTTGGGAACACTTCGAACAAGACAATTGCTCAACTTTTTGAGGAGGCCACGAAAATGACCGATCACCAGCAGGCCGAAGCGTTCCGCACCGAGCACGACTCCATGGGCGACGTACGGGTGCCCGCGCACGCCAAATGGCGTGCTCAGACCCAGCGCGCGGTGGAGAACTTCCCCCTGTCCGGACAGCGGCTCGAGTCCGCCCACATCGAGGCGCTCGCCCGCGTCAAGGCCGCGTCCGCCGCCGTCAACGCGCGGCTCGGCGTGGTGGACAAGGACGTCGCCGAGGCCATCCGGTCCGCCGCCGCCGAGGTGGCCGGGGGCCGCTGGGACGACCACTTCCCCATCGACGTCTTCCAGACCGGCTCCGGCACCTCGTCCAACATGAACGCCAACGAGGTGATCGCCACCCTGGCCACCGAGCGGCTGGGCCGCGAGGTCCACCCCAACGACCACGTCAACGCCTCGCAGAGCTCCAACGACGTCTTCCCCTCGTCCATCCACATCGCCGCCACCGCCGCCGTCACCCGCGACCTGATCCCGGCGCTGGAGCACCTCGCCGCCGCGCTGGAGCGCAAGGCCGCCGAGTTCGCACAGGTCGTCAAGGCCGGGCGGACGCACCTGATGGACGCCACGCCGGTGACCCTGGGCCAGGAGTTCGGCGGGTACGCCGCCCAGGTCCGCTACGGCGTCGAGCGGCTGCGCTCCGCCCTGCCGCGGCTGGCCGAGCTGCCGCTGGGCGGCACCGCGGTGGGCACCGGGATCAACACGCCGCCCGGATTCGCCGCCGCCGTGATCGCCGAGGTGGCCGCGGACACCGGGCTGCCGCTCACCGAGGCCCGCGACCACTTCGAGGCCCAGGGGGCGCGGGACGCGCTGGTGGAGACCTCGGGGATGCTCCGCACGATCGCCGTCTCGCTCACCAAGGTCTGCAACGATCTGCGCTGGATGGCCTCCGGACCGCGCACCGGATTGGCCGAAATCAATCTCCCGGATCTCCAGCCGGGATCCTCGATCATGCCCGGGAAGGTCAATCCGGTCGTCCCCGAGGCCGTCCTGATGATCGCCGCACAGGTGATGGGGAACGACGCCACCGTCGCGGTGGCGGGCGCCGCCGGCAATTTCGAGCTCAATGTGATGCTCCCGGTGATGGCCCGCAACCTCCTCGAATCGGTCCGGCTGCTCGCCAACGCGAGCCGTCTGCTGGCCGACCGCACGGTGGACGGGATCACCGCCAACGTCGAGCGGGCCAGGGAGTACGCCGAATCCTCGCCCTCCGTGGTGACCCCGCTGAACCGCTACATCGGCTACGAGGAGGCGGCCAAGGTCGTCAAGAAGTCCCTCGCCGAGCGGAAGACGATCAGGGAGGTCGTCCTGGAGTCCGGCTACGTCGACCGCGGCGCGCTCACCCTCGAACAGCTCGACGAGGCGCTGGACGTGCTGCGCATGACCCACCCCTGAGCGACCTCGCGGCAAGGGTCCGAATCCGGTCGTTTCCCGCCACCCGCCCCCACGGTGACCTGCACCGCAGCATCCGCGGGGGCGGCCGCCCTAAGATCTGCGCATGACAGGTACCTTCAGGCCTGCGGGCAGCTCCGCGCGCACGCGTGCGCAGGGCACGCACTGGGCGCCCGGGGATCGGATCCTCTGGCGCTACCGCGACCACGCCCCCGGGCTGAAGGGCCCGGTGCACATCTGCCGTCCCGTGACGGTGGTGCAGGACACCGGAGAGCTGCTCGCCGTCTGGATGGCGCCCGGCACCGAGTGCGTCAAACCGGTCCTCGCCGACGGCACCCCCGTCCACGAGGAGCCGCTCGCCACCCGCTACACCGCCCCGCGGACCACCGTGCGCTCGCGCTGGTTCGGCGCGGGCGTGCTGAAGCTGGCGCGCCCCGGGGAGCCGTGGTCGGTGTGGCTGTTCTGGGAGCACGGCTGGCGGTTCAAGAGCTGGTACGTGAACTTGGAGGAGCCCCGCTCGCGCTGGTCCGGCGGGGTCGACTCGGTGGACCACTTCCTCGACATCTCCGTCTACCCGGACCGCACCTGGAAGTGGCGCGACGAGGACGAGTTCGCCCAGGCGCAGCGCTCCGGGCTGATGGGCCCCGAGGAGGCGGACCGGGTGCGGGAGGCCGGCCGGGCCGCGCTGGAGGTCATCCGCCGGTGGGGTGCGCCGTTCGCCGACGGCTGGGAGAACTGGCGGCCGGATCCGGCCTGGACGGTTCCGGAGCTGCCGGAGGACTGGGACCACACCCCGGCGCGTATGACCTCATGAGACCCTTGATGCGCCCCAGGGGTACAAACGTAGGATCGTCCTCCGCAAGCTCCCGCGCGCAGGACGGCGCGATGAGACCCTGTGTGCGCAAGTGTCGTGCCGTACGCGGAATTTGACCGGAGGTCGACGCAGGGCGAGAGGTAACGGGGGAGACGCGGTATCGCGGGGTGATGGTGTCCCGGCCGCTGAGCGGGTATACCGCGACTGACCGAGTTGAGTGCAGCGCACATCGAGCGCAAACGGACGGAATTCCACGCGTGACGGAGTACCCCACCTCTCAGGAGGGCCCGCAGCCCGTCGCCTCCGGCGGAGGTACGGACGAGGCCGGCCACGGCAAGGCGCCCCTCGCCGCCGTCGAGGCCGTACGCACGCATGCGCCAGGCCCGGGCGCGGAGCCGGGCGGCGGGCCCGGCGGGCTCCCCCGCCCCCGCGGTGTCGCGCCGGCGGACCTCCCCGCCGGCGCCGATCCCGGCCGGGACCTCGCCATCGCCAGGGACGGCGGCGCCCGGGCCAGGGACACCGGCGCCGCGCGCAACGCGGCCGCCGACGGTGCGCAGGGACTCCCCGCCCGGGACACGGCCGGGGGCCCGGCCGGCGCTCCGGACGGATCCGGCCCCGGCTCCCCCCACCCGGCCGGAGGCGACCGGCACGGCGGCGGCAGCGGCATACCGGCCGGCGGCGGCGCCGGGGACACCGCCGCGCGCCGCGAAGGGGACCGGCTGCGCTTCGTCGGCGCCGCCACGCGGCGGATCGCCCGCGGCATCGACCTCGACGAGATCGTGCTCGGCCTGTGCCGGGCCACCGTGCCGACGTTCTCGGACGCCATCCTCGTCTACCTGCGCGACCCGCTGCCGGTCGGGGACGAACGCCCCCTCGGCCCGGTCGTTTTAAGGCTGCGCCGCACCGACCGGCTCCGGCCGATCGACGATCTCACCGACGCCGCCTCGGGCGGCACCATCGGCCCGGACCCCGCCGGGGCCGCGGGGGCCACCGGCGAGCTCGACTTCAGCCAGCTGCCCCTGGTCGGCCCGCAGGGTGACCTGCCCGCGGCCGAGTTGTGCGAGATCCGGTCCGGCGGCGCGCTCGCCGAGGTGCTGCGCGGCGTACGGCCCGTCTTCGGCTCCTCCGCGGCCGCCAAGGCCGCGCTGCCCGAACTGCTGGGCTCGGAGCACCCGCTGCCGCGCGGCAACCGGGCCGTGCTGGCCCCGCTGCGCGGGCGCCGCCGGGTGATCGGCGCCGCCGTGTTCCTGCGCAGCCCCGAGCGGCCCGCCTTCGAGCAGAACGACCTCCTGGTCGCCGCCCAGCTGGCCACGCACACCGCGCTCGGCATCGACAAGGCGGTGCTGTACGGCCGCGAGGCGTACATCGCCGACGAGCTCCAGCGCACCATGCTGCCCGACAGCCTGCCCCAGCCCACCGGCGTGCGGCTCGCCTCGCGCTACCTGCCCGCCGCCGAGACCGCCCGCGTCGGCGGCGACTGGTACGACGCCATCCCACTGCCCGGCAGCCGGGTCGCCCTCGTCGTCGGCGACGTCATGGGGCACTCCATGACCTCCGCGGCGATCATGGGCCAGCTGCGCACCACGGCGCAGACCCTCGCGCAGCTTGACCTGCCGCCCGCCGAGGTGCTGCACCACCTGGACGAGCAGGCGCAGCGCCTGGGCTCCGACCGCATGGCCACCTGCCTGTACGCCGTGTACGACCCCGTCTCGCACCGGATCACCATCGCCAACGCGGGTCACCCGCCGCCGGTTCTGCTGCACCTGGGCGGGCGCGCCGAGGTGCTGCGCGTGCCCCCGGGCGCCCCCATCGGCGTCGGCGGCGTGGACTTCGAGGCCGTGGAGCTGGACGCGCCCGCCGGGGCCACCCTGCTGCTGTACACCGACGGACTGGTGGAGTCCCGGCTGCGGGACGTGTGGACCGGCATCGAGCAGCTCCGGGAGCGCCTGGCGACCACCGCGCAGCTGACCGGCCTGGACCACCCGCCGCCGCTGGAGGCCCTGTGCGACGACGTGCTGGACATGCTCGGCCCGGGCGACCGGGACGACGACATCGCGCTGCTCGCGGCCCGGTTCGACGGGATCGCGCCCAGTGACGTGGCGTACTGGTTCCTGGACCCGGAGGAGACCGCTCCCGGCCGGGCCCGCCGGTTCGCCCGGCGCGCCCTGGCCCGGTGGGGCCTGGAGGAGCTGCAGGACTCCCTGGAGCTGCTGGTCAGCGAGGTGGTCACCAATGCCGTCCGGTACGCCGAACGGCCCGTCACGCTGCGCCTGCTGCGTACGGACGTACTGCGCTGCGAGGTCGGCGACGACTCCCCGCAGCTGCCGCGCCAGCGCCGGGCGCGGGACACCGACGAGGGCGGCCGCGGCCTGTTCCTGGTGAACCGGATGGCCCGCCGCTGGGGAGCCACCCGGCTGAGCAGCGGCAAGGTGGTCTGGTTCGAGCTGTCGCTGCCGGCGGTGCCCGAAGGGCGCTGAGCCGCGAGGCGCCACCCTCCGCGAACACCACCGCCCCGCGGCCTGAAGGCCGCGGGGCGGTGGTGTTCGCGGGTTCCGGCGTCCTGGGTCAGGGCCGGTCGGTCTGCGGGAACAGCGGCGGGTCCGGCGGCTTCGGACCGCCGGTGTTGGTCGCCGTGGGGGTCGGGGACTTCGTCGGGGTCGGCGACTTGGTCGGGGTGTTGCTCGGCGTCGGGGTCGGCGTCGGGCTCGGCGAGTTCGCCGGCGGGGAGCTGCTGGCCGGCGGCTGGCTGGAGGCGCTCTGCGAGGGCGTCGGGGACGGGGTGCGCGACGGCGCCTGCGGGGCACCCATCTTTGCCTCGGACACGTCGAACTCGCCCGTCTTCGCGCCCTTGAGCGCGGCCAGCGTGTACGCCTTCCAGATCTCGGCGGGGAAGCTGGAGCCACCCGCGCGGCCACCGCCGGCGGTGCCGGTGAGGGTGACCTGCTTGTGGGTGCCGGGCTCCTCGCCGAACATGGCGACGACGGTGACCAGTTCGGGGGTGTAGCCGGTGAACCAGCCCGCCACGTTGGACTCGGTGGTACCGGTCTTGCCGGCGGCCTCGTAGGCGCTGCTCTTGACCTTGCTGCCGGAGCCGTCGTTGACCACGCCGGTGAGCACCTTGGTGACGGTGTCGGCGGTCTGGCGGCTGATGGCCTGCGCTCCGACGGCCTGACGGGGGGTGAACTCGCCCTCCGCGTGCTCGGCGCTCTTGATGATGGTCGGCGTGACCTTCTTGCCGTGGTTGTCGAGGGTCGCGTAGACGCCCGCCATCTCCAGGGTGTTGGCACTCATGGTGCCGAGCGACATGGCCGGCTTGTCCTCGGGCCAGCCCTCGCGGTCCTTCATGCCGAGGGCCAGGGCCGTCTTCTTCACGGCGGGCGGGCCGACGTCCACGATCATCTGCGCGTAGACGGAGTTGACCGAGAAGTTGGTCGCGTCCTGGACGGTGATCTCCTTGCCGAAGTCCTTGTCGTCCTGGTTCTGCGGGTTGAACGGGATCTTGCTGCCGACGACCTGGCGCTTGCTGGTGCCGTCGTAGAGCGCGTTCGGGGTGACCGGCTTGCCGTCCTGGGTGGTGGCGTTGTTCTCCAAGGCGGAGGCGAGCACGATCGGCTTGAAGGTCGAGCCGGGCTGGTAGTCCTTGCGCAGGGCGTTGCTCGCGGCCTTCTCGGCCAGGCCCTGACCGCCGTACATGGCGACGACCGCACCGGTCTTCGGGTCCACCGAGGTGGCGCCCGCCTGGACGCTCTGGTCCTGGGGCCGGTTCTTGGTGTCCTTGCGGTCGAGCTTGGACTCCAGCTCGTCCTGGACCGCCGTCTCCAGCGCCGCCTGCTTCTTCGGGTCGATGTTGAGCACGATGTTCCAGCCGCCGGCCGCGATCTGGGCGTCGGTGATCTTCTGCTCGTTCATCTCGTCGTTGGCGGCCTGGATCAGGTAGCCCTTCTGGCCGTCCATGCCCGGGCGGGGCTTGGGCTTGATCGGCTCCGGGAGGCTCATGGCCTTGCGCTTGGCCGGGTCCAGCTTGCCCATCTCGACCATGTTGTCGAGGACGGCGTTGAAGCGGATGTTGACCAGCCGCGTGCCGTTGGGGCCGGCCGTCGCCAGGTCGTACTGGCTGGGCGCCTGGATGACGGCGGCGAGGTAGGCGCCCTGCTCCAGGGTGAGCTTGTCGGCGTCAACCCCGTAGAAGGCCTGCGCCGCGGCCTGGATCCCGTAGGCGTTGCGGCCGTAGAAGTTGGTGTTCAGGTAGCCGGCGAGGATCTCGTGCTTCTCCAGGCGCTGGTCGACCTTGAGGGAGATGACGAGCTCGCGGAGCTTGCGCGTCGGCGACTGGTCCTGCGTCAGGTAGTAGTTCTTGACGTACTGCTGAGTGATCGTCGAGCCGCCGGCCTTGCCCTTGCCGGTGACCGTGTTGAACAGGCCTCGGGCCACGCCCATGACGTCGATGCCGCGGTCCTCGTAGAAGGACTTGTTCTCGATGGCGATGAACGCGGTGCGGACGTCCTCGGGGATCTTGTCGAGCGGGACGATCTCGCGGTTCATCTCACCGGTGCGGGCCATGACCGAGCCGTCGGCGTAGCGGTAGGTGTTGCTCTGGAGCGTGGCCGACTCGTTCGGGTCGGTGGGTTCGTCGACCGAGAAGTAGAGGATGATCGCGCCGGCCATCATGAGCAGGATCAGCCCGAGGAACGTCCCGAGGATCTTCCTCCAGGTGAAGAAGCGACGTATGCCGGTGGGTTTGCCGGCGCCGCCGTTCCCCTTGGCGCCCTTGGCACGTCCGCTCGGCGCCCGCCGCGCACCGCGCTGCTGCTGCGCCTTACGCGCTTCTGCTCGGCCCATCGCTCCCGCTCCGCTCGATATCCCCCCGACGTCAGCTCAGAAAGCTAACACCGCAGGCTGTGACAAAGGTTGGCCAACCATGGCCAATACCGGTCAATTCGGACGTGAGAATCAGCACCCACACCACAGGAACCGACGCACACAATGCCCGAAGGGTTGCCGCCGGAGAAAAAAGTGATATCACTTTGCTAAGCAGCTCGACCAGCTGTGACCACAAGAAACGGGGCAAACGATGACGAATAACGTCTCCACTCCTCAGGACGTACGGGAATTCATCGCGCGGAGCGTGGGCGGCGGCCTGGCGCTGCTGCTCGGGCTGGCCGGTGTCGCGGCCGGGGCGGGCCTGATCGTCGCCGGCTCGGTGGTGACGGCCGTCGCCGCCAAGGTCACCCTGATCGCGGCCGGCGTCCTGGTGGTCCTCGCCTCGCTCATCGCGATGAGCGGCCTCAACACGATCGCACCGGGCGAGGCGCGGGTGGTGCAGCTGTTCGGCCGCTACCGGGGGACGATCCGCACGGACGGCCTGCGCTGGGTCAACCCGCTGACCTCCCGCGAGAAGATCTCCACCCGGGTGCGCAACCACGAGACGGCCGTCCTGAAGGTGAACGACGCCTACGGCAACCCCATCGAGCTGGCCGCGGTCGTGGTGTGGCGCGTCGAGGACACGGCGCGGGCCACCTTCGAGGTCGAGGACTTCACGGAGTTCGTCGAGACCCAGACCGAGGCGGCCGTGCGGCACATCGCGATCGAATACCCGTACGACGCGCACGAGGAGGGCGGCCTCTCGCTCCGCGGGAACGCCGAGGAGATCACCGAGAAGCTGGCCGTCGAGCTGCACGCCCGGGTGGACGCGGCCGGGGTGGCCATCATCGAGTCCCGCTTCACACACCTCGCGTACGCTCCGGAGATCGCCTCCGCGATGCTCCAGCGCCAGCAGGCGGGCGCGGTCGTGGCGGCCCGCAAGCAGATCGTGGAGGGCGCGGTGGGCATGGTCGAACTGGCCCTGAACCGCCTGGCCGAGGAGGGGATCGTGGACCTGGACCCGGAGCGCAAGGCCGCCATGGTGTCGAACCTGATGGTGGTCCTGTGCGGGGACCGCGCGGCGCAGCCCGTGGTCAACGCGGGCACCCTCTACCAGTGACCCCGCCCGAGGAGGTCGGCCGGGCGGGCCGGCAGCCGCGCAAGCAGGTGCTGCTGCGGCTCGATCCGCTGGTGTACGACGCGCTGGCCCGCTGGGCGGGGGAGGAACTGCGCAGCGCGAACGCCCAGATCGAGTTCCTGCTGCGCCGCGCCCTCGCGGAGTCCGGCCGCCTCCCCTCCGGCCCGGGCCCCATCCCCCGCCGCGGCCGCCCCCCCAAGTCCCCGGACTGACCCCCGGACGGCCCGCGCACCGACCAGCCGCGTACGCCCGCCCCGCACGGCCCGCCGGTTCAGTCGGTCGGCCACACCGGGAGCGGGCGCACGGCTTCGCGCAGGGCGGCCGCGATGGCCCGGAACTCCTCCTGGCGGGCCGTCCCCGTCCGCATGGCGAGGGCGATCCGCCGCGACGGCGCGGGCTCGGCGAAGTACCCGGTGGCCAGGTACTCGTTGCGGGTGGTCTCCAGCCGCAGCGCGGTACGCGGCAGCAGGGTCACGCCCAGCCCGCCGGCGACCAGCTGGACGAGGGTCGACAGCCCGGCGGCGGTCGTGGTGACGTCCGCGCCGCCCTCGCGCCGGCCGCCGGAGCCCTCGGGCGAGGGACCGCGCCCGGCCCCTCGGGGCAGCCGTCCGGCCTCCCGGCAGATGTCCAGGGCCTGGTCCCGCAGGCAGTGCCCCTCGTCGAGCAGCAGCAGCTGCAGTCCGCGCAGTTCCTCGCGCGGGATCTCCTTGCGCCCGGCCAGCGGATGCTCCCGGGGCGTCAGCAGGACGAAGTCCTCGTCGAAGACGGGGAGTTCGGTGACCCCGGGCACGCCCAGCGGCACGGCGAGCAGCAGCAGGTCGAGGCGTCCGCCCGACAGTCCGTCCAGCAGCGAGGCGGTCTGCTCCTCGTGGACCTGGAGGTCCATCCGCGGATAGCGCCGGTGGAAGAGCCCGAGCACGGTCGGCAGCAGGTACGGCGCCACGGTGGGGATCACCCCGAGCCGCAGCACTCCGGTGAAGGGGGCCCGTACCGCCTCGGCCTCCTCCAGCAGCCCGCCCATCGCCGCGAGCACCACGCGCGCCCGCGCCGCGATCCGCTCCCCCGCCGGGGAGAGCAGCACCTTGCGGGTGGTCCGCTCCAGCAGCTGTACCCCGAGCGCCTCCTCCAGGGCGGACACGGCTCCGGAGAGGGCCGGCTGGCTCATCCCGATGACGGCGGCGGCATCCCGGAAGTGCAGGTGCTCGGCCACGGCCGCGAAGGCGCGCAGCTGCGCCAGGGTGGGTTGTTTCGCTCCCCTATTACCGGCAGCCACTGATAGGTACCTCCGATCACCGGCCTCAAGTGTAGCTATTTCCGTAATCAATGCAGCTGTGCCAGCATGTGAGATCCGTCCAACCCCCTTGGAAAGCCCCCAAAAAGGTCACTTTCCTCGTCGCAAGGAGAGCACGTGCTCACTGTCGGTGACAAGTTCCCCACCTACGATCTGACCGCTTGTGTCTCGCTCGAGGCCGGCAGCGAGTTCGCCCAGATCGACCACAAGACCTATGAGGGCAAGTGGCGCGTGGTGTTCTTCTGGCCGAAGGACTTCACCTTCGTCTGCCCGACCGAGATCGCCGCGTTCGGCAAGCTGAACGAGGAGTTCCAGGACCGCGACGCCCAGATCCTCGGCGTCTCCGGCGACTCCGAATTCGTCCACCACGCCTGGCGCAAGGACCACGACGACCTGCGTGACCTGCCCTTCCCGATGCTGGCCGACTCCAAGCACGAGCTCATGCAGGCGTGCGGCGTCCGGGGCGAGGACGGCTTCGCCCAGCGCGCCGTCTTCATCGTCGACCAGAACAACGAGATCCAGTTCACCATGGTGACCGCCGGCTCCGTGGGCCGTAACCCCAAGGAGGTCCTGCGGGTCCTCGACGCCCTGCAGACCGACGAGCTGTGCCCCTGCAACTGGAACAAGGGCGAGGGCACCCTGGACGCCGGCGCGCTGCTGGCCGGTGAGTGACGGATGTCCCTCGACGCCCTCAAGTCCGCCATACCGGACTTCGCCAAGGACCTGAAGCTGAACCTCGGTTCGGTCATCGGCAACCAGGACACCCTCTCGCAGCAGCAGCTGTGGGGCACCGTCCTGTCCTGCGCGATCGCCGCCCGCTCCCCGCGCGTCCTGCGTGAGCTGGAGCCGGAGGCGAAGGCGAACCTGTCGCCGGAGGCGTACGCCGCGGCCAAGTCCGCCGCCGCGATCATGGCGATGAACAACGTCTTCTACCGCACCCGGCACCTGCTCTCCGACCCGGAGTACGGAACGCTGCGCGCGGGCCTGCGGATGAACGTCATCGGCAACCCGGGTGTGGAGAAGGTCGACTTCGAGCTGTGGTCGCTCGCGGTCTCCGCGATCAACGGCTGCGGCCAGTGCCTGGACTCGCACGAGCAGGTCCTGCGCAAGGCCGGCATCGACCGCGAGACCGTCCAGGAGGCCTTCAAGGTCGCCTCGGTGATCCAGGCCGTCGCGGTCACCCTCGACGCGGAAGCGGCGCTCGCCGCCGAGTAGTCACCCGTACGAGGTCCCGTGCCCCCGCAGCCTTCCCGGCGGCGGGGGCACGGTGCTGCCCGCCGTCACTTCCGCAGGCGGTCCATCAGGTCGCGCATGTCCTCGATCATCGCCGCTCGGAGCGCGTCGCTGTCGATCTCCTCGTCCGCGTCCTCCCCCCACCACTGGGCGCTCAGCGTGAAGACCGCGCCGCCGTCGAGCACCTGGATCTGCGGAGACCTGACCAGTCCGGAGACCAGGGCCTGTTCCCCGAGCCCGGGCACCTTCTCCGGGCGGACGGCCTCCACCTCCATGAACGGACCCAGCACCGGCCCGTGGCCGAACTCCGGCTCCGGGTCGCTCTTCTTGTGCAGCTCGACCCGCACCTCCGCGTGGTAGGCGGCCTGGCCCCTGGTCCGCGGCGTCGTGTACTCGCAGTACGACCAGTCCAGGGCGGGGCTTTTGCCCCGGCGCTCGGGACCCCCCTCGAACTCCCCGGCCATCGCGCCCAGCGCGGGCAGCCGCACCTGGGTGCAGAGGTCGTCGACGTGCCGGTAGGCGATCGGCGGACCGGCGGCGGAGAAACGATCCTGCACCGCCAGCGCACCCGCCCACACCGCCGAGGCCAGCACCGCCCCGCCCAGCGCCCACGGCCACCGGCGGGCCGGGGGGCGTCGTAACGGCCTCTCCCCGGCTCCCGGCTCCACCGTCTCGGCCGGCCGCTCCGGCCCCCACTCCCCGTCCAGCTCCGGCTCACTGATCACCGCTGTCCCCCTCCCGTGGCGCCGAGCTGAGGGCCGTGGCCCCGTGCGGGCCCGGCCCGGCCGCTCCGTGCCCCAGGCGGAGCTGCTCGCGCGAGTAGGCCCGCAGGTATCCCACCGCGGTGTTGGTGACGGCGACCAGCGGTACGGCGACCACCGCGCCCCCGATGCCCGCGATCAGGCCGCCCGCGGCCACCGAGAGCACCACGGCGAGCGGGTGCACCCGTACCGCCCGGCCCAGGATGAACGGCTGGAGCACATGGCCCTCGATCTGCTGCACCGCCAGGACGACCAGCAGCACCATCAGGGCGCTGAACACGCCCTGGGTCACCAGCGCCACGACCACCGCGAGCGCGCCGGAGACCACCGCGCCGACGAGCGGGATGAAGGCGAACAGGAAGATGAAGACGGCCAGCGGCACGGCCATCGGCACGTCGAGGAAGTAGATGCCCAGGCCGATGAAGGTGGCGTCGATGAGCGCGACGAGGACAGTGCCCCGCACGTACGCGGTCAGCGTGCGCCAGGCGCGCGGACCGGCTCCCGCCACGCCGGGCCGGGCGGCGGCCGGGACGAGGGCGAGCGTCCACGTCCAGATGCGCTTGCCGTCGTAGAGCAGGAAGAGCGTCGAGAACATCGCGAGCAGGATGCCCGTCAGCACCTCGACGAGCACGGTCACGCCTTGCAGGCCCGCCGTGGTGATCTGCTCGGTGTTGGTGCCGATGGTCTCGCTGAGGTTCTTCGCGATGTCGTTGATCTGCTTCTCGGTCACGTGGAACGGACTGTCCAGTGCCCAGAGTTTGAGTTCGTCGATGCCGTCGCGGACCCGGTCGGAGAGGTCGTCGAGGTTCTCCATGACCTGCCAGACCACGAACCAGCCGACGAGCCCGATGACGACGAAGCCGAGGATCGCGGTGACGGCGGTGGCCAGCCCCCGGGGCAGGCCCAGTCTGCGCAGCCGGACCACGAAGGGCTGGAGGAGCGCGGTGACCAGCATGGCGGCGGCGAAGGCGAGGACGACCAGGCGGACTTCGCTGATCACCTTCATCAGGACCCAGAGCATCCCGGCCAGGAGCAGCAGCCGCCAGCTGACCTCGGCGGCGACCCGCATGCCCCACGGGACCACGCTCACCGGGTCGGGGCGCTCGGGGAAGCCGGGGGCGTGTGCGGGGCCCGGTTCCGCCGCGCCGGCCGGCGCCGGCGCCCGGCCGGTGGGGGCGGAACGCGGCAGGTCGCCTCTGGCCTCGGCCTCGACCTCGGCGCGCCGCTCGTCGAGCCGCGCCTCCATCCGGTTCAGCCTGCTCCCGAGCCGGCCGAGCCAGCCTTCCCTCTTCACCATGTCGATCCTTTCCCCCCGCCCCACTGATCACGCCTCGAAAGACCGTACACGCGAGGAGCCCCGCACCGTCGGACGGTGCGGGGCTCCCCGGGATCGAGCGGGTGGCGGTGTCGCCTAGTACCAGCCGTTGGCCTGGTGGAAGCTCCAGGCTCCACACGGGCTGCCGTAGCGGTCTTCCATGTAGTTCAGGCCCCACTTGATCTGCGTGGCGGGGTTGGTGCGCCAGTCGGCACCGGCCGAGGCCATCTTCGAGCCCGGGAGCGCCTGGACCAGGCCGTAGGCGCCCGAGGACTTGTTCACGGCGAGGTAGTTCCAGGTGGATTCCTGGTTGATGATGTTCGAGAAGCACTGGAACTGGCCGGCCGGGACCATCTGCTGGGCGATGGCCTTGACCTGAGCGACCGTGTAGGAGCTCTGGACGGCGAAGTCGCCCGCGTCACGGGCGGCGGAGCGGCTGGCCGCCTCCTTCGCCTCGCGGTCCTTCTTGGCCTTCTCGTCCGCGGCCTTCTGCGCTTCGGCCTTCTTGGCCTTGGCGTCCTCGGCGGCCTGGATGCGGGCTGCCTCCTCGGCCGAGCGCTTGGCGTCGGCGTCGGCGGCGTGGGCGATGGTGTCGGCCTGTTGCGTCAGCGACGCGGTCTGGACCTCCGCCTGGTCGCCGACCGGGATGTCAGTGAGGAGGGTCGCCCCGGACGCGGTCGTCTCGAGATCGTTCGAGGTGGGGTCGCCGGTGGCAACGCCCACGACTGCGCCGACGGTGGTGACCGCGGTGGCAGAAGCCACTGCGAAGCCCCGAACCGAGATCCGGCTCACACGGTGTCCTTCCAGCAGCGTCCGCAGTGACCGAGCGGGCGCAAGAGTGCCCCTCGACACTGGCCTCCGTGGTTCTGGGGTCACTGGAGACGCGGGCCCGTGGGCAGCGGCTCCTTGCGGAGGCTGCCGCGTGAAACTCCGGGCGGCATACGGCAATCGGCTGTGGAGTTGTGGTGCTGCTCGTACCTCACGGGAGGTACGCAAGTGCCGTATGCGGGGCCTGACGGAAAACAGACTCTGCCGGACCTCGACGCCACAGGGCAATTCCGCGTTGCGTGGGAAAGGTCACACCTGGCAGGGACGCTCTGGTTTCGCCAAAGGCCTGTGCAGCGCGACGCCGCCCGGCTAGGCTCTCGGGCCCTTACCGGACGGCGTCAACTCACTTTCCCGCTATGGGGTTTATGACCGTTTCAGCCCCCTGTCGGGGACTGCCGGGGTCTGCCGGGGTCAGAGGCTCTCCAGCATCTCGGTGACGAGCGCCGCGATCGGGGAGCGCTCCGAGCGCGCCAGGGTGATGTGCGCGAAGAGCGGATGCCCCTTCAGTTTCTCGACGACGGCGACCACTCCGTCGTACCGGCCGACCCGCAGGTTGTCCCGCTGGGCGACGTCGTGGGTCAGAACGACCCGCGAATTCGCGCCGATCCGCGACAGAACGGTCAGAAGGACGTTCCGTTCCAGCGACTGGGCCTCGTCCACGATCACGAAGGCGTCGTGCAGCGAGCGGCCGCGGATGTGCGTGAGCGGCAGGACCTCCAGCATCCCGCGGTTCAGCACCTCTTCGATGACCTCGCGCCCGGCGACCGAGGAGAGGGTGTCGAAGACGGCCTGCGCCCAGGGGCTCATCTTCTCGCCCTGGTCACCCGGCAGGTAGCCGAGCTCCTGCCCGCCCACCGCGTACAGCGGCCGGAAGACCATCACCTTCTGGTGCTGCCTGCGCTCCAGCACCGCCTCCAGGCCCGCGCACAGGGCCAGCGCCGACTTTCCGGTACCCGCCCGGCCTCCCATCGAGAGGATCCCGATCTCGGGGTCGAGGAGGAGGTCCAGGGCGATGCGCTGCTCGGCGCTGCGGCCGTGCAGCCCGAAGGCCTCGCGGTCGCCCCGTACGAGCTTCACGTTGCCGTCCGCCGTGACGCGGCCGAGCGCCTTGCCGCGCTCGGACTGGAGGACCAGCCCGGTGTGCACGGGCAGTTCGGCGGCTTCCGGTACGTAGAGGCGCTCCTCGGAGTAGAGGAGGTCCACCTGCTCTCCGGAGAGGGCGAGCTCGCTCATGCCGGTCCAGCCGGCATCGGTGATGGCGAGCTCGGCGCGGTACTCCTCGGCGATCAGCCCCACCGAGGAGGCCTTGATGCGCAGCGGGAGATCCTTCGAGACCACCGTGACGTCGTAGCCCTCGGCCTGGAGATTGCGGGCGACCGCGAGGATCCGCGAGTCGTTGTCCCCCAATCGGAAGCCGGCGGGCAGGACACCCGGGTCGGAGTGGTTGAGCTCGACGCGCAGGGTGCCGCCCAGATCGCCCAGTGGGATGGGGGCGTCGAGACGTCCGTACCGGACCCGGAAGTCGTCGAGCAGGCGCAGGGCCTGGCGCGCGAAGTAGCCGAGTTCGGGATGGTGCCTCTTTGCCTCCAGCTCGGTGATCACCACGATCGGGAGCACGACCTCGTGCTCGTCGAAGCGGGAGATCGCGTTGGGGTCTGCCAGCAGGACGCTGGTGTCGAGGACGTAGGTCCGCCTGTCGGGCAGGCGGCGCTTTGTGCTGGTCACCACGGAAGGACGTACCCCCTCGGAAGAGGTCGGGCCATGAAGACCGGACCGGTCATCGGCACCCATGCCAGGGCCGATTCCCGGCCCTCCACTCCGTCCGTGCGAACCGCACGTGCGTCCTGGTGCAAAGGGCCTCCCGGGCGGACGGCCCCATGCCGTCCGCTGAGACTCGACACCCGTGGATCGGGCATCGACCTGAAAGGGGTATTCCCATATCAGGCCAGGCCATGCCACGGCATATGACGGACGCTCGGTGAATCCCGGGTGAAGCTCGGGAGGGAGGGTGCGGCGGTGACCGAAGGGGCGTCAGAGACCACCCCGGGTGAATACGCGCCGATCAGGTGCCGTAGCGCCGGTGGCGGGCCGCGTAGTCGCGCAGGGCCCGCAGGAAGTCGACCTTGCGGAAGGCCGGCCAGAAGACCTCGCAGAAGTAGTACTCCGAATGCGCGCTCTGCCACAGCATGAATCCGGACAGCCGCTGCTCGCCGCTGGTGCGGATCACGAGGTCCGGATCGGGCTGGCCGCGGGTGTAGAGGTGCTCCGCGATGTGGTCGATGTCCAGGATCTCGGCGAGCTCCTCGAAGGAGGTGCCCTTCTGCGCGTGCTCCAGCAGCAGCGAGCGGACCGCGTCGGCGATCTCCTGGCGGCCGCCGTAGCCGACGGCGACGTTGACGAGTATCCCCTGGACGTCGTGGGTGGCCTGCTCGGCCTCCTTCAGCACGGTCTGCGTCCGCGCGGGCAGGATGTCGAGGTTGCCGACGTGGTGGACGCGCCAGCGGCCGTCCGCGGCGAGGCCCCGCACGGTGTTCTCGATGATGTTGAGCAGCGGGCGGAGCTCGACCTCCGGCCGGTCCAGGTTGTCCGTGGAGAGCATCCACAGGGTGACGACCTCGACGTCCGTCTCGGTGCACCAGCCCAGCATCTCGGAGATCTTGTCGGCTCCGGCCTGGTGGCCCTGCTCCGTGGTGCCTCCGGACGCCTTCGCCCAGCGCCTGTTCCCGTCCAGGATGACGCCGATGTGCTTGGGCGCCGCGTCATGGTCGAGGCGGCCTTCCACCCGGCGTGCGTAGAGCCTGTACACCAGGTCGCGCAGCTTCACGATCTTCCAGCCCCTCCGTGCAATGCCCCCGTGCGAATTGCGGTCCCCCGAGTGCGCCACATTACTGCGCGGTGGGAGGGGGTACCCAACTCGGTCTGTCACAGCTCCGTGATAGGGAGGACAACGTGACTGATACCAATCCCTATCGGGCAGACCCCGCGCGGTACGACTCCATGGAGTACCGGCGCACGGGTCACAGCGGCCTCAAGCTCCCCGCCATCTCCCTCGGCCTCTGGCACAACTTCGGAGACGACAAGTCGCTCGAGTCCCAGCGGGCGATCCTCCGCCGGGCCTTCGACCTCGGCATCACCCACTTCGACCTGGCGAACAACTACGGTCCGCCGCCCGGGTCGGCCGAGCTGAACTTCGGGAAGGTCCTCGCGCAGGACTTCGCTGCCTACCGCGACGAGCTGGTCCTCTCCACCAAGGCCGGCTACCTGATGCACCCCGGGCCGTACGGCGAATGGGGCAGCCGCAAGTACCTGCTGAGCTCCCTGGACGCTTCGCTCGGCCGGATGGGCGTGGACTACGTCGACATCTTCTACTCGCACCGCTTCGACCCGCAGACCCCGCTCGAGGAGACCATGGGCGCCCTGGCGTCCGCGGTCCAGCAGGGCAAGGCGCTCTACGTCGGCGTCTCCTCGTACACGGCGGAGCAGACGGCCGAGGCGGTGCGGATCCTGCGCGGGATGGGGGTGCGCCCCCTGATCCACCAGCCCTCGTACTCCATGATCAACCGCTGGACCGAGGACGACGGGCTGCTGGACACCCTCGAGGACGCGGGGATGGGCTGCATCGCCTTCGCGCCGCTCGCGCAGGGGCTGCTGACGGGCAAGTACCTTGACGAGATCCCTGAGGGCTCGCGGGCCACCCAGGGCAAGTCGCTCAACCCGGACCTGCTCTCGGACGACGTGCTGCGCCGGCTGGGCGGGCTGAACCAGATCGCCGTGCGGCGCGGCCAGTCGCTGGCGCAGCTGGCGCTGAAGTGGGTGCTGCGCGACGACCGGATGACCTCGGCGCTGATCGGCGCGTCGAGCGTGCGGCAGCTGGAGGAGAACGTGGCCGCGCTGGCGGCGGATCCGCTCTCCGAGGCCGAGCTGAAGGAGATCGACTCCTTCGCGGTGTCCACCCCCGGCACCAACCTGTGGGCCCAGCGCGGCTGACCTGCGCGGATGCCGATAAGGGGCGGAGAGCAAAAAACGGGCCGGTCCGTGGGGGGGATACGGACCGGCCCGAGGGGGGGTTCCACCATAACCCTTCGTAAAGCGAGATGCGTGCATAGCCGCGCCACGATTACGCTCCGAAGCCGGCCAGCAGCACTCCGGTAAAGGCTCCGGCGGCCATGAACGGGCCGAAGGCGAAGCCCTGCCCGCGGGTCGCGGAGCCGCGCAGCAGCAGGAAGAGGCCGTACAGGGCCCCGTAGAGGAAGCCCAGGAAGGCCCCGGCCGCCCATACCCCCCACCCGTACCACCCAAGAGCGACCCCCAGCGAGAGCGCCAGCTTGACGTCGCCGAAGCCCATCCCCGCGGGGTTGACCAGGAAGAGCGCCAGGTAGCCGGTCGCGAGCAGGAGGCCGCCGAAAAGCGCGCGCCGCCAGTCGCCCGCGGCGCCGGGCAGGAGGGCCGCCGCCCCGAGGCCGGCGGCGGCCGCGGCGGCGAGCGGGAGGGTCAGTACGTCGGGGAGCCGGTGCACGGCGCGGTCGACGAGGGCGAGCAGCACGAGCACCGGGGCGAGCCCCACGTAGACCACCGCCTCGGGCCGCGGCCCCACGGCCGCCCCGAGCGCGGCGCAGACCGTCCCGGTGAGGGCGGCGAGGGGAAGGGCCCGCCGGCCGTACGTGTGCGGCGGGGCCTGTCCGGAGGGAACCCGGCAGCGGGCGGCCCCGAGCCACCCCGGCAGCACATGCCCCTCCGGACACCGCTCACGCCAGCCCTCTCCCGCCTCGACGCCCAGCCGCCAGACCGCACGCGGCAGCAACAACCCCACGCCGACGCCGTACCCGGCGGCCAGAACGATCACCACAACCGTCACCCCCCGAAGGTAGGCCCAACCCCCCCCCCCCTCCAGCCCCCGCCGCCCCCCTCCCAGCCCCACCGGCCCCCCGCCGACGCCCTTCCAGCCCCCACCGCCCCCCTTCCAGCCCGGCCCGGCACCACTCCAGCCCCCGCTGGCCCCCTTCCAGACCCACCCGGGCACCACTCCAGCCGGGCCGGCGCCCTTCCAGCCCCGCCCAGCACCACTCCAACCCCGCCGACCCCCTGCCAGCCCCGCCCCGGCACCATTCCAGCCCCGCCGGCGTTTGAGGCGCGGGGGCCCGGGGGCAGAGCCCCCGCAACGGCGCCGCACCCACACCACCCCCGCCGGGGCCCGGCCGACCTCCGCAGCCAGGGGGCCAGGGGGCCGAACCCCCCGCCCCGCTCCGCAGGACCTAGGCTGCCGCCATGGCGAACTGGCAGGACGGCACGGCCACGCTCCACACCGGCACGACGGCGGTCCCCCTGGAGATCGCCGCCTCCTACCGCGCCCGCACCCGCGGCCTCCTCCGCCGCACCGGCATCGCCGGGGCGCTGCTGCTGACCCCCGCGGCGAGCGTGCACACCTTCCGGATGCGCTTCGCGATCGACGTCGCGTACCTCGACCGGAACCTGCGCGTCCTGGCCGTGGTGACCATGCCCCCGGGGCGGCTCGGGCTGCCCCGACCCCGCTCCCGGCACGTCCTGGAGGCCGCGGCCGGGGCGATGGCCGGCTGGGGGCTGCGGCCGGGCGTCGCCGTGCGCGTGGACAGGTCCTAGTGAAGGTCCCGCCTCGGCGGTAGGTTGGGGCGGTTGAGCTGGGGTGGTGTCAGGGGAGCGGCATGACGGAGAACGCGCGGATCAAGGCGCTGGAGCAGATCATGCCGGCGACGCACGGCGCCGACGAGGACATCGACTGGCAGAGCGCCGAGGCAGCCTGGGGCACGGCGTTCCCGGCCGACTTCGTCGCCTTCATGGGCCGTTTCGGCGCGGGTTCCATCAACGGTGAGGCCAGCATCCTGCTGCCCCTCCCCAAGCCCGGACTCCAGTGGGTGCCGGCGGAGATGGCCGAGGAGACCGACAACGCCCGCCAGGTCTGGGAGGCGGAGGGCGGCCGGGCCGCCTTCGACGTGGACCCGGAGGCGATCATCGCCTGGGGCGTCACCGGCGGCTCCGACATCCTGTGCTGGCTCACGTCCGACCCCGACCCGGACCGCTGGCCGGTCGTGGTGTGCGGGCGGCACACCGCCGACTCCTTCGCCGTCTACCCGTACGGCATGGCCGAATTCCTCTACCGGCTCTGCTCCGACGAGTTCGACGTGAGCCCGGTCAGCATCACCTTCTGGGACGGCGGCCACCTCAGCTTCGTCCACTGGCGCAAGGCCCAGCGCAGGTGGCAGGAGGGCCGCAACCCCGAGACGGGCGAACCCGACCCGTACGCGGGCGAATTCACCGACTGACGTTCCGGTCACACGCCCGAACCCGTTCCCTGACCGGAAACGGGCGTTTCGGCATGTCTACGCGCGTCCGCGCGGTGGATCACATATCGGAAAACACCATCCGGAAAAGCCCGAGTTGGAGCATTGACCACAAGTGCCCCCCAATGGAATCAGCCACCCCGTTTTCGGGAGAGAATTCCGGCCAACGGGCCATGGAGGGACACCCCAGCCCGGAGCAACTCATAAGTAGTCATGGGATCCAAAAGGAAATCAGGGGAATACACCCGTGGGACGAAGAATGTTCGGCACGGCCGCCTCCACGGTCGTACTAGGCCTGCTGATACCTCTGGCCGGATGTGGCGGTCCGGGCGGCGACGCGGGTGACGGCGGCACACTGCGCCTCGTGGCCGCCGAATACGGCGACACTCCGGCCACCAGCTCGAAGGCCTACTGGGACAAGGTGACGGCGGATTTCACCGCCGCGAACCCCGGCATCAAGGTCGAGGTCAAGCTCCTGCCGTGGGCCGACATCGACCGCGAGGTCTCGCGCATGGTCAAGGCCGGGAACGCGCCGGACATGGCGCTCATGGGTTCCTACTCGGACTTCGCGGCCCAGGGAAAGCTCTATTCCGCGGACGAGCTCCTCTCGGTCGCCCGGGAGGCGAACTTCCTCCAGCCGCTCGCCGAGGCCGGCACCGTCGGCAGCACCCTCTACGGCCTGCCGTTCATGGCCAGCAGCCGCCTGCTCTTCTACAACGAGGCCCTGTTCGCCAAGGCCGGGGTCGGCGCTCCCAAGACCTGGTCCGACCTCAAGTCCGCCGCCAAGGCGCTGAAGGACAAGGGTGTGAAGTTCCCGTACGCCCTGCCGCTCGGCCCCGAGGAGGCGCACGCCGAGGCGATGATCTGGGAGCTCAGCAACGGCGGCGGCTACGCCGACAGCAGCGGCAACTACAGCCTGGCCTCCGACCGAACATCGAGACCTGGCGCTGGGTCAAGGACAACCTGGTCGCCCCCGGTCTCACCGGCCCCACCCCGCCCTCCCAGCTGAACCGCGCCGACGCCTTCGCCGCGTTCCTTCGCGGCGAGGTCGGCATGCTCAACGGGTACCCCTCGCTCGCCCACGAGGCGCGCGCCAAGGGCATCGGCGTCGGCACCGTGTCCATGCCGGTCTCGGACACGCTCGACAGCGGGGAGGTCCCGCCGACCGTGGGCGTGGCCGACTGGATGATGGCCTTCAAGCAGAACGGCAACCGCGCCGAGATCGGCACGTTCCTGGACTTCGTCTACCAGGACAAGAACCTCTCGGAGTTCGCCAAGCGCTACCACCTGCTGCCGTCCACCGTCACGGCTTCGCGCACCCCGGCCGGCGGCGGGCTCGAGAAGACCGACCAACTGTTCCTGTCCGCGCTGTACGGTGCGCAGCTCTACCCGGTGAACAACCCTTCCTGGGTGAGCGTCAGCGACACCATCAAGCGCAACATCGGCCGTGCGGTGGAGCCGAACTCCGACCCCAAGACCGTCCTCGAGGACATCGCCTCCCAGGCGGACGAGGCCTCGAAGAAGCGCTGAAGGACCCCGTGACACGGGACCTTCGCCCCATGCCGCAGACCACCCCGTGCGGCAGGATGGCCCCACGGCCCTCGATCCGAGGCCGCCGGCCCCGCCGCCCCGAGCACCCACAAGGTGCGCGGGGCGGCAGGCCTCGACCGCGCCCCCGGTGCCCCTGCCGGCGCCGTCTGCCTTACTGCCCTTGCTTCCCGTGGTCCGGGGAGAACGCCTTGCGGTGCTGCTCGCAGCTCGAGTCCCAGCGCAGCGAGCCCGTGAGCGTCCCGTAGCCCGTGCGCGTCACCGACCACTCCACCGTGTACTCCCCGGTGTCACACGCGATCCGCTTGCCGCCCGCGATCTTCTCGCGCCCCGTCGCCGGCTTCCCGTCCAGCTTCCGGCGCACCTCCCCCGCCGTGGCGCCCTTGGCGGTGCGCAGGACGGCGTGCACCTCGATCGGGTGCGTGTCGTCCTTGGTCGTCACCACCTTCTTCACCAGCTTCGAGTCCGACACGGACCAGGCGAACTCGTACGACGGCTCCCACGCCAGCGTGTCGGGGTCCGGGACCTGGCGTTCGAAGTCCGGGGCGGCGGCGTGGCCGGGGCGGGTGACCATCTCGTACCGGACTCCGGTGTGGAAGCGGAACTGCGCCTCCACCTTGTGCATGTCGTCCTTGGTCCACTTCGACTTCATGGACTTCTCGCCCCCGGCCGGGTCCTGGAGGTACGCCGTCCCCTCCGCGGCGGTGGCCTGGTGGACGAGGGCGGGGGCGAGGGCCGCCGCGGTGGTGGCGAGGGCGAGGGCTGCCATGCGGGTGCGCTTCATGCCCGGTCCAACGGGGCCCGCGGCGGGCCGGAACGACACCGGGCGCGCTTTCACCCGTACGGGAGCGGCCGCCGCCCGGATCCCGGCGTACGGCGCCGAGGGCCGCCGCTTCGGCTTCGCCGGCGCGAACGGGCCGCGGGACCCGCGCCTGACGGCGGCGGCGCGGAAGCCGGTTGCGGGGCGGCGGTTCAGGCCTGGCCGGTCTCGAAGCGGCTGATCCTGCCGCCGCCGGGGGCGATGGTGAAGCGCCAGGCGGTACGCATCTCGCCCCAGGTGTCGTTGCGGTAGTCGACGACCAGGGAGCGGCCGCCGTCGGACTCGGACTGGACGTTCATGTGACCGCCGGAGGAGAAGATCTCCTTGTCGATCCAGGCGTGGAGGTCGCGGTCCGATCCGTCGTCGGACATGGTCGCGTCGGCGGTCAGGACCGCCAGGAAGGCCTCCTTGTCGTGCGCGTTGACGGCGGTGACGAAGGCTGCGACGACGGGGTCGGACAGTTGGGCGGGGGCGATGGTCACGGGGGGCCTCCTGGCCGGGCGTTCGGGCGCGGCGCGCGCATGTGCCCCACCAGGGAACACCCGGGGCCGGGCCTGATCGTCGACCCTCACCCGTTCGCTTGCCGGACGGCGTGTCAGGAGGCGTCGGGGGCTTCGGGGCCTTCGGGGCCTTCGGGGACGGCGTGCACCGGGAAGCCGGTCGGCCGGCCCTGCTCCCCCAGCCAGGCCAGCACCCGGTCGAGGGCGTCGACGGTCTGCGCGCGGTTGCCGCCGCCGTCGTGGAAGAGCACGGTCGGGCCGTTGCCGAGTTCGCGCTTGACGGCGTCGACGATGGCGGCCGTGCCCGGCTTGCCGAAGTCCTTGGTGTCCACGTTCCAGCCGAGCGGGCGCATCCCGTGCGCGGCGGCGATGCGCCGGCTGTCGGGGGTGAAGGCGCCGCCGGGGGCCCGGTAGTAGTCGACCTTCGCGCCGGCTCCGGCGGCTTCCTCGATCAGCCGCTTCGCGTCCAGGATCTGCTGTTCCTGGTAGGCGACGGGCTTCTTGTCCATGGCCGTGTCGTGGTCCATGGTGTGGTCGCAGAGCCGGTGGCCGGCCGCGACGACCTTTTTGACGAGGTCGGGGTGGGCCTTGGCCTGCGGCCCGATCATGCAGAAGGTCGCCTTGGCACCGTACTTCTTCAGCACGTCCAGGACCGCCGGGGTCCAGCGGGGGTCGGGGCCGTCGTCGATGGTGATGTTGACGGCGTTCGCGCCGCCCTCCGAGGCGTGGGCTATGCCCTCGGGTATCCGCTGCGGCTGCTGCGGCCCGGCCTGGCCGCCCCGGTTCCCGGCCTCCTTCTGCCGGGACACGTTCTGGTGCGCGGGTCCGTGCCCCGACTCCACCGCGGTCGCCACGCCCCACACCGTCGCCGCCACGGCGACGGCGGAGGCCGCGACGACCGCGCGGGCCCGGATGCCCTTCTCGTTCATGCGTGTCCAGAACCCCATGTCCACTCCCCATCCGCTGCGTCAGCGTTCTGTGGATCAGGACGTTCGGCGCAACAGGCGGGTTCCGGGCCATTGGTCCATAAAATCCACCTAATGGGGCGGAGGGGGCTGGCGAGACGGGGCTGCTCGATGCGACGGGAGGCGCGCAGGCAGGGCAACCGGCCCGAGGCGCGGCAGATCAGACGAGCCGGCGATCCTCGGCCGCGATGGGAACGTCGTTGATGCTGGCCTCGCGCCGCCGCATCAGCCCGTCGAGGTCGAACTCCCACTGCTCGTTGCCGTGGCTGCGCCACCACTGGCCGGCGGCGTCGTGCCACTCGTACTCGAAGCGGACGGAGATGCGGTTGCCGGCGTACGCCCAGAGCTCCTTGCGGAGCCGGTAGTCCAGCTCGCGCCGCCACTTCGCGGTGAGGAACTCCCGGATCTCGGCGCGCCCGGTGAGGAACCGGTCGCGGTTCCTCCAGACCGAGTCCTCGGTGTAGGCGAGTGCGACGCGCTCGGGGTCCCGGCTGTTCCAGGCGTCTTCGGCGGCCTGGACCTTGGCGCGGGCGGTCTCCTCGGTGAAGGGCGGCAGGGGCGGACGTACGGCGGCGATGGTGGCGGTCATGGCGGTCCCTCTCGCGATCGATGCTCGATGCTCGATGCTCGATGCTCGGCAGTGGAGAACGTTCGTTCTCACCATAGAGAACGAACGTTCTCCACACCACCGGAACTGGACTACCCTTCCCCCATGGACGACGAAGAGGCCCGCACCCGACTCCTGGACGCGGCGGAGGCACTGTTCTACGCCGACGGCATCCAGGCGGTCGGCATGGACCGCGTCCGCGCGGAGTCCGGCGTCCCCCTCAAACGGCTCTACCGGCTCTACCCGGCGAAGGAATCCCTGGTCGCGGCGTATCTGGAGCGCCGCGACGAGCGCTGGATGACGAGTCTGCGCAGGGCGGTGACGGAGGCGGCGAAAGCCTCGGCCTCCCTGGGCCCGGGGCCTTCGGCGGCCCCGGTCCTCGCGGTCTTCGACTGGCTGGCGGCCTGGTTCTGCGAGCCGGACTTCCGGGGCTGCGCGTTCCTGAACGCGTACGGGGAGCTGGGCGCGCGCGGCCCGGCTCCCATCCTGGACGTCGTACGCCGCCACAAGGCGCGGCTGCGCTCGCTCCTGGCCGACCTGACCGGCCCGGCGGAGGAAGCCCTGGCGGACCAGCTCCTCATCCTGGTCGAGGGCGCAACGGTGACCGCCGCCCTGGATCCGGGCCCGGCGCCGGCCCACCGGGCCCGGGAGGTGGCGGAGCGGCTGATCCGGAGTCTCAGCCCGCCTTCCGCACCATGAACTCGTCCACCGCGTCCTCGGCTTCCACCGAGAATCCGTGCCGTTCGTACAGCCGTCGGGCCGCACTCCCCCGGAGCACGTTCAACCGGACCTGGACACCGCGGCGGTCACACCGCTCCAGCAGCTGCCGCAGGACCGCCGACCCGATGCCGCTGCCCTGTAGCCCCGGAGCCAGGTAGAAGTGCTCCAGCCAGTGGGCGTCCTCGGCCGGCCGCAGCGCCACGCAGCCGGCGAACGCGCCGCCCGCCTCGATCACCCAGGTGTGGGCCGGGTCGAACCCGTCCCGCAGCCGCTGCCGCACCCGCTGCTCGTCGTACCGGCCGAGCCGTTCCAAATCCGCCCGCAGCACCTCCGCACGCAACTCGGCCACGGCCTCGACGTCCGACGCCGAGGCCGGCCTGATGCCCCAGTCCCCCATGATCGTCACGCTACCCCGCGCCCGGCTGCCCACCATCGGCCAGGGCCGCCCAGACCAGCGCGGCCGCCTCCACCTCGTCCAGCCACACCACCCCGAACTCGGCGGCCAGCTCCGGGGACGCGGGCAGCGGCAACCCCGCCGGTCCCCAGCCCAGACCGTCACCGCCGAACGCCTCGTCGTACGGCACACCGCGCACCACCCGCCGCCGCAGCGCGGGGCCGTGCCGGTCGGCCGCGCGGTAGTACGTGATACGGCCGATGGCGTCCACGGCGTCGAGCAGCGCTCGGTCGAGGGAACCCAGCGGCGGACCGGCGGCACGGCCCGCCAGCGTGCCGGGGCGAACCAGCACCCCGGCCAGGTCGAGGAACCCGGCGTGGTCCAGGAGGAACGCGCCGCCCCGCTCGTAGAAGAGCAGGAGCGGCTCGTAGAGGTCGGGCAGGTCCGGGAGGGCGTCCGGGCGCCGCGCCCGGAACTCCGCCAGCCTCATCGCTCCCGTGCAGGTCCGATTGACGGGGCTGACGACGATGCTCCCGCACAAGAGTTCGCGGAGTTGGGCGGCGTCCTCCTGCGGGACGGCCGGAAACGCAGGATCCAGGTACTCGACGACATCGAAGAACGGCCACCCCGCCTCGGCCGAGCAGGCCCGCGCCCACAGGCCGGCCCTTCGCAGGTACTCGCGCATCAGCAGGCGACGGGACATGACGCGGCTGAGGAGGTCGTCCCACTCCCCGTCCCATTCCACCGCCCGAAGACGCTCCATCACCCGCGCCGCCGCCCGGTCGCGCACGTCACACTCCTATCCGAGTACGGCATCGGTGAGGTCCGGCCCCCGCCCGCCGAGGATGTCCGGCGCCCGGAGCCCGTAGCCCTCGGCTTGACCGTAGTAGGTCGGCTCGCCGGGCTCCGCCGCGACCCCGAGCAGCTGGTCGAGCTCCTGCAGGGCCGACGCGAGCCGCGGCGCGTTGCGGGTGTGGATGGCCGGGTGCGGCTCGCCCCGGAAATCACACCGACCCCATACGTCGTGGTACACGGCCAGTTCCGCCGAGGGGCCGATCTCGTCGGGCGACACCATGAGTTCGACCAGGCGGTATTCGTTGTGGCGTGTTCCGCCCGCGTCGAACCAGGCACCGGACCCCAGTACGAGGATCCCGCCCATCTCCGCCTGCGGATGGCCCCCGGCCGACAGGCGCGCAGTACACCAGGCAGCGCCGGATCGTCGAGCGAACGCCCGGCGAGGTCCAGGCGGCTGTGGATGCCGAGGCCGCCCTTGCCGACCTGGAACCAGTTCCACTCAAGCGAGGCCGGCTCCAGCAACGCGTGCTTGTGCAGCACCGCTCCCATGCGCGCCGCGGTCCTGAGCGCGGACTCCAGACCGGGCTCCGCCACCTCGTCCAGGTCCCAGAACCACGAACCGCACTCCCGCGGCGCACGCGTCAGCATCGGCAGGGCACTTCCGTACGACTCGGCGGCAGGGGGCGAAACCCATGGTGCCGGACCCTGCCGTCGAGGAATCAGGGCCTTCCCCATGGTGCGGGCTCCGGGCGGCGGCTCCACCACCAGCCGGTCGAATTCCCTGTGGACGAGGCATCCGCCAACTCTCGACGGAGAAGTCCTGCATCGTCTTCCGCAGTGGCCGCGGCGAAGCGCCTGTCCAATCGCTCCAAGGCCTCGTCGAGCAGCGGGGTCAGGTCCCGAGGCAGGCGGCTACTGATGTCCGCGAGCGCATCGCGGGCCTCCAGCCGCTCACGGTAGAGCTCGGCCGGATACCAACCCGACGGTGCCCAACCGGATTCCATGTGCGCGATGACCCTCTCCCACGCGACCAGGTTGTCCTTCGCGGACCAGACGGGGCTGCCGGTGACGTCGTCGAGGGCAGCCCGTGTCGGCTCTGCTGCCGACTGCCGCACCCTCTCCACGGACGCCGCGAAGCCATCGGCGACGGGAGTGTCCGGCCGTTGTTCCCGCACGATCTCGGCGAAGCGCGTCACCGTCGCGTGCGGAAACCGAGGCACTGGCGCCTCGACCGCGGTGACCGTGTAGAGGGGAGGATCCTCGTCGGAGAGTTCGAGCCGGGCACGGGTGAGGATCCCCTCCTGCGTCACCACCCAGTAGGCACTGGGAGGGGCTTCCGGCGCGGGAAACAGGACGGTCGTCGCCGCGGCCTTCGCGAACCTCGCGGCCAGGTCCGGCTCAAGCGGCTGATCAGCCACTCTCTCGTCGGCATAAATGCCCAGCGACCAGGTCACATCACCGAAGACCGGCCGGTATTCGCACGATACGGGTGCGTCCCAATTCCGGAGGCCGGGGTCACCGTCGGCATCGGCCACGTCCACATCACCGACCGCGATGTCGAGACATCCGGCAAGCGCGACCGCCATGGTCTCGGGGCTGATGAAGTCGACGGTCAGGAGGTTGTATGTCACGAAAACATCCTGTTGCAGATGGCCACCCGTCTCCGTGCTGCCCGCGCCCGGCACGGCATGCCCCTCCTCATCTGGCGGGGCAGGCGGGGCGGGGGCACCTTCGAAGAGGTATGCGTACATGTTGCGGAGATATCGCCGAAGGGAAGCCTCGTCGGGGAACTCGACGTCTGTCAGGCCTTCATAGTCCGCCGGCCCGAAATCCGGATCCTGGACGATCTCAGCGAGGCCGTCTGGGATCGTCCAGACGTCCGACTCGCTGCCGCCATCAACTCTCTAGGCCAGGGCCAGCTCCGCCACCCGCGCATCGGGTCAGACGGCGATATCCGATCAGCTCAGTAGATCCGCGACAGGAACTTCCACGGAAACGAAGCCGCCGGGGTTCAGTTTCAGGTGCGTATCGATCGGCAGACTGGCTGCGAGTCGGAGAGCATCCATCTTGCGCAGCTCAGGAGCCGTGCCGGGGGCATGACGTGCGTCGGTGAAGACTTCCAGGACCCTCTTTCCGCCTGCTACCGCGAGATGTCCCCCGAGGCCAACGAGCGATTCAGGGAGCAGAAAGACACTGGATTTCGCGAGTACCTGACAGATGGCAGCTTCGGGCCCGTACCCGGTGACAGCAAGCTGAATGGCCGCGTCTACCGCATCGGTCGGCTCAGGCATTCCCATGGCGCGAGGGGAAGGGCGATATTTCGAGTTACCCTTGAATTCATCGGTGATCACACCCTCGTCGTCGACTTTCCAGGCGCCCACGATGGCGTAGGGCGGGACCCGACCATGAGAATCGACGAACGGATCGATCGCATAAACCCAGGAACCAGGGTTTTTCGCCGCCTCCGCGCGCATGGATTCCGTGATCCATCGAGCCGGGTCTGGAGTCAGTGATTCACTCATGTCCCTTATTTCTCAATCCGCGAACGAAGTCCCTCTGTTCACCCACGTAGGCGAGTCGACCGTACTCGAAGTCCGGCACGGCGTCGAAGATCCCGACAGTGACCGGCCGATCCGCAAGGGGCCAACGGTAAGCCTTCCTTCCGCCTCCCATTTCCAGTGCCATCCTACTGGGATACACGTCGCGACAGGCACCCTCGACCGCAGGCGTCAACCCTTCCCGCTCAAGACTTGAGCGAACATCCGCCAGAGCCTCGAAGAGATTCCACGAAGTAGCCTCTACCACCTTGTCGAAGTAGGAAATTCGGACCGTATATTCGGCATCCAAGAACTCCGCGACGAGCCTTCCCGGCGTGCACCCGACCTCGGAGACGAGAACGACCTCCGAGTCATGCAGCATTTCCATCTCACGGGACACGTTCAGCCTCAGGACGATAGTTCGGGTTGGGGATCAGGTCACCAAGTTCACCCGTCCTATAGCTGTACGGACGAGCTCCCTTGATGTACTCGGGTCGAATCCCACCGGGGAACGCGATTTCCATCTCGTAGTCGAGGGGGTGGGGCCCCATGGAGGTGTTCACATCGATGCCGCCCGGCAGATCGAGCTCATAAGTGTACTTTCCACCGAAGTCATCACCAATGTCATCACGGTACGAGGTGCTGATGAACGCCGAGTGATCACTCTCTTCGACATAGTGACGAAGGTCGACACTTGCGGGGTCCAAGGGCTCGAAGCCGCTCTCGAAGATCTCCTCGGGCTTCCTGTTGTCGCTCCGGTACAAGGGAGCTTCGTCGGTACGCCAAACGACCGGCATGCCCAGTTGGTCGAGATCGACGCTGTCGTCCGTCGCCGCGGCGAGTCGGTTCGGCTCGCCCCCGTGTGCTGCACCCGCCCCAGGTCCGCCCGCCCCGTTGCCCGCATCGCCACCACCGCCGTGGCCGCTACCAGTGGCAGGGCCGTCACCGTGGCCGCCGCCCGTGGATGGGGTGTCCGTGTGGGTGGCACCGCCCGTCGGTGTGGTGTCCGTAGCGTGGCTTCCACCACCGGTCGGGGTGGGGTGGGTGTGGCTGTTGTGCATGCTGTTGTCGGCCATACCGCCAGGAGTGATGTCCGAATGCGGCCCCGGGGTGTGGTCTGCGTAGTGGAGCGGGGCCGAGACCTCGGAGCCGAGGTGGACGCCGTCGTCCGCGCGGCCGCCGACCGTCGCCAGGACGCGTTCCGGGGCCTCGACCTTGATCGGGGCGTCAACCTTAACCGGGGGCTCGGCCTTGCCCGGGGTGGCGTGCAGGGGGGCGTCCGTGTCCGGCTTGGCGGGGGTCTTGCCCGGGGCCGTCTCGACCGGCGACTCGTCGGCGCGCTGGAGGACGCTGCCGTCGGCCCTGTAGATGTTGCCGTCGATGTCCATGAACCGCGCCGCGCCGTTCCCCGGCAGCTTCACCGTGCCCGGCGGGAGCGGGGTCGTGCCCTCGGGGAGCTTGACCGTGCCGTCCGGGAGCTTGGCCGCGCCCTCGGGGACCGGGGTGCCGGCCGGGACGTCGATCGTGCCGTTCGGCCGCACGACCGCGCCCTCGGGGAGGGCGATCGCGCCGTCCGTGTCGATCTTCGGGATCTCGATGTTGCCCAGGCCCTTCAGGCCGGCCATCACATCGCCGCTTCGTGAGCCGCGCCGCGCCCTTCATGTACGTCATCGGGTCGACGACCCGGCCGGCTTGCCCGCCAGCGACAGCTTCGCCACCGCACCGCCTTGCCCGCGCCGAGACCGCACCACCAGTACCGCCCGTGGCGATGGTCGTGACCACGTTGAACGTGACCGCGCCCGCGGCACGACGGGTTGAGCCCCACTGGTCCCACGCCAGGAGCGCCTTGCCGGTCTCCTTCATCGCGTGCGCGAGTCGCGCAGCCAGGAGGGCAGCTTGTCATCGGGGCGGCGAGGAAGAGGGCCGACGCCGGGGATCGACATGATGGCCAGGCCGGTGCCCAGCTTGGCCAGACCCGTCCAGGACTGCTTGACATCCCAGCCCTGAAGGCCGACCAGGCCGCCCAGGCCCTTGAGAGTGCCCCAGACGCCGTCGACGACGAGCCCTTGTGAACTCCCAGCGTGCTCCCAGACCTGCCAGCGGATGGACTCCTCGACGCGTCGCCCCAGGGCAGGGACTTGGACTGCTTGAGCCTCGGCGTCGTAGCCGTACATGTCCTTGCCGTTGGCTGCCGTCGTGTCTTCACGGCTTGCCGCCGACCAGGCGACGATCTTGGCGTGGGCCTCTCCAGTCCTGGAACTCGGCCCACACCTCCGCGATCTTGTTGCGGCGCTCGAGGTTCTCGTCGATCAGATCGCCGTCCTCACGCCACTTGTCGTCCTTGTCGGTCTTCTCGCGGAACGACGCCGCTTCCGCCTTCAGCGATTCGAGCTTCTTGATGACCGGTGCGGCGTCGCGGGAGTACGTGCCCAGCGCGCCGGCGATCGTGCACATGTCGGAGCTGAGCTTCAACCCCAGGTCGGAGACCGGCTTCGTCGTCGCGAACAGCTGGTCGGCCTCGGGAGCCTTGTAGAAGGCCTGGACCCCGCCGAAGCTGGTGTGGACGTCCGAGGTCTTCGTCGCGACCGCCGCACCCCCCGACGAGATCAGCTTCACCTTCGCGTCCAGCGTCGCCAGATCCCCGGTGAACACCGGCACCTCAGCCGGATCGACCGGCGCGTCCCCACTCACTTCTTGCCCCCCGGCTTCTCACGCAGCACCTCGAGATTGACCGACCTGGCCGCGTCCTGAGCCGCCTTCGCCTGATCGAGATCGCCTTCCAGATACTCGTTCGTCGCCTTCACCGCACCGAGGATGCACGCCTCGATCCGCTCCGCCATCGACTTGAACTCCGGCTTGCGCGCCGTCAGATACTCACCCAACGCCGCCGCCACAGGACCCATCGCCTTCTGCGGCGCCAGATAGGGCACGCCGGGGGACGCGGCCGCACCGGGCGCCAAGGGGCCCTGCGAGTCATCCCGACGCCGAACCGGGCACGGCCGTCCCCGCGGCCTGCGCCGCCTCCGACATGGCCGTGAGCAGCGCGTTCAACGCCTTCTCCAACTCACCCGCATTCGTGCCGACCGTCTTCAACTGGCCCTGCACACCCTGCGGCTTGATGTCCCACGACGTCATCAACCAACCCCCGTACTACCCCGACCAACTCTCCCGCCGCACCCAACCGCTCAGCCGATGTTGTCGACCGCGGCCTTCGCCCGCTGCAACGTCTGCTGCGCCGTCGCGTCGTTCTTCTCCAGCGTCGTGTTCAACAGCTGAATGATGTTCTTGACCTCCTGCGAGGCGTTCTTCCACCGCAGCTCCTTGGCGTGGTAGTCATCCGCCACACCATCCGGCCGCGAAGTCCGTCATCGCCGCCGCGACCTGCGCCTCACGCGCCGCGATCACCTGCTCCAACTGGCCGATCACGGCCTTGATACCGCCCTGCACCTCCGTCGAGGCACCCAAGTCGTACGCACGACGATCCGGCCCACCAGCCACCACAACCACACTCCCCGTGAAAAAGACCCATCAGAAGAACAAGGACCAGCAGGGCAGGCCTAGCGGCCCCGGAAACGCGCCGCGTCGAAGTTCGCCGAACCCTGCGTCTGCCGCGCGTTCTCACCCTGCTCCTGGTCACCCGACCCGAACGCCTGCTCCATCCCCGACTGACCACCCAAGATCGCCGCCAGCGAAGCGTTCAGCTCCTTCGCGATCCCGTCCGCACGCAACTTGAACGAGTCGAACGCGACCTTGCCCTGCCCCTGGAACTTGCCCTCCAACGGCTGCGCCGCGGCCACCAGCTGCTTGATCAGCGAACCCAGGTCCGTATTCGAGTTACGCGACCCCGACATCAGATTCGTCAGAACCTGCGTCCCCATGTCGAACTTCATCCCACACCCCCGTACGCTTGGATGATCTTAAGTATGTCTACTTCGATCGACTTACATCGCTCCTGCAACGAGCAACGAGTGAGTTGTGACGCACCTATGACACAACGCCAGGTGCCGGGACGAGCACCTCAGACGAGCCCGGCCGTGCAGAACACGCACGCCCCCCAGAACGGCATCGCGTCCAGCACCCTGTGGCGTACGCACGAGGCCGGCGCGGCCTCGTCCGACCCTGGCAGCACGCCCGCGCCGGCCCTCGCGGTCGCGGGGTCGAACTCCTCCACCATCGCCCGGTAGGTGCGCAGGTACCCCTCGACCAGGGGCGGCTCGTACGTCAGCTCCTCCCAGCGGTGACGGGACAGCGCCAGATCGAGGACGCCCAGCAGGAAGCCCTTGGCCGCGGCCCGCTCGTGCGGCGTGTCCCCCCAGTCGAGATCCGCCAGGCCGAAGCCGACCATCCCGCGGCCCATCACGTTCTGGTCCTGGAGCGTCAGCAGGGCGGCGAAGCGGAAGTGCCAGGGCTCGTGGGCCAGTGCGGACACGGCGAGCATCAGCACGTCCACGAACACCGCCGTGCCGCCGTTGGTCATCCCCAGGTGCCGGCCGTCACCGCCCTCGAACACGTTCATGTCGCGAGAGTAGGGCGAGGGGGAGAGGGAGAGCCCCGGGAGCGGGCCGACGGAGTGGTCAGGCGCCGAGGTGGCCGGTGGCCCCCGGTCGGGGCGGGCTCGCCCAGGTCCGGGCGCCGCCGCCGGGCTCGCGGGGGGCGCCGAACCCGCAGGCCCCGCCGGCCGGCTGCCGGGCGGCTGAGGCCGCGTCGGCGTCAGCCGCCCGAGGTGCGGGGGAAGGTGATCTCGACGCGGCGGTTCTTCTTGCGGCCCTCTTCGGTGCCGTTGTCGGCGATCGGGTAGTCCTCGCTGTACCCGCGGACGTCGAAGACGACGCTTGGGTTGGTGACGGTCTTGGCCAGCTCGGCCTGGACGGCGTCGGCGCGCTTCTTGGAGAGTTCCTTGCCGTGTTCGTAGCTGCCCTGGTCGTCGGTGAAGCCGAAGACACGGATGCGGGTTGCCTTCTGCGTGTTGATCTCGGCGGCGATGGCTTGTATGCGGGCGGCGGCCTGTGCGTTGAAGACGGCGCTGTCTTCGGGGAAGAGGACCTCGGACTGCAACGCCATCATGACCGTCTGGTTGGTCTCCTGACGGCGCTGCTCACCGCCGAGGTCTTCGACGACTTCGGCGATGTCGAGCACCTTGGCGGGAGCCAGGGTGCCGCCCTGGGGGATCTTCAGGCCGGGGGAGCTGGAGTCGATGGGGACGGGGGCGGAGGCGGATGGCTCTGAGCCGGGGGGTACGGACGGCTTGACTTCGTCGGCGTGGGCCGTGCTCGTGCCGACGAGGTGTGCACCGGCGATGACAAGGCCGACGACGGTCGTGGCGGCGGTGATGCGGTGGCTTTTTGTCATGGGGTCACCCGGAGAGTTTGACGGTGGCCGTGGCGAAGGTGGGCAGGTTGAACTCCACCTCGGTGGTACCAGCAGGCGGTGCCGGGAACTGCGCGAAGAACGGAACGACCTGGCCCGCCTCGATGATGGCCAGGCCTGTGGTGCACAGACACCGGCCTTCCGTGTCGCGCAGCACGTAGTAGCGCTTCTTTCCCGCTTTGTCGACCAAGGTCACGCCGGCAACGGATACGCCGCTGGCGTTGAGTTCGTTCCCCCGCCAGGGCGCGGTGTTCACGAATGGCGACGTTCCCGTGTTTTTGAGCTGACCGCTCACGGTCAGAAAGCCTCCGGCTTCGCGGGCGGCCGAATTGATGGTCAGGACCATCCCGCCTTCCCCGTTCACCGTCGCGATGACCTGCGTCGGGGTGGGCGTCGCCACAGGAGCACTGCTCTGTGTGCCTCCGGCCGGGGACTCTGATGTCTCAGGCTTGGGGTCGGCCTGGGGCTTGTTGTCGTCTCCGCCGCCGCATCCGGCCAATGTGAGGGCCAATACCGCCGCAACAGCCATGGCCGCTCCCCCCTGGACCTTCACCACGTGCCGCATGCTCATTTACGCCGCTTCCTCATTCCGTCGTTCGTTGTCAGTCGACCAGTCGCACGGCAAAGAGTGTCCTTGCCAACGTGCGCCACGGTTCAGGCTTCGCAGGGTCAAACCTGATGACGCCGCCCTTGCACTTGATCTCGACCGAGCTCGGCTTCTCCTCACTGCCGGGCGACGGTGTCGGCGATGGCTCGCCGACGGACCCGCCCAACTGGCAGCGTGGTTCGATGACTGCCGTCGCATCGGCCGTACCGTGCCGACCGCTGACTCCGGGGACCACCGAGTCTCCTACCGTGCCCGTGGTCTCCACTTCGACCCTGAAGCGCGGCAGACCGGGGTCACAGCTGACGGCCGTGGCGTCGTTCTTCGCGGCGAAGTCCCGAGCGGCGCCGCAGGCTCCCCCCGCGTACAAGAGATCGCCCTCAAGGATCTCCTTCCAGTCCTCGGGTTTGAGCGTGATTAGGTCAACTCCTGGCACGAGGTGGTCCCTGGCATCACCCGCTGCCGCCAGTGCCGCAGCATCGGCAGCACCTTGCGCGTCACTCCGCACCACTGAAGCCTGTCCGACGGCGAAGAACGCCAACGCAGCGAAGAGCAGACCTGCCACCACGACCACATAGATGGGGAAAGCCTGCCCGCGCTCGTCACGCAAACCCGGCCATATCACTTGCCGGCTGTGATACTCGCAACCGCAGCTGTGATCTTGGTGGTGATGGCTTGCCCGATGCCCGTACCGACCATCGCCCCGATGATCACCACGACCACCAGGATGATCCCCAGATACTCGAAGGCGGTCTGGCCGCGATCCCCCGCGCCTCTCCCCGCGTACCGCTTCCGCATCCTCGCCAGGGTGTTCTGCAACATGAAAGTTCCCTCCCGGGCCGGTGCCACTGCTGGTTTGCGGACGGTACGGCGAGTCACCGGTCGTAACCAAGGGTCCCGGGGCCCAAATACGGACCCATCGCGCACTCCGTCTACCCATGACCGGTCACTCCTGGACGGGCGGTTCCCAGCCAGCGGGCTATGGCCTCGCTGCGCGTGGTGCTGTGGAGTTTGGCGAAGATGCGGTTGATGTGGTTCTTGACCGTCTTCTCGCTGATGAAGCAGGCGGCCGCGATCTGCTGGTTGTTCATCCCGGACGCGATCAGATCCATGATCTCCACCTCCCGCGAACTCAGCCCGAAGACAACAGAGTTGTGCATCCGCTCAGACGAGGGTGCCACAGTTCGTTGCTGTTGCGAAGAGGTGCGGAGTTCGGACAGGAGGGCGCTTGCCGCCGTCGGGGTGAAGTGGGGGCGGCCCTCGGGGGCGTCGCGGACGGCGCGGAGCAGGTCGGGCGCCGTGAACTCGCCGTGCACCAGGTAGCCGCCCGCGCCCAGCAGCAGGGTTTCGCAGACGATTTCGGACTCACGGCTGTACGTCAGCATCAGTACGGGCGCCAGCTGCACGAGGTGCGGCAGGGCGGAGATGCCGTCCACCCCCGGCATCCGGACGTCCAGCAGGACCACGTCCGGGGCGTGCCGGCGGGTCAGGCTCAGGGCCTCGCGGCCGTCCGACGCCTGGGCTACGACCTCGATGTCCTCGGCCTCGCACAGGATCGCCGCCAGGCCCGCCCTGATGACCGGGTTGCCATCGGCGATCAGCACGCTCAGTCGGGCGGCCACGGCTCAGCCACCCCCGAACAGCGCGTCGAAGTCGACGTTCGCGCCGTAGACGAATCCGCAGACCAGCAGGATCAGCGTGCCCGGCAGCATGAACATGGTGACGGCGAACGTGGCCTTCGGAACGGCCCGCGCCGCCCGCCGGCGGGCGTTCTGGGCGTCCGTGCGCCGCATGTCGTCGGCGATCGCGATCAGGGTGTCCACGATCGGGGAGCCGAGTTCCTCGCCCTGCTGGAGGGCCGTCACGAACTGCGCGACCTGTTCGCTGTCGTTGCGGCGGCGCAGCTCGTCGAAGGCCTGGCGTCGGCTCACGCCCATGTCCATCTGCTGCAGCGTGATCCGGATCTCGTCCGCCCACGGGCCCTCGTACTTGTGCGCCACCCGCTCCAGCGCCTGCCGGAAGCCGAGCCCCGCGCTGACCACGACCGCGAGCACGTCCAGGAAGTCCGGCAGGGTCCGCTCGATGTGGTCGCGGCGGACCCGGATCGCCGACCACAGCCCGACCTCGATCCAGAACAGGCCGAAGGCCACCATCAGCAGGGCCGGTACGAGCTGTCCGTTGATCAGCATCGAGAAGGCGCCCAGGGCGCCGAGGGCTCCGTACACCGCGCGGCGCGCCGCGTAGCGGTCGATCGTCAGGCCCGCCGGGTTGCCCGCCATGTCGATCTGGCGGCGCTTGCGGGCCACCCGGCCCGGTCCCATCGCGCGCAGGACCGCCGGGGCCCAGCGGATGCCCATCCGGTCCACCAGCGAGCCGACGGCCGTCGTACGCGTGGCGCCGACCTCCAGCGCCAGCGCGAGGTCGGTCGGGAGTTTGACGTCGGCCCGGTAGAGCCGGATCCCGTGGAAGGCACCGAGGACGGACAGCGCCACGGCCAGGGCCAGGAGGAGAGCGATCACGACGGCAGCCCCCTCAGACGTCGATCTTGGACAGGCGGCGGATGAGGATGAAGCCCAGGGCGAAGAGGCCGAGGGCGATCAGCACCGCCGTCTGGCCGACGAAGGCACCCGTCATACGGTCCAGCGCGCCCGGCATCATCATGTCCACCAGCAACAGCGAGCCCAGGCCGATGGCAGGGACCAGGTACGCCGTCACCGTGACCTGGGACAGCTGGGTACGGATCTCCCGGCGGGTCTCCTTGCGCTGCTCCAGGGTCACCGTGAGGTTGCGCAGGCTCTCCACGATCGTGCCGCCCGCGCGGGCCGACAGGACGAGGGTGGAGACCAGGACGACCAGCTCCCGGGAGGGCAGCCGCTGGGTGAGTTCGCCCAGGGACTCCTCGATGGAGTGGCCGACGGCGAGGCGGTTGGCGACGCGCGCGAGTTCCTCGCCCGCCGGTGCCTCCAGCTCCTCCGCCGCCATGCCGATGGCCGTACGCAGGGCCAGCCCGGCATGGGTGGCGTTGGCGAGGATGCGGGCCAGGTCGGGTAGCTGGTTGATGAACCGCTCGGTGCGGCGCGTCCGCTGCCAGTTGAGGAACGCGTTCGCCGCCCACAGGCCGATCAGGCCGGCCACCGGCCCGAAGAACGGGGCCAGGAAGGACGCGGCGACCAGCCAGGTGGCGGCGACCGCGGCGCACATGTAGACGAAGAACTCCCCGACCGTCAGGTCGAGACCGGTCACCGCGAGCTTGATCTCGATGCGCCGGCCCAGCTTCGTCTTGCGCAGCCGCCGGTCCACGCCGGCGAAGCGCCGCCGCCGGCCCGCGGCCGCCGGCGCACCGGTCGCCGAGAGCCGTTCGACAAGCGCGGCGCGCTGGGCGCGGCCCGCCGCGTAGGCGTGGACGCCGAGGACCACGAACAGGCAGGCCAGCAGTGTGGTGCCGAGGGTGAGGAGGATGAGTGGGTTCACAGGGCGGTCCGGGTGACGCGGGGGGTGGTGAGGGGGCCGGTGAGGGGGTCGTCGTCGGGCGGGGCCACCCCGAAGGCCTGGGGGATGGGCTGGTTGTTCATGTAGAGGCGTTCCGCGATGAAACGGGGCAGCGGGTAGTACTCGAAGTAGCCGTGGACGCGCGAGTCCGCCCCCATCGGCTGCGCCGCGAACCGGCAGACCGTCGTGATCCGGAACGCCTCGCGGCCGTGCGACTCGAGGACGGAAATCTCCGTGATGCGGCGCGAGCCGTCCCCGAATCGGGTGAGCTGCACGATCACGTTGACGGCGCTGTTGATCTGGTCCTGGAGCGCCTCGAACGGGATCTCGACCTCCGACATGGAGGCGAGGGTCTGCAGGCGCATCAGCGCGTCGGCGGAACTGTTCGCGTGCACGGTGGCCAGGGAGCCGTCGTGGCCGGTGGACATGGCCTGGAGCATGTCGAGGGTCTCGCCGCCGCGGACCTCGCCGACGATGATGCGGTCGGGGCGCATGCGCAGGGAGTTGCGTACGAGGTCGCGGATGGTGATCTGCCCCTTGCCCTCGACGTTCGGGGGCCGGGATTCGAGGCGGATGACGTGCGCCTGCTGGAGCTGGAGCTCGGCGGAGTCCTCGATGGTGATGACGCGCTCGCCCTCCGGGATCAGGCCGGAGAGGGCGTTGAGGAGGGTCGTCTTGCCGGTGCCGGTGGCGCCCGAGACGATCAGGTTCATCTTCGCCGCGACCAGCCCCGACAGCAGCAGGAGCATCTGCTCATCGAGCGAGCCGAGGGCGATCATCTCGTGCAGGGTGAAGGCCCGCGGGAAGCGGCGGATGGTGAGGGTGGCGCCGGTCAGGGACAGCGGCGGGATGATCACGTTGACCCGCTCGCCGCTGGGCAGCCGGGCGTCGACCATCGGGTTGGCCTCGTCGACCCGGCGGTTGACCGTGGAGACGATGCGCTCGATGGTCTGCATCAGCTGTTCGTGCGAGGCGAAGCGCAGCGGGAGCTGCTCCACGCGGCCGGAGCGCTCCACGAAGATCTGGTCGGGCCCGTTGACCATGATCTCGGAGATCGACGGGTCCTCCAGGAGCGGTTCGAGCACGCCGAGGCCGAGGGCCTCGTCGACGACGCGGCGGATCAGCTGCGCGCGCTCGACGGTGGAGAGGACGGGCCCCTCGCGGCTGATGATGTGGCCGAGCACGCGCTCCAGGCGCGCCCGGCGCTCGGCGGGCGCGAGCGCGGACATCTCGGCGAGGTCGATCTCCTCCAGCAGCTTGGCGCGGTACGAGGAGACCAGGCGGCCGTCCTCACGCGGGCTGTGGCGGTCGTCGGGGGTGTTGACCCGGGAGCGCAGGCTCATGGTCGGGGGCCCTTCGGGTCGTCGTTGGGCATGACGGCGGTGGCCGACGCCCTGTGCGCGTCGAGGCCCGGCACGATGGAGTTCGCGGTGAGGGTGACCGTCACGCTGATGGCGTCGGCCGAGTTGGACCACTCGAAGGCGGCGGTGGAGGCCAGGCCACCGCTGATCGCCGCCCGGCCCGCAGCTTCGCCCCCCCGGCCCTTCTGGGCCTGGACGCGCGCGGCGGTACGGGCCGCCGTGTCCGCCTGTTCCTCGGCGTACGCCACCCAGCCCAGCTGGATCCCGCACAGCGCGACGAACAGCAGGATCGGCACGAAACCGATGTACTCGATGGCCACTTGGCCCCGGTCGGAGCGCCACTTCCGCTTCCGGTTCATGTCACTCCTTCTCCATCGCCGCGCCACCCGTGCCCTTGATCTCGCCGAAGTTGAGCCCCGGGTAGAAGACGGGAATCTTGAGCGTCACCGTCGCCTTGTAGATGTCGCCGGAGCGATCGCAGTCCGCCTCCATGGCCCACGCGGCCGAGATGTGCTCCCCCGCCGCCGTCACGCAGTCCGCGCGCTTCCCGGTCACCGCCCCCGCCCGCGCCGCCTCGTCCGCCGCGTTGCCCGCCAGGGAGAACGCGTAGCCGATCAGGACGCACTCCCACACCGCCGCCACGAGCAGCAGGATCAGCGGCACCGTGCCGACGAACTCGATCGCCACCTGGCCCCGGTCCCGGCCCCGCGCCCCCCTCCGCGGCGACATGGCTCAGCCCTCCCGGCCACGGCGCAGGCGGGCCACCGGGCCCGCGGCGCGGACCGCCAGCGAGGCGCCGGCCGGCCGCGGATGCGGGGCTTCGGAGGCCGACAGCAGGCCCAGCTCCCCCGCCAGGGCCCACAGGGCCTGCTTGACCGTGGAGCGGTTGTCCAGGTCCTGGACCCGGCCCGCGTCCACCACCGCCTGGAGTTCCTTGAAGGCCGCCGGGACCGGGGTGCGGGTGGCCCGGGTCTTGGTGATCTTCTCGATGAGGGCGGGCTGTATCTCGGTGTGCTTGGTCCAGCGGTTGACGACCATCGTCGTGTCCTCCGCCTTGCGCACCTGGAGCCGCTCCCACATCCGGACCATCCGCTTGGCCGCCCGCACCGCGACCACGTCCGGGGTGGTGACCAGCACCGCCACGTCGGCCGTCTCCACGGCGGCGGCGTTCGCGCCGGTCATCTGGGTCCCGCAGTCGATGACGACGAGTTCGTAGCGGGCGCGCAGGGCGGCGATGACGAGCCGGGCGGCCCGTTCGTCGACCTCCTCGCCGCGTTCCCCGTCCGCCGGGGCCAGCAGCAGGGCCACGCCCGTGCGGTCGTCGTACACCGCGTCCTGCAGGACGCGCGGGGAGATGTCCTGGATGCCGGCGAGGTCGGCGATCGAGCGCCGGAACTGCACGTCGAGGTAGGAGCCCACGTCGCCGGCCTGGAGGTCCAGGTCGACCAGTGCGGTACGCCGCCCCGAGGCGGCCGCGGCCAGCGCGAACTGCACGGCGGTGAAGGTGGTTCCCACGCCGCCCTTGGCCCCGGTGACGGTGACCACCCGCCCGCCGGGCCCGGACGGGGCCTCGACCGCGCCCCGCCCGAGGTGGCGGCGTACGCCCACGGACCACTGGGAGGCGGCCTGGACGCGGGCCGCGAGTTCCTCGTAGGTGAGGGGAAGGCCGATCAGGCCCCGCGCGCCCGCGTCCATGGCCGCGGAGAAGAGCGCCGGCCCGGCGTCGGAGGTGATCAGGACGACGCCGACGGCCGGGAAGCGCAGCGCCACGTCCCGGATGAGTTCCAGGACGGGCGCCGGGCCGATGCGCTCGTGGACGAGGACGACCTCGGGGAGTTCGTCGATCGACTGGGCGGCGAGCCGGCCCAGGGTGTCCAGCAGGGCGGTGGAGTCGGGGACGGGGACGGCCGGCTCGGAGTCCGGGAGCTGGCTGAGCAGGGTCACCAGGGCGCGCGCGGCGTCCGGATCGCCGGCGGCGGGGAGGATTCGGGTGGTCATCGGGGCCGCCTCACTTGTCCCCGTCGAGGGTGTACGTACGGTCGCCCGGGCTCGGGGCCGAGTCGGTGCCGGGGGCCACCAGGGCCAGGCGGACGTGCTCCGCGAAGGACTCGGCGTACGCGACGCGCTGGGTGTCCTTGGTGTTCAGGGCGAAGGTGATGGGGACGGCCTCGGCCGGGCCCTTGCGGTCGGTCTCCTTGTCGAGGGCGGTGAGCTTGCCGACGCCCAGGACCCGGGCGTTGGCGACGATGATCACCGAACGGGAGGGGTCGGTGTCCTTGGCGCCCTTGAAGGTGGCGATGATGTTGACCTTGGCACCGGAGGTGATCTTGCCCGCCACGCCCGTCGCCGCGTCGATCATGATGGCGATCTCCTGCTCACCGGGCTGGAGCTGGGGCCGGTCCACGAACATGTCCGCCTGGAGCAGCGAGCCCTTCTTCAGGGTGGTCAGCGCGATCTTGTCCTTGAGGGCGCCGAGGTCGGTGACGGCGGTCTCCGACAGCCACCGCTCGGGGACCGTGACCTCCTCGAACTGCCCGGCCGAGAGCGGGCTGTACGGGGCGATGTCGCCCTTGACGCGGTACGCGACGACCTCCGACCCGACCTTGGAGTTGACGTCGCCGATCACCACGAGGACTCCGGCGAAGGCTCCCAGGGCGCACAGGACCGACAGGAGCAGCAGAATGACGCCGCGGCGCTGGCGTGAGTTCATGGTCCGTACTACCTCGCCGTTCTTCGTTCGTTCGTCGGGCCGGATCGGTCAGGGTCTGGAGCCGGCGGTGCTCGCCGGGTCGGCCGGCGGGGGCGGTGCGTTCAGCGGTGCGGCGCAGAACCCGCAGCGGTCGCCGATGAGTTCGAAGCCGCACCAGCGGCATTCCTCGCGGCGGACCGAGCCGACCAGCTGGTAGAGGACGGAGAGGTCCGGGATGCCGGCGGCGAACTCCACCAGTTTCTGGGTGCCCCACCAGGCGGGTGACGCGGCGGGCAGCGGGTTCTCCATGACGCCGTGCACCTGCCAGGCGGGGCCGAGTTCGGCCGCGACCCAGTCGGAGGTGAGCTGTCCGCGTGCGAAGGTGAGGTGGGTGGCGAACTCGGGCCCGGCGGGGAGGACGGCCCCGGCCCCGTGCGCCCCTCCGGAACCTCCGGAACCTCCGGAACCTCCGGAACCGCCTGCACCACCGGCCCGCCCCGGCCCCCCGGAGCCGCCCAGCCTGGCCAGGTGCGGCGTCGGATGGGCGAGTACGGCGAACTGCGCGCTCGGCGACCAGGACCGGGCGTGCGCCTTGAGCCCGACCGGGACCCGGTCGAGTTTGGCGACCGAGCCCAGCAGGGCGCCCGCGTAGATGTAGTGGGACAGCAGCCGGGCCGCGGAGGCGATGACTCCCGGGCTGAAGTCGCAGACGCTGAGCTGGCGCAGCTGACGCACCAGCAGGGCCGTGCCCAGCGGCGGCAGATCGACGTCGACGAGCGCGATCCGGTCGGTTTCGAGGATGGCGCGGACGGTGTGCTGCCGCTGGACGGTGGCTCGCGGCAGCCAGGCCGGTACGACGGCCACGAGATGGCCGTGGCGCTCCAGCAGGGCGCTGGTCCGGGCGAGCGCGCCGGCGAGGTCGAGCTCCTCGGGCGGGGGCAGCACGGCGGCCCCGGGCGTGTGCCGGTCAGGGGCCGGAAGGACCAGATCGGCGCTGGTGACAGCGATGGCGGTCGGCACGCGAATCCCCCCGTTCACCCCGTGCGCCACGGCCGTTCGCTGAGCCGCCGCACACACGCACACCCTGCGCGACCGCAAACGATCGACGCTCTTCCCCCTTGCCTCAGCACCATAACCGCGTCACCGCCGGCAGGGCAGGGGCTTGGAAATACCCGTGCCGCGAGCACGTGTCACAGGTGGCGGGAAACCCGGACAACAGGGATCGGACGATCGAGCATTTCCAGCCACATTGCAAAGACTCTTGACATGGAGATTGGTCTGGACCAACTTGGCTCCGCCAGGCCTTTTCCGGGGCGCCCCCACCTGCCCCCGCACTCCTCATCCCCTTCCTCCCCCCACCGGAGCCCACGTGAACCGCATACGCTCCCTCGCCCTTCTGGCCGCCGCCGCCCTCGCCGCGGGCGGCCTCACCGCCTTCGCCACCGGCACCGCGCACGCCGCGGACGTCAACGTCGCCCGCAACGGCGGCTTCGAGTCCGGTCTCGCCAACTGGTCCTGTTCCGGCGGAAGCGGCGCTTCCGTCTCCTCGCCGGTCTACGCCGGAGCGGGCGCCCTCAAGGCCACGCCGGCCGGGTCCGACAACGCCCGGTGCAGCCAGACCGTCACGGTCAAGCCGAACTCCACGTACACGCTGAGCACCCAGGTCCAGGGCAGCTACGTCTACCTCGGCGCGACCGGGACCGGCACCCAGGACGTCTCCACCTGGACCCCCGGCTCGGGTTCGGGCTGGCAGAAGCTCTCCACCACCTTCACCACCGGCCCCGGCACCACCCAGGTCACCGTCTACACCCACGGCTGGTACGGCCAGCCGGCCTACGTCGTCGACGAGTTCAGCGTCTTCGGCCCGGACGGCGGCGGCGGCACGGACCCCGGCCCGTCCGTCCCCGGCGCCCCGGCCGGTACCGCTGTTTCCGGACAGAGCGCGAGCGGACTCACCCTTTCGTGGAACGCGGTCAGCGGGGCCGCCGGCTATCACGTGTATCAGGACGGCGTCCGCGTCCGCACGGTGTCCTCGGCGAGCGCCCAGATCACCGGGCTCGCGGCCTCGACCTCGTACGCGTTCCAGGTCAGCGCGTACAACGCGGCGGGCGAGGGCCCCAAGTCCGCGTCCGTCACGGGCACCACGACCGGGGGCGGGGAACCGAACCCGAATCCGGCCGTTCCCCGGCACGCGCTGACCGGCTATTGGCAGAACTTCAACAACGGCGCGACCGTCCAGAAGATCTCCGACGTCTCCGCGCAGTACGACATCATCGCCGTCTCCTTCGCCGACGCCACGGCCACGCCGGGCGCCATCACCTTCAACCTCGACTCGGCCGGACTCGGCGGCTACACGGTCGCCCAGTTCAAGGCGGACATCGCCGCGAAGAAGGCGGCCGGCAAGTCGGTCATCCTCTCCGTCGGCGGCGAGAAGGGGACCATCACGGTCAACGACTCCGCCTCCGCGACCAACCTCGCGAACTCGGCGTACGCGCTGATGCAGGAGTACGGCTTCACCGGCATCGACATCGACCTGGAGAACGGCCTCAACCCGACCTACATGACGCAGGCCCTGCGCGCGCTGTCGGCGAAGGCGGGCCCCTCGCTCGTCATCACCATGGCCCCGCAGACCATCGACATGCAGTCCACGCAGGGCGGCTACTTCAAGACGGCGCTCAACATCAAGGACATCCTGACCGTCGTCAACATGCAGTACTACAACAGCGGCTCGATGAACGGCTGCGACGGCAAGGTCTACTCGCAGGGCTCGGTGGACTTCCTCACCGCCCTCGCCTGCATCCAGCTGGAGGGCGGCCTCGACCCCTCCCAGGTGGGCATCGGCGTCCCGGCCTCGCCGAGCGGGGCGGGCAGCGGCTACGTCTCCCCGACCATCGTCAACAACGCCCTGGACTGCCTGACCCGGGGCACGAACTGCGGCTCCTTCAAGCCGTCCAAGACCTACCCCGGCCTGCGCGGCGCGATGACCTGGTCGACCAACTGGGACGCCAAGGCGGGTAGTGCCTGGTCCAACGCGGTGGGTCCCAAGGTCCACAGCCTCCCCTAGGCGGTAGGTGTGGGGGTGGCCGGTTCGGGTCGGCGGGACACCGCGCGGTATTGACCTGGACATGCCACGAGAGCACGCTGTGCGCGTCCGCACGGCTACCCCCACACTCCCCACCCAGGAGAACGCATGCGGCTCCACTACCGCCGAAGGGCCGCCGTCACGGCGGCCCTGCTGGCGCTCGCGCTGGGCGCACCCGCCTACGGCATGAGCGCCACGGCCTCGCCACCACCCACCCCGTCCACCGCCACCCAGGACGAGGCCGTCGTCCAGTACCGGATCCACGGCCCCGCCACCGCGACCGACCGCACCGCCCTGCTCCGTACGGGCGTGTCCATCGACGAGGTGGACGACCACACGGTCGTGGTCAGCGCCGACACCATGCAGGCCAAGAACCTGCGCTCACTGGGCTACCAGCTCACCGCACTGCCCGGCCCGCCGGACCGCTCCCTGCCCGGGGTCGCGGCCGGTCCCATGGACTTCCCGTCGGCGGACTCCCGCTACCACAACTACGCCGAGATGAACGCCGAGATCGACCAGCGCCTCGCGCAGTACCCCGGGATCATGAGCAAGCGGGTGATCGGGAAGTCGTACCAGGGCCGCGACCTCATCGCCATCAAGATCAGCGACAACGTGGCGACGGACGAGGCCGAGCCCGAGGTCCTCTTCACCCACCACCAGCACGCCCGTGAGCACCTGACCGTGGAGATGGCGCTGTACCTGCTCAAGGAGTTCGGCTCCAAGTACGGCACCGAGTCCCGGATCACCAACGCCGTCA